>JACDHV010000046.1 GCA_013820855.1 Gemmatimonadales bacterium | reverse complement strand
GAGATCCAGGAGCAGATTCGCGGCGACGTACGCGAAGACGATGCCGTTCGCGCCGTTGCCGATCGCCACGTAGCCGTTGGGAAACTCCGGAGCGACGCCGATGTACGGCAGGCCGTCGGCGGTCTCGGCGTAGGTGCCCGCCCAACTCCAGTCCACGTCGAACGCAATACCGGGAAACATCGCTCCGAACTGCCGGGCCAGACGTACCGTCTGCTTCTCCTGGATCCGGTCCACCTTCTCGGTTCCCTTGAACGGCTGGTCGGCCCCGGCGACGAGCGCGCGGCCGTCGGGGGTGGTTCGGGCATAGAAGTAGGGACGCGCCGTCTCCCAAATCAGGCAGCGATCCTCTCCCCATCCTTCGAAGGTCTGCAGGGGCGCCGTGGCGAAGGCGAAGCTGCTGACCAGCCGCATGGAGCGGCGGGGAAGGAAGGGAGGGACGTTGCAGCCGGTGGCGAAGATCGCCTTGCCGGCCCTGACCCGCCATCCGTCCGCCGTCTCGAGCAGCACGCCCTTGCGGTCGGACTGGTACCTGGACACGCCGGTCCGGTCGTACACCTCGAGCCCCTCTCGGCCGCCCGCCGCCAGCAGGTCGTGGGTGAAGCGGAGCGGATCGATCTCCCCCGCCACGCTGGACAGCAGCGCCGCGGGACGATCGAAGGAGAAGCGATGGCGGAGATCGACGGACGAGAGCAGGTCCACCTCGATCCCCATCGCGCGACGGGCCTTGCACTCGCGCTCGAGCGCCTTGGTGTCCCGGCGGCCGGAGGCGAGATAGAGGCTGCTCTTCCGCCCATGTTCGGCGTTCTCCCCAACCTCGCCGGCGAGTCGCTCGATCCCGGCGATCGCCTCGAGGCAGAGGCGGTAGCAGCGCTGGGCGGAGGAAGCGCCGATCCGGTCCTCGAGCGTGGTGAGGTGGGTGTCCAGCTCGTACTGGAGCAGGGCGGTGCTGGCCCCGGTGCTGCCGTAGCCCATCTCCCGGCCCTCGAGGAGCACCGTGTGGATCCCCTCTGCCGCGAACCGGTGGGCCAGCAGTGCGCCGGTGACTCCCCCGCCGATGACGGCGAGGTCGCAGCGCAGGTCCTGATCGAGCTTGGGGTACGCGGCGGGAAGGCCGCCCTTGACCAGCCAGAAGGGAACGCCTGTCGTGAGGTCCATGGCATACAAACTAACGTTCCGCCTCCTAGAACCCCGCAGTCACCGACACCCGCACCGCCCGGGGCGACCCCGGGCTGATGTTGTTGTTGCTGTGCGAGGTGACGAAGTACCGCCGATCGAACACGTTCTCCACGTTGACCTGGGCCCGCAGCACGCTGCTCAGGGTGAAGAAGGCCGCCGCGTCGAAGCGGGTGAAGCCCGGCAGCGTGACCGCGTTGTCGATGGCCGCGAACATCCGGTCCTGATAGACGATCCCCGCGCCCAGCCCCCACATGCGGTGGATCTGGTACCGGTTCCACAGCGAGAACGTGTTGCGCGGCACCAGCGGGGCCTTGGCCCCGGCGGGGGCCTGGCTGGTCTCGCTGGTGACGTACGCGTCCTCGTTGGCGTACCCGGCTGCCACCTGCCACTCGGGCGTCAGGCTTCCGGTGGCGCCGAGCTCCAGCCCCTTGGTCCGCTGACTGCCGGTCTGCACGATCCGCGACGGGTCCAGGGGGTCCGGCGCGCTCGTGTTGCTCCGGTCCAGCTGGTAGACGGCGGCGCTGAGCGCGAGCCCGGTCGCCACGTCGAGCTTGGCGCCCACCTCGTAGTTCTCGAACTTCTCGGGCTCGAGCGTTTCGGTCGTCGCCGTCAGCGACGAGAACTGGTCGCCCGAGCTGGGCAGGTACGAGACGCTGTAGCTGCCGTAGAACGAGAGGGGCTCCAGCGGCTTCACGATCACCCCGGCGCGGGGCGAGACGAGCTCGTCCCGGCGCTCGAGGTCCTCGCCGTTCCGGAAGTTGTGGAAGGCGAGATCGAACCGTTCCAGCCGCGCGCCGGCGATGAGCTGCAGGTAGGGGGTCACTGCGATCTGGTCCTGCAGGTACACGCCGAGGGTCGTCGCCCGGGTGCGGTTGTCGGCATCGGTCTCGCCGAAGCGGAAGGTGACCGGACGATGGATCGTGGGACGGTCGAGCGGCGCGGTGACGGACGTCGCGGAGCCGTCGAAGTAACCGGTGTTCCGGATGTTCCGGCTCACCTGCCGGCCCACCTCGAGGCCGGCGAGCAGCGTGTGGCCCACGGAGCCGGTCGCCGCGCGGTAGGTCAGCTCGGTCTGGTTGAACAGATTGGTCCGGTCGTTGCGACTGTTGTAGGCCGAGATGCTGACCAGCTCCCCGGTCGGGTCCACCGATCCCGGAAAGACGTTCTGGTACATCTTGTCGTAGTCGCCGTACACCGTGCGGTTCCGCACCTGCACCCCGGAGGCGACGTCGTGCTCCACCAGCGCCGTGCCCATGTTGATCCTGGCATCGGACCAGCTCAGCGCGGGATCGCCGAAGAAGGTCCGCGCGTCGGCCCGCGCGGGCTCACCCTGGAACGATGGAATCCCGCGATCGACGGTGCGGGAGTCGTAGAAATGCTCGAAGTTGGCCGAAAGCCGGGTATCGTCGCCGGCGGCCACGCTCACGGCCGGGTTGATGCCGTAGCGCTCGACGTTCACGTCCCGCCGGAAGCGGTCGGAGTTCTCGTACATGCCGTTGAGCCGGAGCGCCACCGCCTGGTTCAGGCCCTGACCGACGTCTACGGCGCCCCGCCTGGTGCCGTACGACCCGCCCTGCACCGTCAGCTCGCGGGTCGGCGCCCAGCCGGCCTCCTTGGTCACCCGATTGATCACCCCCCCGCCCGTTCCCCGCCCGAAGATGAGTGCGTTCGCGCCCTTGACCGCCTCGACGCGCTCCACGTTGTACAGATCGCGGAAGTACTGCACGTCGTCCCGCACGCCGTTGACGAAGAACGTCGAGGTCGAGTTGTTGCCGCGGATGGTGGGCTGGTCCCGGTGGCCCTCGCCCTGCCCCATGGTGACGCCCGGCACGTAGGCGGCGACGTCGGCCATGCTCTGCATGCCCTGGTCGGCGATGAGCTGCCGGCTCACCACGGTGACCGCCTGCGGCACGTCGCGCAGCGGCGTCGCGGTTTTCGTGGCCGTGGCCGTCACGGCCTCCTGGTTCGCCCCTCGCCGGGCCACGACCTCGACCGGGTCGAGCACGTAGGCCCCGGAACTTTCCTGCTGTACGGCGAGCGTGCGGTCGTCTACCACCCGGGCGGCGAGCCCCGTCCCGGCCACGAGGCGACGCAGCGCCTCGACCGGAGTGAACCGTCCCACGACGCCGGACGACCTCACGACCGGCACGTCGGTATCGGCCCTGACCCGCAGGCCGGACTGGCGGGTGAATTCCTCCAGTGCCGCCGGGAGCGGCTGGGGCGGGATGCGGAAGGGCCGCTTGACCGTGGTGTCGCTGGAGGCGTGAGCGATCGCGATGGCGGCCAGCGCGTGGTCCTGGGCCGACGCGGTCTCGAAGAGCGCGCCCTCGAGGAGGAGAGCCGCCAGCAGGGTGCAGAAGGAGAGGGTGCCTGAAGTCATTATGGGCTCGGAAAGTTGAGAATGTTTCTCAAATCGTTTTTCAACGCGCGAGCCAGCATAAACAAAAATGGGGATTTGCGCAATCGGGATTGTCTCGGACACCCCCGGCCTCGCGTCAGATCCCGTGGGTCCGCATCTTCCTGCGATGGCCCAGTCCCCTCGCTCCGACCCCCTCGACAGCCTCGTTCACCTCTCCAACCGCCTCGGGGGGGATCCCCGGCTGGTGCAGCCCGGCGGGGGCAATACGTCGGTCAAGATCGGCGACGCGCTGCTGGTGAAGGGAAGCGGCACCGACCTGCGCACCATCGAGCGGGAAGGGTTCACCCGGCTGTCGCTTCCGCGCCTCGACGCGCTGCGGCACGCCGAGGCGATGAGCGACGCGGAGATGATGCGCTTCATGGCGACATGCATGCTCGCCGAGGGACCCCCTCCCTCCGTCGAGACGCCGCTCCACTCGCTGCTCCCCTACCGCGTGATCGCGCATACCCACGACGTCGCGACGATGAGTCTCACCAACGTCCGTGACGCTGTGGCCGAGCGACTGGTGGCCGAGCTCTTCGAGGGCGAGATCGTCTACGTCCCCTACACCCGGCCCGGCTTTCCGCTCGCCCGCTCGGTGAGCGAGATGGTGGACCGCATCCCCAGCGACACGGCCGGGCTCACCCTCGCCCATCACGGGCTCGTGGTGTGGGGCGACGACGCGGAGCAGTGCCACGTGCGTCTCACCGAGGCGGTGGGCCGCATCGACCGGTACCTGGCGACCGCCCGCCGCGGGCGCCGCCTGCTCGGCGGTGCGCGCGGCGCGGCGCCGCCCGCGGAAGAGCGGAAGCGCGTGGCGGAGCTCGTGCTGCCCATGGTGCGCGGGGAGCTCGGCCGCACCGATCGGATCGTCCTTCACTTCGACGACGCGGACGACCTGCTCGCCGCGCTGGCCGGAGAGCGCACGCCCGAGCTCGCGCGCCGCGGAATGGCGACTCCGGAGCACCTGCTCCGCGCGGGCCGACTGCCGGTCTGGCTCGATCTCGACCTCGCCGGCTCGGAAGACCGTCTGGCGGCGCAGGTTCGGAGCGGTCTCGCCAGCGCGCGCGTGGAGTACGAGGAGTATCACCGCCGAAACGCGGCCGCCGGGGAACGTCCCCTCGACGACTGGGCCAAGGTCGTGCTCGTGCCCGGTCTCGGCGTCATCACCGCCTTCAGCGACAAGCGTGGGGCGGTGACCGCCAACGTCTGCTATCGGGCCGTGCTGGAGACGATCGAGAACGCGGAGGCGGTGGACCGGTTCGAGTTCATCAGTGAGCCGGACGTCTTCGCGTTCGAGCATTGGCCGCTCGAGCGCCGGAAGGTGGACGAGCAGATCGCAAAGGAGCGGGCCACTCGGCTGCTGCCACGGCACGTGGTGGTCGTGATCGGCGGAGGCAGCGGCATCGGCCGGAGCGCCGTGTTCCGTTTCGCGGACGAGGGTGCCCATGTCGTGGTGGCGGATCTGGACGCGGCGGTGGCGGAAGCCGTGGCCTCGGAAGCGGCGCGGCGCTACCCGGGGCGGGTGGTCGGCGCCGGAGTGGACGTCCGCGACGACGCGAGTCTCGACGCGCTCTTCCGCCGGGCGGTGCTCGAGTTCGGCGGTGTGGACTCGCTGTTCTACACCGCCGGTGCGCCGCCCCGCTTCGCGCCGGTCACCGCCATCCGCCGCGAGGACCTGCAGCACCAGCTCGAGGTGCACTACCTGGGTGCGGTGGCCGCGATCGGGCGGGCCGCGACCGTGATGCGGCGGCAGAGGTTGGGCGGGTCCATCGTGGCGTCGGTCTCGAAGGCGGCGCTGGTACCGGGAAAGGAGGCCGTGGCCTACGGGGGCAGCAAAGCCGCACTGCTCCAGGCGCTCCGGGTGGCCGCCGTGGAGCTGGGCGCCGACGGCATCCGGGTCAACGCCATCAACGCCGACCAGGTGGACACGCCGCTGTTCCAGCGGTTCGTGCGCGAGCGGGCGGCGAGCCGAGGGGTGTCGGTCGAGGAGCAGCTGGAGACGTACCGGAAGCGGAACCTGATGGGCGTGGCCCTGATCCCCGCGGACGCGGCGGCGGACCTGGCCGTGCTGCTGGCCAGCGACAGGTTCCGCTTCACCACCGGCGACATCCTCACGATCGACGGGGGCCTGCCGGAGGCGTTTCCGAGGTAGGTCCTCTTACCTGGGCCACAGCCACCCGAACGTTCCCGCGGTCACCAGCGCGTACAGCAGTCCGTCGAACGCCTCCTTCGCCGCCATCGACCACGGCTTCCCCATCCAGATCGCCGCGGGCAGCTGCCCCAGCCCGTAGGTGAGGAAGGCGACCGCCCCCACGACGCGGAAGACGTGGAGATACTCCGCGCCGGGAGGGATCGCGTGCGCCGCGACGTAGGCGACGAACAGCGACACGAGGACGGTGAAGAGGAACCACTGGGTCAGCGCCGGCCCCATCGTGAACGGGCCGGGGCGCCGCAGCGTCAGGAGCCCGACCGGCCCCTCGACGTACTTCTGCTTCATCTCCGGCGTCTCCATCGCCTTCATGTCTCCGGCGTACGGCACCGCGTACAGGCCCGGCTCAGGATTGCCGCTTCGGATCGCCGCGCGCACGGCGTCCTCGGTCGGCAGCCGCCGGTAGTCGCTGGTGTGGTACTTGAGCACCATGTGGACCAAGGCGCTCACCACGAAGACGAGGACGGCCGAGAGGACGATGGGGAGCCACAGGGCGCCGAGTATCGACATGGGGCCTTCCGGTTGTGAGGGGGTTGGGATCCGGCCGCGCTAACGTACCTCCGACGTCGGCGCTCCCGCCAGCATCCCCCGCACCCGGGCCAGCAGCTCCTCGGGTGCGAAGGGCTTCTGAATGAACGGCGCGGTGTCGGGAAGCAGGCTCCGGGCGAGCACGTCGTCGCCGGTATAGCCCGACATGAAGAGGATCGGCAGGCGCGGATGCGAGTCCGCCAGCGCGTCGCTCAGCTCGCGGCCGCTGAGCTGGGGCATGATCACGTCCGAGATCACCAGCCTGGGCGGATCCCCGCCGAGGGCGAAGATGTCGAGCGCCTGGCGTCCGTTCTCCGCCTCGATCACCACCATGCCGGCGGTCTCGAGCGTGCGCCGCACCAGCTCCCGGATGGCCGGCTCGTCCTCCACCACGAGGACGAGCGCCTGCTCCATCTCCGGTACACTGTGCCCGTCCGGCTCGCGCACGGGTGGAGCCGCCGCGCCGGCGAGCTCCGGCACCGCCGGCAGGTAGATCTTCATGGTCGTGCCGACGCCGGGCTCGCTGTAGGGCCAGATGTAGCCGTCGTGCTGCTTCACGATGCCGTATACGGTGGAGAGGCCTAGCCCGGTGCCGGCGCCGACCGGCTTGGTGGTGTAGAAGGGCTCGAAGACCTTCGCCAGAACCTCCTTGCTCATGCCGGCCCCCGTGTCCGAGACGGTGATCCGCACGTACCGGCCGGGCACCAGGTGGCTCACCCCGTGGGCCTCGGCGTAGTCCCCGTCCAGCTGCCCGTCGTCGGCGCCGATCGTGAGCCGCCCGCCGCCGCGCATCGCGTCACGGGCGTTCGCGGCCAGGTTGATCAGAACCTGATCGATCTGTGTGGGATCCGCGAGCACCCGGCAGCGGGTGCGGCTCGGCAGGACCACGAGCGTCTTGTCGGCGCCGAGCAGACGCTCGAGCACCGGTACCAGCGCGGTCATCACGGCGTGCGGGTCGAGGAGTTCGATCTGCTTGACCTGGCGCCGGCTGAAGGTGAGAAGCTGCTGGGCGACCCGGGCGGCGCGGGTCGCCGCGCCGACCATCTCGCGTACGTCGGCCGCCTGCGGGTGGTCGGGTCCGAGAGCACCGAGCACGAAGTCGCCGAATCCCAGCACCGCCATGAGCTGGTTGTTGACCTCGTGGGCGACGCCCCCGGCGAGGGTGCCCACCGCCTGAAGCCGGTGCGCCTGGCTGAGCTGCTCTTCGGCCTGGACCCGGTCGGTGATGTCGGTGTGAGCGCCGACCCACTCTCGGATGCGGCCCTGGTCGTCCAGCACGGGAACCGCGCGCACCTCCATGCAGCGATAGTCCCCGTCGCGGCGGCGGAGCCGGTGCTCCGTGGCGAGCGGCCTCCGCGCGGCGACGGCCTCGCTCCAGGCACGGATCGCCTCGGCCCGGTCGTCGGGGTGGATCGCCTCGAACCATCCTCCCCACGTGGCCTCCGATCCGGTCTGGCCGGTGAACGCCTCCCACTGG
This sequence comes from Gemmatimonadales bacterium, assembly GCA_013820855.1. Classification (GTDB taxonomy): domain Bacteria; phylum Gemmatimonadota; class Gemmatimonadetes; order Gemmatimonadales; family GWC2-71-9; genus CAVVWJ01. The sequence continues at coordinate 10,308 of JACDHV010000046.1, read as the reverse complement.
CTGGTATCGAGCGGGCGGCGGCCGTCGGCCGATGCCGTCCACACGATCTGCGCCGCCGCCGCCACCAGCGCGCGATACCTCGCCTCGCCCCGGCGAAGCGCCTCCTCGGCGTGCTTCTGCTCGGTGACGTCGTTGTCCACCTCGATGATCGCGCCGGGCCGCCCCTCATCGTCGCGGTGCAGGATCCAGTGGCTCGCGACCTGCACCCTCGCGCCGGTTCGGGACCGGCGGGTCAGCTCGGCGTGCCATTCCCCCTTCTCCAGCAGTGCCGTCGCGGCCTCGTCGGCGGGGACGGGAAGCTCGGTGTGCAGCAGCTTGGTCGCGTCGGCCCCGATCGCCTCCCGCTCCTCCCACCCGTACAGCCGCCGGGCGCCGTCGCTCCAGAACTGGATGCGACCGTCGGGGCCCCGTGCCATCACCGGCGCGTGGTTCAGGATCTCGAGCAGCTCGCGGGTCTGCCGCACGCTCCCGCGGAGCGCGGCGCCCGTGGCCTGCTCGGCCCGCAGCAGGCGCTCGCTCAGCGCCGTGTCCGCCTCGGCCCACTCCGCGGCACGGCGCTCGATGTCGCCCCGCCGCACCGCCGCGGCCATCCGGAAGGCGGCCGCGAGCGAGAGGCCGATGAACGCCGTGGCGAACAGCGCCAGCACGACGTGCTTCTGGTAGACGCCGAGCCGAAGCGCCAGCAGACTGCCGGCGGCGAAGAGCAGCGGAATCAGAACCGCGACCGGCAGCAGCCGACGCAGCAGGATCGTCCCCGGGTCCCCGCTCGTGAGCAGGTGGAGGAGGGCCGCCTCGTGGGTGGCGGCGGCGATGCCGGTCGTGAGGAGGAGCAGAAGGAGCGCCGCGACCAGCGACGTGCCTACCCCGGGCGCGACGGCGTACAGCTCCGGAACGCCGAACACGTGGCCGACGATGGCGATGAGCGAAAGCACCCCGGCGACCGTAAGCGATGCCAGGTGCAGGCGGCGATGGGCCAGGTACCAGGTCCCCCTGGTGAGGGCGAGCGCGAGCGCGAGTACCAGGAGGCAGGCCGTACTGACCGGCGGCGGCCGGCCGGGAAACGCCGATCGAATCAGGCTGATATCGTCCGGAAAGAGCAGGCTGTCGAGACCCGGGCTGCTCCCGACCAGATACTTGGCGAGCACCAGGGCCGCGATCACGACCGTGCCGCTCGCCGCCGCGACCTGGGCGCGGGGAAAGCTGGCCCTGAGCGCCAGCAGGCTGCCGCCGGTGAGCACGAACATGAGCGCGGTGAGCGGCATGATGGGCGGCAGCAGGAACTTGATCGCCCGTGGCGGGCCGACGCCGAAGATGTAGGTCTCGAGCACCGCCACGCCGAGCAGCGCCGCCGCTGCCCCGGCGGCGACCGGCAGGCGGCGAAGCCAGAGCGCGGCGGTGGCGGCGCCGGCGAGGGGCTCTGCCGGATGAGGCGCGCGGGACTGCGGCCGGTGGGCCATGACTGCTCGATGTGGTTCGGTGATGCCGGGGGCGGGACCCACGAATCTAGCTGGGTCCGAGGTCGCGGGACTAGCAGGGTGGGCTCATCATGGCGGATCAGTGTTGCGGGGCAGCATCACTCCTGCGGGCGTCTGGATCACATGAAAGGCGTCGACCTGCTGTTGCACGCCTTCGCCCAAGTCCGGCGGACGGTTCCGGCGGCACGCCTGCGCGTCGTGGGAGAGGGGCCCCGGCGTGAACCGCTCGGGCTGCTGGCGCAGACCCTCGGATTACAGGCCGCGGTCACTTTCCGGGGCTGGGTACCGCCCTCCGCGGTGGAGCACGAGCTGGCCGACGCGTGGGCGCTGGTGGTGCCGTCGCTCTGGGCGGAGCCGCTGGGTCTGATCGCGCTGGAGGCGATCGTGCGAGCCGTTCCCGTCGTGGCGAGCGGTGCCGGCGGGCTCGGCGAGATCGTGGAGCACGGCACCAGCGGCCTCCTGTTCGCCAACGGCGACCTCGAGGAGTTGACCCGGCATTTGATCGCCGTGCCATCGAGCCGGGAGTTTCCGCATCACGTCCTGCCCGATGCGGTGGTCCGGCGGACCGCCGACGCCCACGGACCGGATCGGCATATCGGCCGCCTTCGCCAGATATTCACGGAGCTGGCGCCGCCGCGGAACCCCGCCAGGCGCGCACCATCGCCAGCTCGCCCCGCGTGAATTCGCCCGCGGCCACCAAGGCGAGAACGATCCCGGCGGCCACCACCCCCAGCTCCACCAGCACGAGGGCGCCTGACGTCGACCAGAGCGACGCGACGGCGTAGGCACCAGCGCACACGGCGCCGCTCCGGGCCGCGCTCGCCGCGGGTGGGAGGATCCGGCACACGCGATAGACGGCTGCTACGAGCGACGAGGCCACGAGCACCGCGCCGGCCAGGGTGACGAACGCGGCGCCTCGCGCGCCGTGGACCGGGATGACTGCGATGTATGCCGCCGCCGCGAGCACCGGGAGCGGCGCCGTACACGCCACCGTCAACCCGGGCCGTCCGGCCGCGATCAGGATCGCCGTCGTGACCGCCACCAGGACCAGCGCGACCGCGGCGAAGAGCAACGGAGGGATCAGCGGCGCGGCGGGAGCGAAGGCGGGCCCGAAGATCAGCCCCACGACCTCGGGCGCCGCCGCGGCCCCCAGACCGGCGAAGGGTATCAGCAGGAGGACGGCGCGCAGGGCCCCGCGGCCGATGCGGTGAGCCTCCGCGCGCGCGCCGTCCCGAAAGCTTCGGGTGAGCGTCGCGAGCAGCAGTGGCGTGAAGGAGAGAGCGAGGAGGCTCGGCAGGATGGCCAGACTCTGCGCCGCGCCATAATGCCCCGCCCCCTCGGGGCGGCCCCCCAGGGCGGTCAGCGCGACCAGATCGAGGCGATCGTACAGCCGAAGGGCGAGCGCGGAGAGTAGGAGTGGCGCGATGTAGCCCCACAGCCTTCCGACCTGCAGCGTCGCGCGCGCGGAGAAGGCGGGTTTGACGTAGCGCCGGCAGACGGCGAGCTCGACCAGCGAGGCTCCGATGCTGCCGAGCACGGCGCCCTCGATGGAGAGGCCGAGCTCGACCAGGAACACGACCAGCAGCAGACGACTCGTCCAGCGGGCGGCCGCGGCCAGTGCGCGCTCGCTGAAGCTTCCGATCCCGATCAGGATGCTGCGGTGTGCCTGAGCCAGGCAGAACGGCGGGATGTCGAAGGCGAAGAGCCGGAGCGTCCCGGCGAGCCGCGGGATTCCGAGAAGCCCTGCGATGGGCTCCGCGAGGATCCAGAGGAGCGCGGCCGCCGCGGCGGCCAGCGCCAGTTGAGCGCTCACGAGAGTCGAGCCGATCGGCCGCCAGTCCGCCGCCTCCGCCACGAATCTCACCGAGGCCCGGCTGAAGACCGCGGTGAGGCTCCACTCGACCCAGGCCACGAGGGCCGCGGCCACCATGAAGATGCCGTAACCCTCCGGGCCGAGCCGCCTGGCGAGATATGCCGCGGTGAGGAGCCCGGTCGGAATGAGCAGACTCTCGGCCAGGAACACGCGGACTCCGCCCGCAACCATGCGCCGTACGGGTGTCGCTGCGATGCCGTCGGTCCCCATCGCCGAGGGGACGGCTACCGCCTCCCGGCCGGCGCGCCCGTCACGAGCTCACCTTCGTCTCCTTCTGCATGCCGTGCACGAAATGGGGCTTGCCGTCCTTGGCATCTGGAAGAAAACACAGAAGCCCGTACTCACCGGCGGGCAGGTCCACCTCGACGAACGCGTGCGTCCCCGGCATGATGCCGCTCACGCCGCCGTGGGTCGTCCCCGGCGGGGGTCCGACCGGCTTCATACCCCAGGCAGTGAAATCGGACGGCTTCTTGCCGGGATTCATGCGGACGATCGCGAGCTCGTGCGGCTGTGGGCCGGCGTTCTCCACCCGGATCGTGTGCTTGCCCGCGGTGAGCGGACGCGACAGCTCGAAGTCGTAGTCCATCAGCTTGACGACGATATCGGCCCCGGGCTCGGCACCGGCCGCCCGGCTCGGGCCCGTCACCTTGAGCTCGCGCGACATGCCCTTCATCACGTGGGGCATCCCGTCGGAGGCGGGAATGAAGCAGATCAGGGCGTAGGTGCCGGGCTCCAACACTTCGATCGTCGTGGAGGTGCTCCCGACCTCCGGCGGCCCCGGTCCGCCCGCCGGTGTGGCCCAGGTGGGGGGGTGCTCGCCCTTGAGGGCGCCGAGAAAATCCGCCAGCGTCTTTCCGTCCTCGAGCTTCATCATCTGAATGTGGTGCAGGGAGGGCCCTTTGTTGACCAGCCGGATCGTAGTCAGGCCGGCCGGGACCTCGGCGGGAGCGTCGAACGCGTAGTCGCTGGCCGTCACCGTGAGCACATTCGCCTGCCCGCCGGCCGGCGTCCGCGCGGCGTCGGTCTGAGCGTCCGGAGCGCCGGCGGCCGGCTTGTCGCTTCTACACGAGGCGGTAGACAGGGCCACGGCCAGGAAGCCAAGGCGACAGAGGCTGCGAGAGTTCATGATATCCGCCGATATGGGGTGTCTGGAGGGGTTTCCACGACGGCGAACATGCACCGAGCGATCGCGCAGCGTCAAGAGTCGGATGGTCCCTACGCACGAGAGGCTCCCCACCGCCGGAACGGTGGGGAGCCTCCGGCTGGTCCGGTGACCGCCTCAGGCGCAGGCGCGGCCGTTCGAGAGCAGGGTCCTGGGGCCGGCGAGCACATGCTTGTGGGCACCGACGATCGCGTTCAGCCCGGCCCTGTCGACGTCTTTCCCGAAGAGATCGAGGCTGTAGGCGCAGTAGAGGCTGAAGGCGCTCCTCGAGCCCAGGGTGTTCCAGAGGTCCTCGAGGCTCAGTGCTTCGGACTGGCGCCCCTCGCTCCACAGGAGGCTCACCATCTCGCCGAAGGCGCGCACATTGCCGCTGCCCGAGCGCTCCCGCACCTGGCACAGGAGCCCGCCGATCACGGACTCGAACAGCGCCTCGTCCGGCCTACCGTCCACCAGCAGGCTGTGGAGGGTGGCCCGGGCGTCGAGGAAGACCAGCCGCCCCGCCCGCTCCGCTTCCCGCGTGGCACTGGCGCCTTCCTCGGCGAGGTGGCGAGCGATAGCTTGGGTGTGCCCGGGCGTGGCGATCACGACGAGACCGTCAGCCCGTCTCATTCCCTCGGCGAGGTAGCGGCTGACATTCTTCGCGAGCAACTGGTCGTCCTCGCCGTACAGCTGGACGACGTGATCGCCCGATTCGGCATTGGTGAGGAGCTCCGTCCATGTCGACATGCTGTAACTCCTCGGAAAGCGTGCTGGTGCCGATGCTAGATGTTGCAGCGGGGCTTCGTCGTCGGTGAACGTCGTCACCAGTTTGTCCCGCAAGTCGCCTCAAATTAGCACTTTGTGGCGGGAGCGCGCCACCCTCTCCGCCCGGTGGCCCACTCCGCGGCACCGGGCTTCCCTGGTCTTCGGCCTTCTTCGGATGACTCCGCCTGTCCACTCCACCTGAGGCCCCAGGCCGCAGGCCTGTCCCCGCTCCGGCGGACGACTCGGCTCGAACTCAGGAGCGGTTCCAGCTCGCCGCTCGGGCCACCCAGGACCTTCTGTGGGACTGGGATCTGAGTCGAGGCGACATCGTCTGGGCCGGGAGTACCCGGCCCTACTTCGGCGTTCCCGCCGACCAGATCGCCCCTCAGCCGGCGGATCAGTACCAGCTCTGGGCGAAGCGAGTCCATCCCGATGACCTGGCGAAGACGGAAACCGCCTCCCGGGCGGCGATCGAGAGTGGCGCCGAATCCTGGGAGCACGAGTATCGCTTCCGCCGCACCGACGGGTCGTACGCGTACATCCTCGAACGGGCCTTCATCGCACGGGACAAGACGGGTCGGGCCGTTCGCGTCGTGGGCGCGATGCGCGACGTCTCGAGGCGGCAGGACGCCGAGCGCGCCACCACCCGGCTCGCCGCCATCGTCGCCTCTTCCACCGACGCCATTATCGGCAAGACGCTCGAGGGGATCGTCACGAGCTGGAACGACGCCGCGGAGCGGATCTTCGGCTACAGCGAGACCGAGATGGTGGGGCAATCGATCTTCGTCCTGATCCCCGAGGAGCTGCACGACACGGAACGCGACCTTCTCGAGCGCATCAGCTGCGGCGAGCGGGTGGACTTCGCCGACACGGTCCGGATCAGCAAGGACGGCCGGAAAATCTTCATCGCCCTCACCGTGTCGCCCATATGGGACTCCGCCGGCACGGTGGTGGGCGCCTGCTCGATCAAGCGCGACATCAGCGACCGCAAGCGGGCCGAGGAGGAGCTGGCCCGCCGCGAGGAGCGATACCGGGCCCTCGTGCTGGCCACGACTTCCATCGTGTGGAGCGCCGACCCGGAGGGCCGCTTCGCCGGTGTGCAGAGCTTTTGGGAGAGCTACACGGGACAGTCCTGGAGCGATCAGGAAGGCTTCGGATGGCTGAACGCCATCCACTCCGACGACAGGCCGCAGGCGAAGGCCACCTGGCTCCAGGCGCGCGACAGGGGCGTGATCTGGGAATATCGTGGAAGGCTGTGGTCGTCCGCTCACCAGGGACACCGCCACGTCGTAGCGCGCGCGGTGCCGGTGGTGGACCGGGAAGGCGCCATCCGCGAATGGATCGGCACCGTCACCGACGCCGAGGACCGCTGGCTGGCGGAGGAGCGCCTGCGCCACGCGGATCGGATCGAGTCCGTCGGCCGGCTCGCGGGCGGCGTGGCCCACGAGGCCAACAACCAGATGACGGTGATCCTTGGCGCCGCCGAGTTCCTGGGACGCGCCCTCCGGGACGAGCTCGCCCGGGTCGATCTCGAGCACATTCGGAGCGCGGCCCGCCGCACTGCGGCGATCACCCAGCAGCTCCTCGCCTTTAGCCGCCGCCAGGTGCTTCAGCCGGAGCTGGTGGATCTCAACACGGTCGTCACCACGATCGAGCCGATCCTCCAGCGGGCGCTGGGCGAGGTCTCCAGGGTCGAGCTGCGCCTGGCCGACGCCCTCGGCCAGGTGAAGGCCGATCCGGGGCAGCTCGACCAGGTTCTTCTCAACCTCGCGCTCAACGCGCGTGACGCGATGCCCGGCGGCGGCACGCTCACGATCCAGACCACCAGCGTACGGATCGACGAGCAGCGGGTCATCAGCAAGGATCTGGAACCCATCACACCCGGCAGGTACGCCGCCCTCGTCGTCACCGATACCGGCATCGGCATGGACCGGGAGACCATGTCGCACGTCTTCGAGCCGTTCTTCACCACCAAGGGCGTCGGCGAGGGGACCGGGCTCGGCCTGGCGACGGTGTACGGCATCGTGAAGCAGAGCGGCGGTTTCATCTCGGTTCACAGCGAGCCGGAGCACGGCGCGTCGTTCCACATCTACCTGCCGCTGGCCGGTGCGGGAGGTCAGGCCGAGCGGGCGGCGGTGTCAGGCACGACCGGAGGCGGCAGCGAGTCCGTGCTCGTCGCCGAGGACGAGCCGGCGGTGCGCGCCATCGTCGCGAGGTCGCTGCGCGAGTTCGGGTACTCCGTCGTCGAGGCCCGCGACGGCACCCACGCGCTGCAGCTTGCCGAGACTGCGCCGGCGCCGCCCGACCTCGTCATCGCCGACGTCGTCATGCCGGGTTTGGGGGGCAAGCCGCTGGCGGCAGCGCTGCAGGCCCGATGGCCCGGCATTCCGGTGCTCTTCATCTCGGGCTACACCGGGCTCGACGCCATGCGCCGGGGGTTGATGGACGAGGGCGCGGAGTTCATGCAGAAGCCGCTGGAGCCCGAGGCGGTGGCGAGGAAGGTTCGCCAGATTCTTGACGCGCGCGTGGACTCCCGCGCGCCGGGATGACCGGGAACAGCGTAGCGCTCCACACTCAGCACGGAGGCTTCACGCGCCGCCACCCTGCCGACGATAGATCTCACGGAGCGTGTCGATGGTATCCGCCTCCGCGGGGGATTTGTCCGGCCGGTAGCCTTTCACCCGCGCGAACCTGAGCGCCAGCCCCCCGGGGTAGTGCGGACTGGCCTGGAGGTCGTTGAACGCCACCTCCACCACCAGCTGCGGCCGCACGTACACGACGTGGCCGTCGCGGCCCGCCTCGAGCTCGCCCAGGCGCTCGGTCTGCCACCGCAGCATCTCGTCCGTCATTCCCTTGAAAGTCTTCCCGAGCATGACGAAGCCGCCTCCGGCAGGATCGCGGGCGCCGAGATGCAGGTTGCTGAGCCAGCCGCGCCGTCGGCCGTTGCCCCATTCGGCGGCCAGGATGACCAGATCGAGCGTCCGCACCGTCTTCACCTTGAGCCAGCGCCGCCCCCGCCGCCCGGCCTCATAGGGTGCGCCGAGCGCCTTCAGCATGACTCCCTCGTGGCCGCGAGCCATCGCCGCGCGATGGAAATCGCCCGCCGCCTCGGCGGACGCGGTCACGATTCGCGGGACGAGCAGCGAGCCGGCGACGGTCCCCGAGAGCAGGTCGGCCCGGCGGGCCAGCGGCTCGTCCAGCAGAGGCGCGCCGTCCAGATGTAGCAGGTCGAAGAGAAAGAGCGTCACCGGCAGCTCGCCTCGCATACGGTCCACGTGCAGCCGCCGGCCGAATCGGCGCATGGTGGTCTGGAAGGGCAGCGGAGTTTCGTCGGGACGGAGCGCGATCGCCTCGCCTTCCACGATGATTTCCCCGCTGCGGAAGCCCAGGGCGGCCTCCACCAGCTCCGGCACCGCCGCGGTCACCTCGTTGAGCCGCCGGGAGTAGACCCGCACCTCGTCGCCGCGCCGGTGGATCTGGACCCGGGCGCCGTCCAGCTTGTACTCGACGGCCGCCTCGCCGAGCTCGGTCAGGGCCTCTCCCACGTCCTCGGCGGTGCCCGCCAGCATCGGCAGCACCGGCCGGAACAGCTGCACCGCGAAGCTCGCCATCCCGGCCTCGCCTCCGGTCAGCGCGGCGCGGGCGACCGCCGGCAGGTCTCCGGCCATCATGAACGCGCGGCGCACGTCGGCGGCGGGACGGCCGGCGGCGACGGCGATCGCCTCCACGACGAGACCCTCCAGCGCTCCCTGCCGCAACTCGCCCACGATCAACGCGGCGAGGAATCGCTGCTCCTCGGCCGTGAGCCGCGACGCCAGGTCGTGCAGCAGGCGCTGCTTCGTTCCGACGGAGCCGGTGCCGGCGGCAGCGGCGATACGAGCGAGCGCCGCGTTCACCTCCGTGAGCTCGAGCGTCGCGGCCTCCGCCGCCGACTTGGGCCTGGCGCTCTGGATCGTGGCCCAGCCGAGGCCGAGCTTCTCCTGCCGCACGGCACCCGAAAGGTAGGCGGCGGCGATTTCGATCTCGCCCGGGGGGGTGTCGCCGAGGAGCGTGGCGAGCAGCCGGATCTTCTCGCGTCGTCCGCGGACCTCGGCGACGCGACGGGAGGTCTCCGCCAGGATGCCGAGCTTCAGGGGAGAACCGCCGGTGGGACCGGCATGTCAATCGTTGCATGCCTCATGGGGCGGAAAGTAAGCTCTTGCGCTTCCCGGCTTCCACTTGCGTCCTGCGCTGCAAGGGCTAACAGAAGAGCCCCGGATGCCCCGATCGAAGTGTCGAGTAAGGCCCTGGGAGTCGGCTAAGTGCAATACTCGTAAGGCGCTGGCGCCTCGTGTGCGGTCCTGAAACGTCCGCTGGCAGGTCGCTTGCGACCCCCGGGGACGGAGGTATTCGGTCCTTCGAATCTCTTCGTCACCAGCCATTCTCATGAGGAGACACGATGAAGACGTTGATGCGTGGTGCCGCGGTTGGCCTTGCTCTGGCCCTTGTCGCGCAGGCTGCCCAGGCTCAGGCGGGCGTGAGCCTCGGTCTTGGCGCGGGCGCCGTGGTTCCGACCGGCAGCATGGCCGACGTCAATTCGCTGGGGTGGAGCGGCCAGGCGGCGCTGCGCGTGAAGCCCGGCGCCAGCCCGGTCGGCTTCCAGGTGGACGCGTTCTATACCCGCCTCGGTCTGGAGAACGACCTCGACGGCCACAGCCGAATGATCGGTGGCACGGCGAACGCGGTGTTCGCGTTCCCCAGCGCCGCGGTGGCCCGGCCGTACCTGATCGGCGGCCTGGGCCTGTACAACGGGAAGGCCACCCTGGAAGGCTTCGGCTCGACCGACTCGGACACCAAGTTCGGGGCCAACGCGGGCGCCGGGTTCGACTTCAAGCTCGGGCCGGCCGCGCTGTATGCCGAAGGGCGCTTCCACGCGATCTTCAAGGCCGCGGTGGACACCGAGACCTTCGAGGAGAAGACGGCGTACATGATCCCCCTCACTGTGGGTCTGCGCTGGTCCCTCCGCTAAGCCGGGCAATAGCGTAGACATGCGCCGCCTCGCCTCCGGGCGAGGC
>JACDHV010000045.1 GCA_013820855.1 Gemmatimonadales bacterium | reverse complement strand
CTCCAGAGTTTAACTCATTCAGAGTAAGAGGCTTACCGAGGCGCTGTGGGCGGCCGGCAAGCCTGAGGTGCAAGTTGCGTACTACTCGGAAGGGGGCCCGGATGGCGGACTGGACCGACCGCGAGCCCGACGCGGAGCTGGATCTCCACGGGCAGACCGTGATCGAGGCCGTCGCCAATGCGGAGCGCTTCATCCGGGCGCAGAAGAAGGCGCGCCCGGGGGCGGTGGTACGGCTGGTCACCGGTCGGGGACGCGGCGGCGGCGGCGCGCCGATCAGGACAAGGGTGCGGACTCTGCTGCGGGGGCTTCGCGACCAGGGGGCAGTGGTGCGGGATTACCGGCTGGAGGATTCCGAGGGGAGCTTCCTCGTGCGACTACGGTGAGGCCGTGTGGGGCGTCCGCCCCCAGGCGTCGAGCACGCGTCCATCCACCAGGCTCACGGAGGCGGTTCGCCCGCCGCGGTCGGTCCGCCAGGTGAGCCGCAGCATGCGGCCTCGACGAACCCACTGCATCATCCATTGGCTTCCTTGCGCTCTCGCGCCGACGCGACCGTAGCGCGACTCGATCAGATGTCGCCAGTGGTCGAGCGTCTCCCCGTCGAGTGCCGCCGAGAGGGTGAGGACGCCGGCCACGCTGTCGATGGCGGACACCCAGATCTTCACGGCCCCACCCAGCGCCGAGTCCCTCACCGTGCCCCGGCACTCGGACACCCGGCGATCGCGCTTGCTGCGATCGCACCGCAGGCGTACGCCGTCGAGATGTCGGATCAGCCGATCGATCTCGTCGAGGCGGGCGCCGGCCCGAAAGCCGTGGAACTGGAGGGCCGATGTGTCCTGCCGCCAGAGGGCGGAGGCGGGAGACGCCGATGCGGGAGCGGCGATGCCGAGCACTCCGAGCAGGAAGGCGATCACGCGGACCGAGTGCGTCATGCGGGGAAAGCCCTCCCGGGGCTGGCGCGGGCGGACAGCGAGAGCCCCCGCCTGGATGGCGGGGGCCTCGTCTGATTTGGCTCTGCGTCGAATCGGAAAGGGCGCGGAGCGCCGGGGTCTCAGACTTTGCGGACGTTGGAGGCCTGGAGGCCCTTGGGACCCTCGACGACCTCGAACTCTACATTGTCGCCCTCTGACAACGACCGGAAGCCTTCGGCGATGATGGCGGTGTGATGTACGAAGACGTCCTTGCCACCGTCCTGCGCGATGAAGCCGAACCCCTTTGCATCGTTAAACCACTTGACCGTGCCCTTCGCCATTGTTGCAACCTCTTGACAGGGGAGCCCGCGGGCCCCGGGGGAAACGCCCGGCCCTTGTGGCCGGGTGGAGAAGCCCCATGAAAAAAGCCGCTCGGACTGAATGTCCGACCGGCCAGAGTTGAGTCAAGAATGCAAAGGTGAGACCGCGCTATGCATGGCCTAAGGTCATGCTCGGATTGCGAATTGTCAATACGGCCGAGTGCGGCGGCGGGCCGGCCCCGCCGACCTGGGCCGGCCGACGAACCCGCGGTCAGCGCAGCACCACGCCCGCGGCACGCAGCTCGTGATCGAGGAGCCAGCGCTTCTTGGCGATCCCGCCGCCGTAGCCGACCAGTGCGCCGTCCTTCCCCACCACCCTATGGCACGGTATGAGGATCGCCAGGTGGTTGGCCGAGACCAGCCAACCGATCTGGCGGGGGTGGAGCCCGGTGGCCCGGGCCACGTCGTCGTAGGAGCGAGTCTCGCCGAGGGGAATCTTGCGCAGCGTCTTGAAGACGGCGACTTGGGCGGGGGAGAGATCGAACCAGCGCTTCAGGTGATCGGGATAGGGGAAGGAACGGGAAGAACCGGCGAAGTACTCGTCGAGCCAGGACGTCGTGATCCGGCAGGAGCCCTGAGCGATGTGCAGCTCGGGCACCGCGGCCCGCAGCCGAACCGCCCATTTGATCGTCATGGCGCGGTGCGGGAACTCGACGGCCAGCGGTCCGGCCTCGCATTCCACCACCGTCAGCGCGCCGATCGGCGAGTTGTAGGACGTCCACTCCACCTGCATGGGATTCCCGGGGGTGCGTGTGTACCAGAATATACGCGGGCCGCGGAAGCCGCGCGGCCGAACGCGCCGATGCTCCGTTGGTCCTCATGTATATTCCACGCATGACATCCCCCCAGACTCTGGTAGTCCGCACCTTCACCGACCGGGCGGAAGGGCTCTCCCACTTCGTGCTGCGCGCGGGGGAGGCGCCGCGTCTGCTGGCCTTCGACGAGGTGCTGGGCTGCCCGGTCGAGACGGCTCTGGCCGCTCTCGAGTGGACCGGTGCCGTAGGGATCCTGCCCGACGATGACCTGCTGCACGCCGCCCGCCTCACCAGCGAGACCGCGGCGGCGGTCGTGGAACGCAAAGGACCGGACGGCCGCCGGTTCGTGTACCTCGGCCCGCGGCTCGACGCGCCTCCCATGGACGTGTTCGAGGGCGCGATCCTGTTCGACGAGCCGGGCGTGAAGGCGGTCGAGTTCAGCCAGCGGGCGCACGCTCTGGCCCACTTTCTCCGTGCCACGTCCGGGGTAGGGGCCTTGCTGGCCCTGCTCGGGCGGCGGGCGCCCGAGTTGCGCCACCTGCGCCGGTGGCTGGGGCCCATCATCCAGGAGTTGGATGGGCCGCGCCCTCTCGTGGCCGGGTGGTTCGCGGCCAGCTCCGCTGGATGCCTCTTCTCTTCGCTCGATCGCGAGGTCACCTACCGCTACATCGAGGTCGGATTGGAGTCGTGAGGACTTTCCCACCTGAATGTGTTGATACACATCTCCACAAAAGTGTGGACGGAGACGGTAGGGCGATGGGCCGGTGGGGGTTAGAAATCCACAAATTCAGTCCACGTCAATGTTGTAACCCGAATAAAATCAGGCACTTGCGCGGTAGGCCGCGGCCCCTATCTTAGGCTCCACGCGCTTGTACGGATACGTGCTGAGACCCCGAGTCACAGTGGCGGCCAGCAAGCGGGTTCAGGCGGGATATCAGGGGAGAGCGCCGACGCAACCAAGGGCTCAGGCACTCGTTGATCCTGGTGATCACCCCGGCTTGAACAGGTGAAGCCAGTCGCGTGCTTCATCCACCCCGATCCTGCGCCTCGGGGTGCAGTGCGAAAGGTCGGTCCGCGACCCGATCCGACTCGCAGCGCTCGAATGGATGAACCAGGTGGGATGGCCATCCGGCCTGGGAATCGATACCAAGGCTTCACCTCGCCCTCCCGAGCGGCGAATCAGCTAACCGGTGGCAGGTGGGAGAAGAACGGCGGCAGTGATGCCCCGACCTTGGTTAGTCCAATCGTAGAACGGCCGTCTAGCCACGACTAGGCGGCCGTTCTTGTGTCCGGTACTCGGCCGGCTCCTTGCCCCAGTCGCTCCGGCCGCGGTAGACCCTGCGCCGGTCCAGTTGCCACAGGGTTCGGCCGCTGACGAGCTCGTCTCCCTGAAAATTCCCCGGGTCTTCCACCGCCTCCGCCATGCTCGCGGTCTTCGCGCTCGCGTCGTCGGCGTAGTGCAGCACTTCGGCCTCCGGGGTCATCGGCCGGACGGCGGCACCGAACTCCAGCAGTCCGTGATGTGACGCGATGAGGTGCTGAATGATCCGGAGCTCCCGGCCGTTCAGCAGCGTGGTGCCGGCGGTACGTGCCGCCAGCATCAGCATGCCGAGCGCGACGTGGCCGAGGAGCGCGCCGGCCTCGGTGATGGCGAAGCCCTTCTCCCACGAGTAGGCCTCCAGCTTCCCGATGTCGTGCAGCAGGGCCCCCGCGGTGACCAAGTCGCGATCGGCGCCGCAGAAGTCCGCGATGCGTCGGCCGATGGCGGCCACCTCGCAGGTGTGCCGCAGCAGACCGCCGAGCTCGGCGTGGTGGCCGGCGGTGCTCGCAGGACAGGCGCCGTAGCGGTCGCGGAAATCGGGATCGTCGTAGAACAGGGCCAGCAGTCCGCGGAGCCGTGGTCCGCGGACGGCGCTCCGCCAGCCGTCGACCAGACGCCAGAGGCGGCCGGTGTCCTTCACCGAGGGCAGGAGCAGCCGCCAATCCACGTCGCCGTGTGATAGCTGGCGAATCGCGAGCACCTCGAGCTGGCGGCGGCCGCGATAGAGACGGACCTCGCCGGTGACCTCCACCGGATCGCCGCGGACCAGGCCCGCCACCGCGGCGCGCCGCTCGCTCCAGAAGGGCGCGGATCCGATGCTGCCGGAGGCGTTGGCGAGGGTGAGCACGACGCAGTCCTTGCCGTCGCCGTAGGATCGGTGGTCCACCTCCACGACGAGCAGAGGGCCGTGCACCGGGCACCCGGGGTCGAGACGCTTGAGGTCGGGCACGGGATTACCTTCCGCGAATGCCGCCGCTGCACCTGCTCATCCTGGCGCGTGCTCCGGAGCGCCGCGACGCGCTGCTGAACGCGCTTCGCGGCGCCGGGTACCACGCGGCGGCCGCTCCCGACGGCCCCGCCGCGGCGGAGGCGATCGGCGCTCCGGGATTCGATGCGTTGGTGGTGGACCTCGGGTGGCCGGAGCTCGAGGTGCGGCGCCTGCGGGAGGCACTAGCCCCAGCGCACGCCGTGGAGCCGGACGCGCTGGAGGCGGCGGAGCGGCGGCACATCGCGCTCACGCTCCGGTACACCGGCGGCAACCGGCGTCGTGCGGCACAGCTGCTCGGCATCTCGCGCTCGACCCTGCTGCACAAGGTGCGGAAGTACGGGCTCGACGAGCGCTGAGCCGGACCGACGACGGAGACAGCCACGATGCCTGCCCTGATGAGCCGTATGCTGCTCTGCGCCGCACTGGCGGCTGCAGCGCGGCCGTCCGGCCTCGTGGCGCAACTGGACGGCGCGATCCCTTCCATGCGACTGACCGCGGGAACGCTGAGCTTCGACGGCTATGCGACCGTGGGAGATTTTACCGGCACGACGACGACGGTCAGGGGCGAGATGACGGGGGGCGAGAGCCTGCCGGCGGTGCGCGGGTGGGTGGAGTCGCCGGTGAAGACGCTGGACACCGGTGACCGAAAGCGCGACAAGGATCTCAACAAGTCGATGGAGTCGGACAAGCATCCCGCCATGCGGTTCGATCTGACCGGCGCCGCGCCGCAGGGGATGCCGGGCGACACCGCGGTGGTGGCGCTGCAAGGGAGGCTCACGCTCCACGGCGTGACTCGCGACGTGACGCTTCCCGGCAAGATCTGGAGAGAGGGCGACGCGCTCCGGCTGCGAAGCGATTTTCCACTCGACCTGCGCGACTACGAGATCGGCGGCCTCAGCAAGATGCTCGGCGTGCTCCGCATGCAGGAGCGGATCGACGTGCACGTGGACCTGACGTTCGCGGCACGGTGAGGCGCCGGGGCGCGATCGGCTCGGGCGACCTGGTGTCACGGTGTTTGCAAGATCCGTACGCGACCGAGACGTGACACCACGACCGTCCGTGAAGCGGAGCCGAGGCTCAGGTGGAAGCTGGCGTTGGACAAACCGGTGGTGATGCCGAGAGGCGAGAAGGTCAGGTCGCGGGACGGCTCGGCCAGCGTGACGCCGTCCTGGGCAGGGCCAGGGTGGGACCAGTGTGGCTGCCCCGCACCGGCTAAGGTGATGCGGAGCGTCTGTGCCGCGACGGAGAGAACTGCCGGCCGGCCGTGCAGGATTGCCACGGCGCGGGCACGCCGGTGAGCGGCGGAGATGCTCTGGGCCGCCCGTTCGACGCTGACCCCTTGTTTCAAGGCAGTAAACCTGGGCAGTGCAATTGCCAGCAGAAGCGTGGCTACTGCTAGAGTCAGCGCGGTTTCGACGAGGGTGAACCCGGATTTCATGGCCCCAGATTAGCAGTACAACCGACCAGGTTGGGACCGTGGGGCTGCAAGCGGGTGCATTTTTTTCCAGCGCCCTTGCCCTTCGGCGTTCCGGCGGCGATACTAGCGATGTTCCGAACCCACAACGGCGGAAGGATTCTCTCCCTGTTTACGCCCCAGCATCTCTTCGAGGAGTTCGGGTCGTCGGCGGATGTCCTGGCGCACGCGCCCTTTCTGGAGCGCGCCCGGATCGAGCGGGAGCGCGGCCGGGAGCACCCCGCGCGGCTGGCGCTGGGTGCGTATGTGGTGGCGCGCCTCATCGACCGGCTCCTGTCCGGCATCGAGGGGGTGGAGGCGCGGGAGGGCTTTTCGTGGCAAGTTGCGGCGGTCCGCCGGCACCTGAACGAGCTGCCGTCCGAGGCACCCGAGGCGGCGCATCTTCGCGGCATCGCAGAGGCGGTCCCCGGCGATCCGGCGCCGACCCCCGCGCTACGGCTTTGTCTCACCGCATACGCCTATTTCCTGGAGCACGAAGCCCGCCTGGACGAGGCGCTCGATGTGCTGGGCCTCGCCAGCAGGGCGTACGGCGGCACGGTGCCGGCGGCCGAATTCGCGGCGCTCGCCCTCTTCGCCGGCAGGTTGAATCGGCTACTCGCGCGCTGGGCGGCGGCCAACACCTGCTACGAGCGTGCGGAGTCCGCGGCGCAGGCCGGCGGTGACACGGTCACCATGCTCCGCTCGCGACTGGGTCGGTGCGGTGTCCTGCGGGGGCAGGGCAACCTGCCGCTGGCGATGGCCCACACCCGCGCCGTGGTAGACGAGGCCGGCAAGTTCGGGCTGCGCGAGGTGCAGGCGATGGCCTACGCCGACCTTGGCTCGGTCTGCGCCAACCAGGGACTGGGGCTCGAGGCGGTGCAGGCGAACTACCAGGCCTTCCTCCTCAGCGAGGACATGCTGCAGCGCATGCGGGTGCTCGGCGACCTCGGCGTCTGCCTTCTCGGCACCGGCGCGTTCGAGGCCGCCAGGCTCGCCTTCGAGATCGTGGTCGATTCGAACACGAGCTTCCTGGTGCGCACCAACGCCGTGCTCGAGCTCATGGACCTGGAATCGTCGGTGGAGAATCGGGTGGCGTTCGAGCGGCGGCGGTCTCAGGCTCAGGAGGCCAGCGACCGCATGACGCCGAGCATGTCCGCCGACTTCCACTACAAGGCGGGAGTGGGCATGGCGCGCTTCGGACGGCTCCAGCGTGCCAAGGAATTCCTCGCCACGGGTCTGCGGCTGGCGGAGGAGCACCGTCTGAATGCCTGGTACTTCAAGATCGAGAAGGAGCTCCAAGCGCTCGAGGCCCGGGAGGCCGCCGCGGCCCTCGAGCCCGAACCCGCCCAGCCAGCGACATACTGCGAGTCGCCGGTCGTCGAAGAAGTGGCGGTCGGGCTCCGCGAATACGCCCTGCTGAAGGACTAGTTGTTGGACCCTTGGGTCTCGAGGTTGTTCGACCCTTGAGTCTCGAGAAGGGCCGCGGGAGTCTCGGACGGCCCAGTCGCGTCGGAACGCCCACAGGCGGTCGTGAAGGCGGCGATGGTCAGGCAGGCAACCGCGATCCAGCTGGATGAGCGCCGGGACATGGGAACTCCTCTCAAGTGGCGGTGATCGGTCAGGGTTACCGTCAATCTGAGCCCCGGGAAGACCCGGTTTAAGGGCTCTTTTGCGACAAATAGGGACCGTTTTGCGACATTTGCTCCTCGCTGCCGTCCCACCCGAACGCGTTTTCCGACTCCGGACTCTCGACGCTGACCGCTTTCAGTGGGTCTCGGCGAGCAATTGGCCCGAAGCCGTGGAGACTATCCGCGCCAAGCCCATCGACATGGCGGTGGTCGATCCGCATCTGGGAGGAGGGGAGCCCCGCCCCCACGGAATCGAGCGCCTGCGGCTCTTCTTTCCCTCCCTTCCCCTGCTGGTCTATACCGACCTGACCCCTGCCAATGCCGGCGTCCTGCTTCAGTTGGGGCGCGCGGGCATCCGCCGGGTGGTGGTCTACCGGTTCGAGGACGCACCGGGAGCGCTCAGGAGCGCTCTGTTGAGCGAGCTCGAGCAGAGCGCCTCGCAGCAGGTCATGCAGGCGCTGGCCCCCACACTGCACGAGCTTCCATTGGAGCTGCGGAAGGCGTTGGAGACCATGCTGCACGCGCCCGGCGACGGACCGACCGTGACCGCGCTGGCCGACCGCGCGCAGCTCACCCGGCGCACCTGCGAGCGGTGGTTCACGAAGGTGGGGCTCCCGTCGCCCCGGGTGGTCATGGTCCTCACCCGGCTGCTGTATGCCCACCGGCTGCTGCTCGACCCGGGATATACCGTGGAAGATGTGGCCCTGAAGCTGGGCTACAGCAAGACCAAGACGCTGCAGATGCATCTGCGAGCCGTTTTCGGGCTCACCGCCGGCGAGCTCCGGGTCTCGCTGAGCACGGATGAGGCCATGGAGACCGTCACCAGTCGGTATTTCACCCCGCTCGCGCGGGCGGCGGCATCATGACCGTGCGCATCCTGATCGTGGACGACGAGCCGGCGCTCCGCCGGACGCTCGAGCGCGCGCTCCGCAACCTCGCCTACGAGGTCGTATCGGTGGGCGATCCCCACCTGGCCTACGAGCTGCTGGACGCCGCCGACTACGACCTGGTCCTGCTCGACATCCACCTCCCCCAGATGTCGGGGGACACACTCGCGATCGCGCTTCTCCGGCGCTGGCCGAGGCTGGCGGGCCGAATTCTACTCATGACCGGTGATCCCTGGGCGCTCCGGGCCAACTGGCCCGACGAGTTGCGCCAGTGCCCTCTACTCGTCAAGCCGTTCACGCTCGATGCCTTGGGGTCGGCGGTGCTCACGGCGCTCACCGCGCTGGCGCTGCAGCCCCAGCGCAAGCGGAACGGCGGATGACCTCGGAAGTCACCACCGCCGCTCCAGCCGATCCGCTCGCCACACTGCGGGAATACCGCGGTCTCGCTCCCTGGGGTCTGCGCGACCTCGCCGCCCTCGCCGGCGGACTCCTCGACGCGTCCGGGGTGGTGCCGGTCAACGCCGCTGCCCGTGCGCGGCCGAGCGAGCGCACCATCCGCTTCTACGTGATGCGCGGACTGGTGAGCTCTCCCGACGGGCGGGGAACGTCCGCGGTCTACTCCTACCGCCATCTCCTCCAGGTGCTCGCCATCAAGCTCAGGCAGATGGAAGGCGCGACCCTCGAGGCGATGGGCAAGGAATTCGACGGCCTAACCGGAGACGTCATCGAGCGCAGGGTCGCCGGCGCCCTCGGCCCGGCCATGCCGCGGCCCGACCGGCTGGCCCTGCTCCAGGCTCCCGGAACCGGCCGCGGCCGGGTCGGGCGCGCGTTGCTCGGATGGCTCACGCCGGTGGAAGGCGCCGCGCCGGGAGGCTCCGTCTGCCGGCGGATCGCGGTGGCGCCCGGCATCGAGCTCCTGATCGACGAGCAGCATCCGGTCATGCGGCTCAACGGCGACGTCGACGCCATCGCCGCCCTCTTCCGCCAGACGCTCGCGGGGCTGGTCGGCCCCTGATTTCCCTCGCCCAAAGGCCACTCCATGTCCACGATCGTGCTCCTGGCCATCCTCGCGGCCATGGTCCTCTGGGTCATCGGCGCGTACAACGGACTCATCGCGCTGAAGAACCAGGTGCTCAACGCCTGGAAGCAGATCGACGTGCAGCTCAAGCGCCGGCACGATCTCATCCCCAACCTGGTGAACACGGTGAAGGGCGCGATGGACTTCGAGCGCAGTACGCTGGAGGCGGTGATCACGGCCCGGAACAAGGCGGTGAGCGCCTCGGGCGTGAAGGACACCGCGCGCGCCGAGGGCGAGCTCACCCAGGCGCTGGGGCGGCTGTTCGCCCTCACCGAGGCGTACCCCGAGCTCAAGGCCAACCAGAACGTGCTCCAGCTCCAGGAGGAGCTCACCAGCACGGAGAACAAAGTGGGTTTCGCCCGGCAGCTCTACAACGACGTGGCCACGCAGTACAACACCCGGCAGGCGACCTTCCCCACCCTGCTCATCGCCGGGCTCGCCAAGGCGACGCCGGCCGAGCTGTGGGAGATCGAGGATGCCGCCGAGCGCGCGGTGCCGAGGGTCGACCTGTCGCTAAACAAGCCCGCCCCGTGAGCGAGGACGCCAACCTCTTCGCGCAGCAGGAGGCCAACAGGCGCCGCTCGAAGTGGTTGGTCGTCGGATTCATCGTCTTCTTCGCCTGGGTGGGCTTCGGGGGCGATCTGGCGTTCGCCCTGCTGACCGCCGACGCCGCGCCGGGCGGGTACCGCCATGTCGTACCGCTCGCCGGCCTCGTCTCCACCGTCCTCGCCGCGGGGATCTGCTGGTTCGCGTGGCGGTACGGACCGGAGCGGGTGCTGTGGTCCACCGGCGCGTGGGAGATCATCGAGCCCGCCACCCCCGAACAGCGGCAGCTGGTCAACGTCGTCGAGGAGATGGCCATCGCCTCCGGGCTGCCAAGGCCGCGGGTGTGGGTCGTTCCCGACCAGGACCCCAACGCCTTCGCCACCGGCCGCGACGCCGAGTCCGCCAGCATCGCAGTTACCGAGGGCCTGCTCGCGGCACTGAGCCGGGACGAGCTTCAGGGCGTCGTCGCGCACGAGATGGCGCACGTGCGCAACCTCGACGTGCGGCTGATGACCCTGCTCGCGGGAATGGTCGGGGCGATCGCGCTGATGTCGGACGGCATGGGGCGCACGCTGAGGCTTGGCGGACGCACCGGCCACCGGCTCGGCGGCCGGAGCGGAGGCGGCAAGGGTGGCGGCAACCCGCTCGCGCTGATCGTGCTCCTCCTCTGGCTCGTCACCCTGATCGTCGCGCCCCTGATCTCACGGATCCTGGCGATGTCGGTGAGCCGGAAGCGCGAGTTCCTCGCCGACGCGACCGCGGCACAGTTCACTCGCCACCCGGTGGCGCTCGCGGCCGCGCTGGAGAAGCTGTCGGCGGCCACGTCGGCGACCCGGTCGATCACCGTCGGCGCCGCCCATCTCTGCATAGTCGATCCGGCGCCGGGACTGCTCTCGTCTCGCGAGGGGTTCCTCGCCGACGTGCTCGCCTCCCACCCTCCCATCAGGCAGCGGATCATCCGACTTCAGGGGATGGGATATCAGCAGGTCAAGCGACAGGCCGCGGTCGGGTCGGGTGGTGCGCTACGAGGAGGTGGCGGCGCCGGCCGTAGCGGCGAACTCTTGTAAGACTCCCGCCCAAGGTGCCTGGTAGCTTGGGCGTTCCACCTTCCGGAGAAGCTTCCATGCGCGCGCTGATGTCCGTCCTGTTCGTCACCCTGCTCGCCGGCCCGGGTGCGCCCGCGCGCCCAGCGCCGGTGCGTCCCTCGCTGACGGACCTCGGATTCATGGCGGGGTGCTGGCGCGGCGCATCCGCCGGCGGGGGCGTCATCGACGAGTACTACACGCCGCCGACCGACAATCTGATGCTGGGCATGGCGCGGTACACCAAAGGCAGACGGGTGACCGGCTACGAGTTCACCACCATCGCCGTCCAGGGCGATTCGGATCTGGTCCTCACCCCGCGGCCGTCCGGACAGTCACCCGCCGATTTCAGTCTCACCAGGCTGGAGCCGGGCTTGGCAGTCTGGAGCAACCCGGCCCACGACTTTCCGACCCGAATCACCTACCGGCGTGGCGCCGCGGATACACTGGTGGCCCGCATCGAAGGGCCGGGAGCCAGCGGCACCAAATCGGTGGAATGGCGGATGGGTCGCGCGACCTGCGGTGGGTGAGCCCGCTACTGGAGCGCCAGCAGCTCCGCCGTGAAGGCCCCGGGATCGAAGGGAAGCTGCACGACCTGATCGGCCCCGGCCGCCATGGCGGGGCCGCCGGCCCCGGCCACCAGCGCGATGATCCTGTAATCGCGCTCGGAGGGTGGGACGAATCCTCCCAGCGGGTGCGCGCCGGCCGCATCGGTACCGCCCAGGAGCACCACCACCCGCACATCGGAGCCGATCGAGCGGGGGCCGAGCTGATCCGCGCTGACCACCCTCTCCGCCTCGAACCCGGCGTGACGCAGCAGCAGCAGCACGATGCGCTCGAGATCCTCGTCGGTCACCAGAACCAGGGCCCGGCCGCGGCGGACCGCGGAGGCTGAGTCGGCGTCCTCGAGATCGATCATCTGCGCTCCGGTCGCGTAGCGCTTGGTTCGCACGTCTCGAAGATCCCCGATCCGGCGCACGATGTCCCGAATGCGGTGCAGCGCCTCCCGGACACTCGCGAGCGTCTCCCGCCTCGACTCGTCGGTTATCGCGGGGTCGGACAGCAGCAGCTCGACGTGCGCGAACGCCGCCATCAGGGGATTGTTGATCTCATGATGGAGGGTCACCGTCATCTCGCCGATGGCCGCGAGGCGCTCGGCGCGAACCAGGTCCCGCTCGGCGGCGACGAGCGCCTTGCGTAGCTCGCGGGTCCGCCGCACCCGCTCGAGCACCTGGGGCAGCAGCTCGGTGAGGGAGACGTCCTTGGCGAGGTAGTCGTCGGCCCCGCGGCGAAGGGCGGTGGCGGCCAGCGACTCGTTGCCGTGGGCCGTCACCAGGATGACCGCGGGGGCCTGCGGCCGGGTCCGAATCGCCTCGAGCACTTCGAGACCGCTGGTGTCGGGGAGTTGGTGGTCGAGGAGCACCACGTCCACGCCGTCGAGGAGCGTCAGCGCCTCCCGTCCGGTCGGAGCGTGCTCCACCGAGAGGAACCCGCTCCCGGCGAGAATTTTCCGGACCAGGCGCACCATCGCCGGGTCATCGTCCACCAGGAGCACCTTCCGCGAGGCGGCGGGTACGGTCACGGATGAAGCCGACGGTCAGCCGGTGGCATCGTCGAGGAAGACCAGCGCCTGGCGGTGGCTCACCACGGCTTCCAGTGCCTCGTGCACCACGGGATCGAGCACGGTGCCGACGAGATCGCGCATCCGCTCGACGGCGATCTCGGAGGGCATCTTCTCCTGATAGGGCCGGGCCGTGGTGAGCGCGTCGTAGATCTCGACGGTGCCGATGACGCGGGCGCCCAGTGGAATGGCATCGCCGGCGAGGTGGTCGGGATAGCCAAAGCCGTCCCACCGCTCGTGGTGGCTCCTGACGTAGGTGATCACTTCGGCCAGGTGCACCAGAGGGGCGAGGATCTGGGAGCCGACGAGAACGTGCTGCTTCACGTGCTCGTATTCCTCGTCGGTGAGCGGTCCCTGCTTGTTGAGGATCTCCTCCCTGATCCCGATCTTGCCGATGTCGTGCAGCCTCCCGCCCGTCCGGATCGCCTCGATCAGCTCGTCGTTGCCGCCGAGCTGCGCCGCCACGCTGGCGGAAAGGTCGGCCACCCGGGCGGAGTGGCCGCGCAGGTAGGGATCCTTGGCCTCGAGGGCGTTCACCAGCGCTTCCAGCGTGGCGATCGAGATCCGCTCCTGGTTGGCCTGCTCCAGCCGCTTCTCGGCCACGCGCAACGCCACCTCGTCCTTGAGCCACTGGTTGATCTGCTGCCCCTCGAGCAGGGTATGCCGCTTCCGGAGCGCGCTCTGGATGGCTCGTCCGAGGTGGCTCAGATCGATGGGTTTGATGAGGTAATCGAGGGCGCCGCGCTGCATGCAGAGTGCGGCACTCGTCGCGTCGTTGACCCCGGTCAGCATGAGGATCGCGATGTTTGGCTCGAGCTCCAGCACCCGGGGAACGAGCTCCACGCCGTTGATGCCGGGCAGATTCACGTCCAGCAGCATCCCGGTGACCTTCTGGCGGCCGAGCACCGCCAGGGCCTCCTCACCCGTGGCCGCGACGGAGACCTCGTAGCCCTGGAGTACCAGATACTTACGCATCGAGCTCCGGATCGCCTCGTCGTCGTCCACGACGAGGAGGGTCACGGGGGCATCGTTCACGGGGCGCACGCTCCTTCAGCGGCCGCTCCCGGCAGGGCGGCCGGAACGAGCGCAACGAGCGAGTGAGGATTTACTCAGGGGGTGCCGAGAAGCTATGCGGCGGGTCTGACGGGGTCAATCACCGGTCGAATCCACGAAATCCACCGACACCCGCTCTGGAATGACTCCAGCTTCGTGGCCCCGGTCCAGCAAGTTCTGAACCGCCTGACGGCCGCGGGCGCCGTAATCCACCGTCCAGCGGTTCACGTACATGCCGACGAAGGTGTCGGTACGCTCGTCGCCGATTCCGCGATTGAACTGTCTCGCGTGTGCCAGGGCCGGCTCACGATGCTCGAGCGCGTACACGATACTCGCCCGCAGGTCCCGTGCGATCTGCCGGATGACGGCGTCGCCCAGGTCGCGCCGCACCGCGTTGCCGCCGAGCGGGAGGGGGAGACCCGTGTCGTGGAGCCACCACGCGCCGAGATCGTCCCAGAGGTGCAGCCCGGTGTCGCCGTAGGTGAGCTGTCCCTCGTGGATCAGGAGCCCCACGTCCACTTCCCCCCGATGGACCGCGTCCTCGATTTGATCGAAGGGGACGACGACCTCGACCACATCGGGCTGGTAGAGCTTGAGCGCGAGATAGGCGGTGGTGAGGAGACCGGGTACCGCGACGCGCAGCCCTCGCAGCGCCGCCCTCGGGTCGGCCGGGCGGGGGCGCGTGCTCACGAGGCGCGGGCCGTAGCCATCGCCCATCGAGGAGCCGGAGCCGAGCAGCGCGTAGTCCCGCCAGATGTAGGCATACGCGTGGATCGACACCGCGGTCACTTCGAGCTCGGCCCGGCGCGCCCGCTGATTGAGCGTCTCGATGTCGGAGAGCTCGTGCACGTAGCGGAGATCGCCCGTGTCGAGCTTGTCGGCCGCGAGCGCGTAGAACATGAACGCGTCGTCGGAATCGGGGCTGTGGGCGACGTGGATGGTGGGCATCGAAATCCTTTCGGCGGGACGGCGGGACGGCGGGACGGCGGAGGGGCGGAACGGCGGGACGTGCGGAAGGCTCCACGGTCGTTGCAACGCGTCCGCTACTTCCGCCGTTCCGCCGGCCCGCCGTCCCGCCCTTCCGCTTCCCGCTTGAAGCTCTCTATCACGGGGGCATGATCCCGATACTCCGGCCTTCCGGCGGCCATCTCGCGATCGAACAACCGAAGGAACTCCCGCTCGGCCTGGGCCTCGGCGCCCGGGTCGCCCGCGAGGCCGGCGGCGGTGCCGCGCACCAGGTGGCCGAGGAGGTTGTCGGGGGACTGTTCGAGGATCGTGTCCGCCAGGGCGTGCGCGCCCGCGAGGTCACCCGACTGGAGCCGGATCACGGCCGCGTGGTACCGGGCATCGGCGTCGAAGGTGTCGAGCTGGGCGTAGGCGCCGAGCGCCATCGGCGTGAAGCGCCGGACCTGAAGGGTGTCGCGCTGCTCGGCCGCCTGCATGATCCGATTGTACAATCGATCGAAGCGCTCTCTCGGGCTCAGCTGGCTGATGTCGGGCGCCGGACCGACCTGGAGCGTCGTATCGCCCCCGGCCGCGCCGACGTTCGACATATCGGGCACCTGTGGCGCGGGGTTCTGCGTCGTCACGTTGTAGACGATGGCGCCGATCAGGAACAGGCACATCGCGCCCGCGAAGATCCAGGCGGTGCGATCGGAGGCGGCCGGGCGGGCGTCGGCACCCGCCGGGCGGCCGCAGCGGTGACAGAACCTGGCCTGGGCGCCGAGGGGCGCCCGGCAGTGGGCACAGCTTCTCGGCGCGAGGCTCGCACCGCAAGCGCTGCAGAACTTGCCGGAGGCCGCGGCCCCGCAGGCCGGACAGGTGCCGGCATTGGGTTGGGCGGTCATTTGGGGAGGAAGCGTACACCGTCGGAATGCCGCGGGGTAGGCCGCCGGCGGTGGCGTCCCTTCCGCCCGCGCGGTTACCGTTTACCCTTGTCCGACGAGCCGGCCGCCGGCTCCTGCTCACTCTTCCATCGCGGGGCAAAATCCATGGCGCCTGCCAAGCCCAGGCCGTCCGGTGCGGGCGACCGGCCGAGTCTGGAAGGATTCTCGACCGACCTGCGCGGCGCGGGCAAGAACGAGGTCCTGGCCCTGACCGGGCGCTTCGGGGTGGATTTCCTGCGCCTCCAGTTCACCGACATCCTCGGCATCAACAAGAACGTCGAGGTGCCCCGCAGCCAGTTCGAGAAGGCGCTGGGCGGCGAGATCATGTTCGACGGCTCTTCCATCGAGGGCTTCGTGCGGATCGAGGAGTCGGACATGCTGCTGAAGCCCGACCTCGACACGTTTCGCATCCTGCCCTACGACGACGAGGGCGGCCGGGTGGCCCGGCTGCTCTGCGACATCTACACCCCGGACGAGGAGCCGTTCGCCGGCTGCCCCAGGACCACGCTCAAGCGCCAGGTCGAGCGGGCGCGCAAGCTCGGATTCTCGATGATGGCCGGCTGCGAGGCGGAGTTCTTCCTCTTCGAGAAGTCACCCGACGGGAGCCCGGCCACCATCACCCACGACGCCGGGTCGTATTTCGACCTGGGGCCGCTGGATCGGGGGGAGGAAATCCGGCGGGTCATCGTCGAGCTGCTCGTGGAGATGGGGTTCGAGGTGGAGGCAGCGCACCACGAGGTCGCCGACGGGCAGCACGAGATCGACCTCAAGTACGCCGACGCGCTCACCACCGCGGACAACCTGACGACCTTCAAGTTCGTGGTCCGGAACGTGGCCAACCGGTTCGGGTTCGTGGCGTCGTTCATGCCCAAGCCCATCGAAGGGGTCAACGGAAGCGGGATGCACACGCATCAGTCGCTCTTCCGCGGCAAGGAGAACGCGTTCTACGACCCCAAGGGGCCGCATCAGCTCTCCAGGGTCGCGCTCAGCTACATCGAGGGACTGCTGCAGCACGCGCGAGGCTTCTGCGCCGTGACCAATCCGCTGATCAACAGCTACAAGCGGCTGGTGCCGGGGTACGAGGCGCCCGTGAACGTCGCGTGGTCGATGCGGAACCGCTCGCCGCTGGTGCGGATCCCCGACCGCCGCGGGCTGGGTACCCGCTGCGAGCTGCGGATGCCCGATCCGGCATGCAACCCCTATCTGGCCCTGGCGGTGCAGCTGGCGGCCGGCCTCGACGGCGTGGAGCGCAAGCTGCAGGCGAGGGAGCCGGTGAGCCGGAACATCTTCACCATGAGCTTCCGCGACCGGCGCAAGTACCGCATCGACGAGCTGCCGCGGGACCTGCACGAGGCGCTGGAGATGTTCGAGAAGGACGCGGTGGTGAAGGCCGCGCTGGGCGAGCACCTGACCGAGCGCTTCCTGGAGGCCAAGCGGAACGAGGTGATGGAGTACAACCGGCAGGTGAGCCGGTGGGAAATCGAGAAGTACCTCGGCCGGTACTAGCGGATCAGGATCCGGCGACCCCGCTGAGCAGCAGGGTCACTCTGCCGTACGGCAATGGAAGGTCCAGTTGCACCGGCAGCCGGCGCGCATCGTCGGTCAGCCGCACGCCGAGGGTGGCGCCCCGGGCGGTCAGCTCCACGATGAAGCACGGCACGGTGCGACCGTCGAACAGCGTCACCGGCTCGCGGCCGGTGACCCGCACCTGCACCGGATTGTAGCCCGTCTTGAAGTACCGCGACATCGTGAAGCTTTTCCCCACCTCGAGCGGAATCGTGCGCAGGTAGTAGAGATACGCCAGCTCGTCCAGGGCGTCGGGCGGCGCCACCCAGTCCCGCGCGATACCCTCCTGGCGGTAGCGGCCGGAATCGGGCACGATCTGATAGCGCTCCTCGTCCACCTTGCTGCCCTGGGTCAGCTTCCGGTAGAAGCGCAGCGACGCCAGCCGGGTGGACTGCACCCACGAGGTCATCTCGTAGCGGGCCCGGAAGCCCGGCGGCCCCCCTTCGCCGACCGCGGTGAAGACGAATGCATCCGCACCGCGCTCGCGGGTCGTACGAGCCACGGTGGCGCTCGCCGTGCCGATGGGGAAATACCCCAGCGAGGCCTCGTACTGGAGCGCCTCGCCGACCGCGAACGGGTAGGGCGCGGAGAGCCGGGCGAGCAGGGCGGCGTGGGCGAGCAGGGTGGCAGCGGGCATCGGTCTGGCTCGGTCGGTCGAAGGAGAGGAGCAATATAAGCGTGATGCCCGAGCCCACCCCGCCGGTCGCATACCTGCTGGACCTGGACGGGACGCTCTACACCGGGGAGGCCGCGATCCCCGGCGCTCCGGAGACCCTCGAGCACCTGCGGCGGCGAGGGATACCTTTCCGCCTCGTGACCAACACCACCAGCCGCTCCCGGGCGATGCTGGTGGAGCGGCTGCGGGGGTACGGCTTCGCCGTCGAGCCGGAGGACATCGTCACGGCGACCCTCGCGGGGGCGGCCCTGGCCCGCAAGGCAGGGCTTCGGGTGGTCGCGCCCTTCCTGCCCGCCCCGGCCCTGGAGGACTTGTCCGGCCTGGAGCTGGTCGGGGGCACTTCCGGAGCGAGACGCGGAACGCCGGAGGTGGTGATGCTGGGCGACCTGGCCGAAGGCTGGTCGTACCAGGCG
>JACDHV010000044.1 GCA_013820855.1 Gemmatimonadales bacterium | reverse complement strand
CATCGGGGCCGCGCGACCCTGGAGCTGCCGCCGGGCCGCCGGCGGGCCCTCGACTACATGAACGGACCCGGCGGTTTCTTCGCGCTCTGGGCCGACGGCCG
Organism: Gemmatimonadales bacterium; assembly: GCA_013820855.1. Classification (GTDB taxonomy): domain Bacteria; phylum Gemmatimonadota; class Gemmatimonadetes; order Gemmatimonadales; family GWC2-71-9; genus CAVVWJ01. The sequence continues at coordinate 18,170 of JACDHV010000044.1, read as the reverse complement.
CACCCGCTACATCAACAAGCAGCACGTCCGCCTCATCCGACCCCTCGACTGAGATTCCCGTGGCCCGACTAGATCGCTTCATCCAGGTCATGCACGAGCAGCGCGCCGACGCGCTCCACCTGGCCGTGGGCCATCCGGCAGCGCTGGTGACCAACGGCGGGACCCGCCCGATCACGCGGGACGCCTTGAGTGACGGTCAGATCGTCGGCCTGGTGCGCGAGGTCGCGGGCCCCGAGGCGGCCAAGGTGGGGGGCGGTGCGCCGATGACGTTCGGCTACCACTCGCCCAGTGGAGAGGTGCGGGTCGAGCTCACGCCGGGCCCCGACGGCTCGCGCGCGGTGGTGCGGCCGGTGACCGCCGCCCCGGCGGCGTCCAAGGGGCCGGATCTCGTCGGGGCGCGGGCGGAAATCGAAGGGCTGCTGCGGGTGCTGGTGGAGGCGGAAGCATCCGACCTGCACCTGCGCGCCGGACAGCCGCCGCTGCTCCGGCGGCAGGGCGAGCTGGTCCGCGAGCCGGGCGCCCCGATCCCGGCGGAGCGCCTGGAGACGCTCCTGGTGAGCCTGATGTCGCCGCGCGAGGTCGCCGAGTACCGCGAGGTGGGCGACACCGACTGGGCGTACGAGATCGAGGGGCTCGCCCGCTTCCGCTGCAACGCGGGACGCGACCGCCACGGCCCCATCGCGGTGTTCCGGGTGATTCCCACGAGCGTGCGGACCGCCGACGACATGGGCCTGAGTCGCGAGGTGCAGAACCTCTGTTATCTGACCAAGGGCCTCGTGGTGGTCACCGGCCCGACGGGATCGGGCAAGAGCACCACGCTGGCCGCCCTGGTGGACCTGATCAACCGGACCCGGACCGACCACATCATCACCATCGAGGACCCCATCGAGTTCGTGCACGAGAGCAAGCGGTGTCTGGTGACCCAACGGCAGGTGGGGCTCCATACCCGTTCCTTCAAGAACGCGCTCCGTGCCGCGCTGCGCGAGGATCCCGACATCATCCTGGTGGGCGAGATGCGGGATCTGGAGACGGTGTCCATCGCGATCGAGACGGCGGAAACGGGCCACCTCGTGTTCGGAACGCTCCACACGACGACGGCCGCCTCGACGGTGGACCGGATCATCGATCAGTTCCCGGCCGACCGGCAGTCTCAGGTCCGGGTGATGCTCTCCGAGTCCCTGCGCGGGGTGATCGCGCAGACCCTCTGCAAGAAAATCGGCGGCGGGCGGGTGGCGGCCCGGGAGATCCTGCTCTCCATCCCCGCGGTGTCCAACCTGATCCGCGAGGGCAAGACGTTCCAGATCCCCAGCATCATGCAGACCAACCGCAAGGTCGGGATGGTCACGCTGAACGACGCGCTGCTCGAGCTGGTGGACACCAAGCAGGTGGAGCCGAAAGAGGCCTACATGAAGTCGGTGGAGAAGGCTGGGTTCACCGCCGCGCTCAAGGCGAAGCGGCACGACACGAGCTTCCTTGGTGAGGGGTGATGGCCCCCATCCTGGTGCTGGTGAACCCGCAGGACCTGGTCAACATCGCCGCCGCCGTGCGGATCGCCCGGAACTTCGGCATCGAGCGCATGCGGCTGGTGAATCCGGAGAGCCTCGACCCCTGGCGCATCGAAGGCATCGCCCACAACAGCGCGGACTTCGTGGCCCGGATCGAGATCCTGGACTCGCTCGAGGCGGCGGTGGCCGATTGCGTTCACGTCGCGGTGCTCACGGCGCGGGGCCGCACCGCGAAGCGGCGAACCATCCGCCCGCGCGACGCGGCCGCCGAGCTGGTCGATGCCTCGGCCGGCGGGCCCGTCGCGATCGTGGTGGGCCGGGAGGACCGGGGCCTCACCAACGCCGAGCTCGACCTGGGGCACGTGCTGGTCACGATCCCCACCGATCCGAGCAGCTCCTCGCTCAACCTGGCGCAGGCGGTGGCGATCATGGCCTACGAGAGCTGGATCGCCCGCGGCGGCGAGCGCGCTCCCCTCAAGCGGCCGCGCAAGGACACACCGCCGGCGACGTCGGCCCAGCTCGAGGAGCTCTTCGGCGACTGGCGCCGGGCGCTCTGGGCGGTGGAGTTCTTCAAGACCCGCCGGTCGGAGAGCGTCATGCGGTCGTTCCGAGAGATCGTCCACCGTGCGGGGCTCGACGGCCGCGAGGCATCCCTGGTACGGGCGATGGGGATCGAGGTGGTTCGCTATCTGGCCCGCGCGGGAGTTCCCATGGGCGAGCCGCCACTGGCGGATTCGCCGTGACCATGCAGCGCTCGAGCGCCTACTGGTCGGCGAACCGCTACCCGGATCCCGAGGTCCAGCCCGCCGTCACCGCGCCCCTCGACGACCTTCCACCCGCGGCGGCCGCCCGGTTCAAGGCGGTGCGCGCCGGACTGCTGGCCATCGACGGCGTGACGGAGAGCGTGCGGTACATGGGGGCGAACTGGCGCTGGAGCTGGGAGTACGGCGTCGGCAGCCGCAAGCTCTGCTGGCTCCACGTGGTCGGCAAAGGGATATCGACCACGTTCACGCTCAGCGACATGGAAGAGAATCGGTTGCAGGCCATTCCACGGCTCCCGGCCGACCTCGCCCGCGCGGTCGCCGAAGCGCAGCGGACCGGACCGGTGCGCTGGTGCTGGCTGGAGTTGGGCGACCGTCGCATCGTGGACGGCTTTCTGACCTTCGCGCGTCGCAAGGGGGAGTGGCTGAACCAGCGGCCGTCGCCGCACCGCGGCCCCCGGGCACGCCGCGCCTCCGCGCGGCTCCGCGACGACGCGGACGATTGAATGATGCGGTCGGATGAGGCCATCGGATCGGGTTGTGCCGCGCACTGTCCGGACTATGTTTCGGCGCGCGGAAAACCGGGTCGGCCCCACTACGAGCCCCCCGAGGATGGTGCGGCGGCACCGATCGCCTTCCGGCGGGTCTCTCATTCAGCGTGGGATCGATGATGCGAACGTTGGCAATCGTGCTCGGCGGCGTCGGGGCCGGCGGACTCGCGGCCGTGCTGGCGTTCGCGAGTCCGAGTCCGCAGGCTCAGCAGTCCCAGGCACCCGCCGATTCGATCACGGCTCCGGTGATCAGCGATACCGGATCGCTCAAGGGCCCCCGCCAGCCCATCTTCTTCCGGCACGACATCCACGCCGGCCAGTTCAAGATCCAGTGCCAATACTGCCACTACTCGGTCGATGTCTCCCCGGAGCCCGGAATCCCGACCATGCAGACCTGCATGGGTTGCCACCTCGTGGTCGCCGGCAGCGACAGCAGCAGCCGGACCGAGATCCGGAAGCTGCGGGAGCTGTGGACCGAGATGAAGCCGGTGGAATGGATCAGAGTCCATTTTCTGCCCCGCCACGCCCACTTCCCGCACCAGCGGCACATCAAGGCCCTCGGTCCCACCGCCTGCGCCACCTGCCACGGGGACGTGAGCCGCATGCCCCAGGTGTTCAAGGTCAACCAGGTGGACAACATGGGGTTCTGCATCACGTGCCACGTGGAGCGCGGGGTGTCGCGGGACTGCTCGGTATGCCACTACTGACGAGTCCCCGCCGCGCGGGCGTGTCGTTCGATGGGCACGACGCGGCGCTGACGAACCCAGGAATGCGGAATGTCTGACGACCTTCAGCCCCCTACCGTCGATCGCCGCCGCTTTCTCACCGTGCTGGGAACGGCGGCCGGCGGGGGCGCCATGGCGCTGAGCGGCTGCTCGACCGACCGGGTGCAGAAGCTGGTGCCCTACCTGGTCCAGTCCGAGGATCAGGTGCCCGGCGTCGCCACGTGGTACGCGAGCACCTGCACCGAATGCCCCGCCGGGTGCGGGGTGCACGTGCGGACTCGCGAGGGCCGGGCGGTGAAGCTCGAGGGCAATCCCGACCACCCCGTCAACCAGGGAAAGCTCTGCTCCCGAGGCCAGGCCGCGCTCCAGGGCCTGTACAATCCCGGCCGGATCAAGGCCCCCATGGCCCGCGCCGCCGACGGCGGGTTCCTGGAGATCACCTGGGACGATGCGATCGCACGGCTCGCCGGAAAGCTGGGCGAAGCCGGCAACCGGGTCGCCGTGATCAGCGGCGCGCCGCGCGGCACGTTCTCGGACCTCCTGGCCGAGTGGACCTCGGCCATGGGCGGGCGGCTGGTGCGCTACGAGAGCTTCGACCACGAGCCGGTGCGCGCTGCCAACCGCCAGGTCTTCGGCCTCGACCAGCTGCCCGCGCACGACTTCGGGAAGGCCAGGTACATCATTTCCTTCGGCGCCGACTTCCTGGAGAGCTGGGGGTCGCCGATCGAGAACCAGCGCGGGTTCGCCAGGTCGCACGGCTTCTCGGGCGGCGACGTCGCCAAATTCGTCTACGCCGCGCCACGCCGAGACTTGACGGGTCTCAACGCGGACGAGTGGGTGTCCCTCAAGCCCGGCTCCGAGGCGGCCCTGGCGCTGGCCATGGCGAACGTGCTGGTCGCCGACCGGGGCGACGACCGGGTCGGTCTCGCCTCCGCGCTCGGCTCGTTCACGCCGGCCATGGCCGCTGAGGAGACCGGCCTCGAGGTCGAGACGATCGAGCGGCTGGCCAGGGAGTTCGGCGCCGCGCGCCCCAGCCTGGCGGTGGCGGGCGGCGTGGGCTCGCAGCACGCGGCCGCCGCCGAGGTCTGTGCCGCGGTGAACGTGCTCAACTTCGTGGCCGGCAACATCGGCGAGACGGTGCGGTTCGGCTCCGCTCTGCCCGCCGCCGACGGGCATACCGAGCTGGCGAAGCTGGCCCAGGCCATGGACGGCGGCGAGCTGGCCGTGGTCCTGGTGCACGACGCCAATCCCGCCTACACCCTGCCCAAGAGCAGCGGGTTCGCCGCCCGGTTCGCCAAGGTGGGCTTCAAGGTCTCCACCTCCATGTATCTGGACGAGACCGCGGCGCTCTGCGACCTGCTCCTGCCCCAGCACCACGCGCTCGAGCGCTGGGACGACGTGCGCCCGCGAGCGGGCGTGCACGGCCTCATGCAGCCGGTGATGGAGCCTGTCTTCAATACCCTTCCGGCGGGCGAGATCCTGCTCAGGGTGAGCCGCAAGGCGGCGGGCGCGCTCGCGCGCTTCGCCGCGCCCACCTGGGACCAGCATCTGAAGACGCGCTGGCAAGCGCTCGCCGGCGAGCTCGGCGAGCGAGACGCGGCGGCCTTCTGGCACGCCGCGCTCCAGCGGGGCGGAGTGTACCGGGATCCGCCCCCTCCCCAGGAGGTGACGCTCACCCTGCCCGAGGGCCGCCTCTCCTACACCAGCCCGACCTTCGAGGGTGCCGGCAGCTTCACCTTTCTGACCTACCCGCACCCGATGCTCCACGACGGGCGCGGCGCCAACAAGCCGTGGCTGATGGAGAACGCCGACCCGGTCACCAAGATCACCTGGCACAGCTGGGTCGAGGTGAGCCCGGCCACGGCCCGGACGCTCGACCTGCGCGACGGCGAGATCGTCGAGCTGACGTCGCCCTACGGGACGGTCGAGGCGCCGGTCTACGTGTACCCCGGCATTCGCGACGACGCGGTGGCGATCCCGCTCGGGTTCGGGCACACCGCGTACGGCACCTTCGCGCAGGGACGGGGCGTGAACGCGCTCGACCTGCTCGGCGCGCCCCGGGGCGACTTCGTCCCCTATCTCTCGACGCGCGTGTCAGTGCGAAAGACCGGCGGCTACCGCAAGCTGGCGAGCGTGGCGGGCGTTCCGCGCCAGCTCGGACGCGGCATCGCGGAAGGGATCTCGCTGGCGGCGGCGAAGAAGGGGCTCACCGTCGAGCAGGCGTACCTCGAGGAAGGCCACGGCCGCCACGAGATCAACACCGCCCTGGAGCTCGAGGCCATCCGTGGCTGGTCCGAGGAGCAGCAGCGGGCCACCGAGCATGGCGACTACACCAGGGAGCTTCCGCAGTGGGGCATGGCGATCGACCTCGCCAAGTGCACCGGCTGCTCCGCCTGCGTGACCGCCTGCTACGCCGAGAACAACATCCCGACGGTGGGCGAGTCCGAGGTGCTCCGCGGCCGGGAGATGACCTGGCTCCGGATCGAGCGCTACTGGGAGGATCCGGAGGAGCCGGGGGCGCCGCCCTCGGCCCGCTTCATCCCCATGCTCTGCCAGCACTGCGGCAACGCGCCCTGCGAGCCGGTCTGTCCCGTGTACGCGGCGTACCACACGGCCGACGGGCTCAACGGGCAGGTCTACAACCGCTGCGTCGGCACCCGCTATTGCGCCAACAACTGCCCCTACAAGGTGCGCTACTTCAACTGGTACAAGTACAACGAGCAGGCCTGGCCGGAGCCGCTGCACCTCCAGCTCAACCCCGACGTGACGGTGCGGGCCCGGGGCGTGATGGAGAAGTGCACGTTCTGCATCCAGCGGATCCGCGACACTCAGCACCACGCGCGGCTGGAGGACCGGCCCATCAGGGACGGAGAGTTCACCACCGCCTGCGCGCAGGCCTGCCCCTCGGACGCGATCGTGTTCGGCAACGTGAAGGACGGCGCCGGCCGGGTGGCCCGCCTCAAGCAGGACCCCCGCGGCTACCACGTGCTGGAGGATCTCAACGTGCGGCCGGCGATCACCTACCTGGCCAAAGTCCTGCTGCCCGCGGAGGCCTGACCGATGGCTGCCGTCGCTCCTCCGCGATCCGTCGGGCACGACGGGCTCGTGATCACCCAGACCCACGCCGACGTCACCCGGGACGTCGTGGGCACGCTGAGCCCGCCCACCCGGGGCTACGTCCTCCTGCTCCTCGGGGCGGTGTCGCTGTTCCTGATCGGCATCGTGACCTTCCTCGTCCTCGTCAAGGACGGCCTGGGCCACGCCGGATATCAGCCGCCGATCTTCTGGAGCGTCTACATCACCACCTTCGTGTTCTGGGTGGGCATCGGGCACGCGGGAACGCTGATCTCCGCGATCCTGTTCCTGTTCCGATCGCCCTGGCGCACGGCGGTGTACCGGTCCACCGAGGCCATGACCGTCTTCGCCGTCATGACGGCGGGCCTGTTCCCGATCATCCACATCGGGCGCCAGTGGATCTTCTACTGGCTGCTGCCCTATCCGAACTCGCGGTTCCTCTGGCCCAACTTCAAGTCGCCGCTCATCTGGGACGTCTTCGCCATCTCGACGTACCTCACGGTCTCGACCACGTTCCTCGTGTTCGGCCTGATTCCCGACGTCGCGGCGGTGCGGGACAAGGCGAGCGGTTGGCGGAAGAAGGTCTACGAGCTCGCGTCGGTCGGCTGGAGGGGCACCGACAACCAGTGGCGGCACTACTCGCGGGCCTATCTCTACCTCGCGGCCCTGGCCACCCCGCTGGTGCTCTCGGTGCACTCGGTGGTGTCCTGGGACTTCGCCGTCTCCATCTTGCCCGGTTGGCACGGCACCATCTTCGCGCCCTACTTCGTGGCCGGCGCCATCTATTCCGGCATCGGCATGGTGCTCACGCTGATCATTCCGCTCCGCCGCGCGCTGCGCATCGAGCACATGATCACGGCCTACCACTTCGACAACCTCGCCAAGCTGACGTTGTTGACCGGGTCGATCCTGTTCTACGCCTACGGCATGGAGTACTTCGTGGCGTGGTACAGCAGCAACATCTTCGAGCAGACCACCTTCTACCGCCGGGCGTTCGGGCCCTACTGGTGGGCCGGCTGGACCATGATCATCTGCAACGCCTTCGTGTCCCAGCTTCTCTGGTTCCGGAAGATCCGCACGAATCTGACCTCGCTCTTCGTCATCTCGATCTTCATCAACATCGGGATGTGGTTCGAGCGGTACGTCATCATCGTGTCGTCACTCAGCAACGACTACGTGCCCTGGGCGTGGGACCAGCTCAACCCGACCTGGGCGGACTGGGGCATCCTGGCGGGCTCGTTCGGCTGGTTCGGCATGTGGTTCCTGCTGTTCGCCAAGAACTTCCCGATCGTCGCGATTCAGGAGATCAAGGAGATGATCCCGATGCCGCGGAAGCGGGGAGGGCACCACTGATGGCCGTGCGGAAAACCGCCAGGGGCGCCAGACGCAAGCCGGGGGTCCTGGCCTCCTTCGTCCACGTGGACGCGGCGGCCGACGCCATCCGGGCCCTCCGCGCGCGCGGCATCAAGGGCCTCGTGGTCTACAGCGCGGCGCCCAATCACGAGATCGAGGAGGCGCTGGACCACCGGGTGAGCCCGGTGCGTCTCATCACCCTCATCGGCGGTCTCACCGGCTGCGCGGCCGGCTTCGGGATGACCCTCTGGATGTCGTACGACTGGCCGGTGCTGGTGGGCGGCAAGCCGATCGGCTCGGTCCCTCCGTACGTCGTGATCGCCTTCGAGCTGACCATCCTGCTGGGTGCGCTCAGCACGGTGGCCGCCGTGGCGCTCTTCTCGATTCTTATGGGACGGCGCGGGGTGCCCTACGATCCGAAATTCAGCGACGACACGATCGGCGTCTTCGTGCCGGCCACCCAGGACCTGGCGCGGCAGGTGGAGCAGATGATGCACAGTGCGGGCGCGGTGGAGGTGCGGTATGAAGGGGCGTAGCGCCGGACTCGCCGCCCTGCTGCTGCTCTGCGGCGCGTGCGACTTCTACTACTACAAGGTGCCCTCGCCGGACCAGCTCTGGCACATCATTCCGTGGTTCGACCACATGATCGATGCCCGCTACATCCACCCCTACGAGACGCCGGCCGTGCCGAGGTACACTCCGGCGGGGACGGTGCCGGTGAGCGGCGGCGAGCCCGACTGGTCGGCCGAGTGGGTGGGCGGCAATGCCACCACGGCGGACGCGCTCCGGAACCCATACGGGCAGGCGGGCACCGCCGAGGCCGCCGCCGCGGGGCCGGCTGTCCCGGCGATCCCCCGCGCGGTCGAGGCGGCCGGCGACACGCTCTATCAGAACTTCTGCACCGTTTGCCACGGGGTAGCGGGCGACGCCAAGGGGCCGATCTCCAACCGGGTGGGCGCGCCGTCGCTGCTCACCGGCCGGGCGCGCGGGTACAGCGACGGCTACCTGTACAGCATCATCCGCTACGGGCGGGGCGTCATGCCCCGCTACGGCGACAAGGTCTACCGGCCGGCCGACCGGTGGGCGATCGTGAGTCACGTCCGGAAGCTGCAGTCCGCCAGTCCGGCGCCGCAGGAACCGGCCGGCGTCGCGGCCGGCATTCCGCCGGGGCCCAGCGCCACCGGCTCCACCGGGGAGAGGCCTCGATGAGCCCGGGCGCGGTGCACCAGCGCCTGGTCGCGCGCGCGCTCGCCGGGGAATACAAACTCTTCCTCGGGCTCGGGGCGGGGCTCGCGATTCTGGGACTGTTCCTCTTCCTCGAGGCCCTCTGGGGCGGCCACGCGGCGCGGGCGTGGCAGCTCTTCCACGTGAACTGGCTCTACTTCACCGGGCTGGCGGGCGGCAGCGTGGCGTTCGCGGCGGTGCAGAAGATCACCAACGCCAAGTGGTCGGGGCTCATCATTCGGTTCGCGGAGGCGTCGGTCGCCTTCCTGCCGCTCTCCCTGGTCGCCCTGGTCCTGATTTTCACGCTGGGCTACGACGCAGTCTATGGGCCGATGGTGCATGCAGCCCACGGGATGGATCACTCGAAGGAAGTATGGCTGTCGCGGCCCTTCATGTTCACCCGGCTGGGCATCGGCCTCACGGTGCTGGGCTGGGTCGGCTGGAAGCTGATCCGCGCCGACCTCATCCCGGACATGTTCGCCACGCGCGCGGTGGCGGGCCCGGGCCGCCGCTCGCTCTACGAGCGGTGGACCCGCGCATACGACGGCACTCCGGCCGGCACACTGGCCCATGAGGAGCACCTCCATCGGCTGGCACCGCTGTTCGTCGTGCTCTACGCCATCGTGTTCAGCCTCGTGGCGTTCGACGGCATCATGGCGCTCCAGCCCCACTGGTTCAGCAACCTGCTGGGGGGCTTCTACTTCATGGGCTCGTTCCTCGGCGCCCACATGCTCCTCGCGCTCATGACCGTTTACGGCGCCGCGCATCTCGGCATCGGCGACCTGGTTTCGCCCAAGCAGCGGCACGACCTCGGCAAGCTCTGCTTCGGTTTCACCGTGTTCTGGACCTACCTCATGTGGGCCCAGTTCCTGGTGATCTGGTACGGGAATCTGCCCGAAGAGACGGGGTTCGTCTTCGCGCGCCTGTGGGGCAACTGGCGCCCGGTGGGGGTCACCGTGTTCGTGGGGATGTTCATCATTCCATTTTTCGGCCTTTTGGGCGTGGCGCCCAAGAAGACCAGGGCGACGCTTCTCTTTTTCGCGACGGTGAGCCTCACGGCGCTCTGGCTGGAGCGCTATCTCCTCGTCATGCCCTCGGTGACCACGATGCCCGGTCCTGCTTTCGGAACGCCCGAGGCGGGCCCGACCCTGATGTTTCTCGGGCTCTATCTCCTCTCGTACGCGCTCTTCGCCCGGACCTTTCCGATGGTCTCGCCCCGCCTCGCCGAGATTACCCTCGACCGGGAGCGTGGGCACGCCCTGGTGTCGGCCGAGTTCGACCACGAGGAGAGCTCCCGGGACTACGTGGCGCCGGAGCTGATCGAGCGGAGGGACAAGCCGCGGTGAGACCCGGATCGACCTGACCCGAACGCAATGAAGGGGGCCATGTCAGCATGGCCCCCTTCATTACGTTCGGTGATGAACTCCGGTCACTCTTTCGTCACTTGCTCCGCATCTCCGCGTTGATCCTGCGGATCATCGCCCGGAGGCTGTCGGAAGGCAGGGCGCCGGTGATGGCGAGCATCCGATCGCCCATCTGCATCGCCATTGCCTGATCGGCCGCGGGCGCCGGGTCCGAGATGGTCACCGACAGCGCCCCGTCGGGCGAGGTGGCGGTGCGCCGGGAGAGGAGCTCCGACACGTCTCTCGCGGGACCTTCGATCGTCTGGATGACCTGGCCGGAAGCGAGCTGCTGGGCCACGACCATCAGCGGACGATTGCCGCGATCGTTTGCCTGGACCTGCACCCGCAGCACCGGCAGCCCGTCGATGCGCGGGAGGCTCTGTCCGGCCTCGCTCTGGGCGCCATCCCACGACATCGTGCGCCACATCCCCGCGAACTGCTCGCCCCCCGCAGGTTGGGGACCCTCGAGCGGCTCGAGCTCGACGGCCGGGGCCGGATCGAGGATCGCCAGCTTGGCGGCGCGGATCGAGTCCTCGCGCGCGGCGGCCTCGAACGCCACGTTGCGGGCCGGCGCCGGTACACGGCGAACCCGGGACCTGACGGGCGTCGGCGCGGGGGCGGGATCCGGCGCGCGGGCTGCTGCTGGCTGCGCGGGTCGCGCCGTGGCCGAATCGACGGGAGCCGTATCGGCAGCAACCGAGTCGGCGGAAGCCACTATCCGCGCTGCTTCTGCCGCGGCAGGTGGGTCGTTCAGGGCGACACTGGTCCGGCCCGGGCCGACCATCGTGCTGGCGGTCCAGCCCAGTCCGAGCGCCGCCACGAGGCTCGCCACCCATGCCATCGCGCGCAGCCGGCGTCGCCGCGTGTCGACCCGCTGCGCCGCCAGGCCGCGAAGCGTCTCGAACGCGGACGGAAACCGACGAGGCGGCGCAAGCCGGGCGAGCAGCGCGGTGGTGCGGTCCCGCAGGGCGGCGATGCCGTCGCGAGTCGCACGGCACGACGAGCACTCGGCCAGATGGCTCTCGATCTCGACGCACTGAGATCGGCTGAGCCCCTGGTCCAGATAGGCGTGCAGCTCGTCTTCAGGAATGTGCCGCATTGTCCCTCGTCGGTTTCTGCTGCCGATCGTGCGCGTCCACCAGCCTGCGTCGCGCCCGTGCCAACGTCGTGCCGACGGCTCCGACCGCGAGCCCGGTCTGCCCCGCGATCTCGGGATAGCTGAGGCCGGCGTCCCACAGCAGGAGGATCTCGCGATCCCTGGCCGTCAGCGTGCTCAGCGCCTCCTGCACCGAGGCCATCTGCTCGTCGTGCTCGACCGAGTCGTCGGCCGACGGCGAGACGGTGGGCTGCGAGATCGGGTCGCCCTTGAGCAGCGTGAGGTGTCGTTTCCGCCGCACGGCCGCGCGGGCCTCGTCGCGCGCGAGGTTGGCGGCGACGGCGAAAACCCACGCCCGAGGCTTGTCAGGCCTGTGTGCCAGTGCGCGAACGAAGACCTCCTGTGCCAGATCCTCCGCACGCTCGGCGTCCCACACCTTTCGGTAGAGGAACCGAACCACGGCGGTATAGGTGCTCTGATACAGCTTCTCCAGATCGTCGCTCACGACACCTCGGCGGGGGACGGGTCGCTCATGTGGACGGGCAACTTACGCCGCCTTGCACACTTGTACGCGGGCTAATCGCCGGACGGCCGCCGCCGTCTGCGGCGGGGGCCGAATGCGCAGCCGGGATGAAGGCCCCGGTTCTTCGGGGGCCATTCGGTGCAGAGGTCCGGCTTCGCAGGTCTGCCATCCGCCCGAACACGGCCGTGCAGCGAACAGGACGCGCGGTCGCTCTCCAGGTACCCACAGGCGGAGATCATCTCCACATCCAGCGAGAAGTCGCCGCCCCGCTCCACCTTACAGAGATACGGCGACCTCCGGGACCGCACCAGAGCCTCCAGCTTCCGGTTTCCCTTGTTGCACATGATCTCGACCTGCAGATCCCGGCAGCACGCCGCGGCGCGCGTGTTGTCGGCGGTCCGGCAAGGCGCGGCGGCGCAGGGGTTCACGGTATCCAGGACCGGCAGCGCATGGCTGGGCGCGGGAGCCGACGGCAGCGACCTCGCCACGATCCGCGTGCCGTCGACGACCCGAAACCGCTGGCCACCCAGCCGGCGCGGCTGCTCGGTGCGCCGTGGCGGGCGTGGGGCGACGCCCCCGTATCCATACAAACGGCACCCGGGCGTCGCGCCATCGTCGCGCAGGTGGCGGCAGGGAACGTGGAGAATGGCGTCCACGTAGAGATCGCCGTTGCCCGCCCACGGCTCGCCGAAGGTGATCTGCTGGGTGTGGCCCAGAAGCCACGTCGCCTCGTGGTCGAGCGATGCGGCGCCTTCCTCCAGCGAGCCGACCCTGAGCGTCACCCGCAACGCGCGACACTGGGACCCGAGCTTCCGGCACGGGGGCGCGAGCGGTGCACGCCCGGCCTGCGTGGCATTACTCATCGTCATGGGGCTCAATAGTAATCAGCCGACACGCACCACGGCGCCCGTCGCTCCCACTTCCCTTCGCACCCGCGACCAGTATCTTTGTGAATGAGTTCACAAAGTCGAGTTCCACCGGGTACTCGGCCAATTCATAGCTCTGGAGGCAGATCGGCAATGCGTGTGACTTCCATGGTGGCAGGGCTCGCTTTCGTCCTGGCGGCCTGCGGCGGCGGCGAGCAGAAGGCTGGTGATCAGCAGACGACGGCGACCCCCGGGCAGACCGCCGGAGGCGCTGCCCCGGCCGGTGGCGGTGCCCCCGCCGGTGGCGGAACGACGCACGACGTCAACATGGTCCTGGAGGGGAGCAGCTACAAGTACGTTCCCGAGCAACTGACCATCAAGTCTGGCGACGTGGTCCGGTTTCACAACGTGAGCGGCGGCCCGCATAACGTCTCGTTCTGGGCGGACAGCATCCCCAGCGGCGCGGCGGAGCCGCTCAAGGCCGGTATGCCGGACCAGATGGCACCGCTCGAAGGCTCGCTCCTGACCGAGCCCAATGCCGTCTACACGGTGAACTTCGCCGGGGCCCCGGCGGGGGAATACAAGTACTACTGCCTGCCCCATCTGGCGCTCGGCATGAAGGCGAAGCTGACGGTCGAGCAGTAGCCCGCGGAAAAATCGGGGCAGCACGAAGAGGGGGACCGTGCAACCACGGTCCCTCTCTTTGCGCTGTTACGGTTCACCGCCCCCGCCGTCCCTGAGCGGTCTCGCCGCCGCCACCACCAGCGCTCCGACCAGAAGTCCGGCGATCGCGTCCACCCCATAATGCATCTGACAGTAGACCACGGCCACCGTGAGCAACACGGTCGGCAGGGCCAGCGCCCAGGCGAGTCCCCTCGAGCCACGCGCCGAGGCGAGCACGGCGGCCAGCGCGGCCGCAACGTGCGAGCTGGGGAATGCGGCACCGTAGGAACTGCCGGTGGCGAGCGTGCCGTACACCATCCGGGCGAACACGTTGTCGGTAAACCAGGGGTCGGGCCGCGGGAAGACGTAGTAGGGCCCCGCGACGGGATAGAAGATGAACACCAGGTAGCAGACCACGAAGGTCGCGATCACGACGAACGTGAAGTATCGGAGGGCCGGCAGGTCCCGCCGCCACACGAAGTAGAACGCGGGCGCCACCACGATCAAATAATAGGAGAGATAGGCGGCGTGCAGCACGGCCGACCAGAACCGGCTGGGCATGGCGCGCCACCACTCCGTGCTGAGCTGGACACCGAAGATCGCCAGTTCCCACTGCTGAACGGTGGCGTCGTGCACCGCGATGCCGCCGGGGCCGTTCAGCACGTCGAGCTCGCCGTAGAGTCCCGCCAGCAGGAGCAGGGGGTAGAGCTCCCGAAGGGTGCGCCCGACCGGCCCCAGGCCAGGCCGGGTGATCAGGTAGAGCAGCACCCCGAACAGCCCGTGTGCCACGAGGAGCCACCAGCATCCCGGCTGCTCCGGCGCTCGCGCCAGGGCGACGAGCGACACCACACCCAGGTATCCGGCGAGCAGCAGATCCACCGGTCGGAGCCGCGTGCCGCGGGCCGTCGCCGCTCGCTCGCGGGTCGGCTCGACCGCTACAGCCACCGGGCGTTCCGATACCATCGGTACGTGTCGGCGAGTCCCGACTTCAGATCGTGGGTCGCGCGCCATCCCGAGTCTCGTGTGAGCGGTCCCGGATCACCGGTCCAGGCGTCCTGGAAGAATTCGTTGGCCTTGTCCCGAGTGAGAATCGTAATCTGTCCCGTCATCTTCGCGGAGGCCTCGGTCACGGCGAGCAGCGCCCGCCCGACCGGTGCCGGAACCGGCACCAGCGCCACCCGGCGCCCCATGGCGGCTCCTACGGCACGCACGAACTCGGCGCTCGTGGTCACCTCGGGGTGGCAGGCGTAGTAGATGTTGCCGACCGTCCCCGCCGCCGTGGCGGCGGCGACCAGCGCGTCCGCCAAGTCGGCGCCATGCACTGCCGAAAGCTGCTGACTGCCGTCGCCGAACACGGGCGCGACGCCCAGTCGCGCCATCCGGAACACCTTGAGGACCTCGCGATCGCGCGGCCCGTACACGGCCGGCGGTCGCACGATGACCCAGGGAAGGCCGCCCGTCCTGACCGCCGCTTCGCCCGCCAGCTTGCTTCGCCCGTAGGCGGTCACCGGCCGGGCGGGCTCGGCGCCGGTGAGCGGTCTGCCCCGGTCGGCCGGACCGCCGGCAGCCATCGAGGACACCAGCACGAACCGCGACACGGCCGCTCGCCTGGCGGCCGCGACGAGGCTCGCAGTACCGTCGCGGTTGCAGCGCATGAACTCGCGCTCGCTGCCTGCCGCAACGAGACCAGCGACATGGTAGACGATGTCCTGGCCCTCGACCGCCCCGGCGAGGCTGGCCGCGTGGTCCAGATCGCCCGGCACGACGCGCACACCAAGCGGCCCGAGCGCCTCCGCCTTCCTCGGGGTGCGTACCAGCGCCGTCACCTCGTCGCCGTGCCTCTGAAGCGCTTCCGCCAGGTGGCTGCCGACAAAGCCGGTGGCCCCGGTGAGCAGCACCTTCATGTCGCCCGATCGTAGAGCCGATAGGTCTTGTAGACCCGAAACGTCATCTTCTCTAGTCCGGCGTTCATGGCGGCGTTGTCCTCCAGGATCCACCCCGCCTCTCCCCAGCTGAACCCCAGCTTCTCGGCGCGGGTCCAGATCCAGTGGTAGAGCATGGCGTCCACGCCCTTGCCCCGGTACTCCGGCACCACGCCGAGCAGCAGAATCCGGGAGCGCCGGATCTTGCGCATCTTGAGCGACCACAGCAGGCGGGGGAGGACCGGGAGCAGCCATCCCGACCGGTTCTTCCGCAGGACCACGTTGAGGTCCGGGAGGGCGATGCCGAACCCGATCACCCTGCCGTCCTTTTCCGCGATCGGCACGAAATCCGGAATGACCACCGGCCGGAACTGCTCGGCCAGATGATCGATCTCCCGTTCGGTCATCGGAACGAAGCCCCAGTTCTTCTCCCACGCCTGGTTGTAGATCTCCTTGATCCGCTCCACCTCGCGGTCGAAGTGCGCGAGATCGAGCGGGCGGATGGTGATGCCGAGGCGCTGCCGGATCAGCTCCGTACCGCGCGCGAGCCGCTCGGGAACCGGCACGTGGTAGTCCTCGCGGCCCCCCTGGTACACCCATAGGTCCCTGGCCCTGGCGAAGCCGGCGCGCTCCACCAGATCCACATAGTACCGTGGGTTGTGCGGCATCATCAGCGTGGGAGGATGCTCGAAGCCATCCACCAGCAGCCCGCACTCGTCGTTCACAGAGAACGAGGCCGGACCGCGGAGCACGTCATGGCCCTGGCCGCGGCACCAC
The DNA here is from genome assembly GCA_013820855.1 of Gemmatimonadales bacterium. Classification (GTDB taxonomy): domain Bacteria; phylum Gemmatimonadota; class Gemmatimonadetes; order Gemmatimonadales; family GWC2-71-9; genus CAVVWJ01. Next base: position 1,726 of record JACDHV010000044.1, on the reverse strand, counting down.
TCCGCCGCCGCGGCGAAGAGCGCATCGGCGACCCGCTGGTCGTCGATGCACTCGAAGAAGCCGAAGAACCCCACCCGGTCACCGTGAATCTCGTTGTGCAGGCGGTTGGTTATCGCGGCGATGCGGCCCACCACCGTCCCGTCCCGCTCGGCCAGGAAGTACTCGGCCTCGCCGTGCTCGAAGAAGGGGTTCTTCGAGCGGGAGAGGAGGGTGGCGACGTCCCGACGCAACGGCGGGACCCAGATCGGGTCCCGCGCGTGAAGTCGGTAGGGCAGGTCGATGAAGCGCTTTTGGTCCGGTCGATCCCGCGCCGCGCGGACGCGCAGCGGTGGGGTCAGATGACCCCCAGGTCCCGGCCGATACGGGCGAACTGCTCGAGGGCGAAGTCGATCTGGTCGAACGTGTGGGTAGCCATGACGCTGGTGCGCAGCCGGCACTGCGACGGGGGCACCGCCGGCGGAGCCACCGGATTGGTGAACACGCCCGCGTCGAACAGCCGTCGCCACATCAGGAACGTCTTCTCCAGCGGACCGATCAGGACCGGTACGATGGGTGTCTGGGTCGCCCCGATCTCGAAGCCGAGCGTCCGGAAGCCGCTCTGAAGGTGCCGGGTGTTGGCCCACAGCTGGTCGCGGCGCTCCGGCTCGTCCTGCAGCACCTGAAGCGCCGCGAGCACGCCGGCCGTGTTGGCCGGAGGCAGCGATGCCGTGAAGATCAGCGGCCGGCTGTGATGCTTCAGGTAGTGGATGACGCTCTCCGACGCAGCCACGAACCCGCCGATGGACGCCAGCGACTTCGAGAAGGTGCCGGCGATGATGTCCACCTCATCGGTGAGGCCGAAGTGCGCCGCCGTGCCGTCGCCGTTCGGACCGAGGACGCCCAGGGCGTGCGCGTCGTCGAGGGCCAGGGCCGCGCCGTACTTCCTGCCGACACGCACCAGCCCGGGGACGTCGGCGATGTTGCCCTCCATCGAGTAGACGCCGTCCACCACGATCATCGAGCCGCGTCCGGAACCGTTCCGCTCCATCCGCCGCTCGAGATTGGCCAGATCCCCGTGATTGAAGCGCTCGGTGTCGCCATAGGACAGCTTGGCTCCATCGACGATCGAGGCGTGGTCCAGCTTGTCGAGGTAGACCACCTCGCCCCGTCCGACCAGGCCCGCGATCAGCCCCAGGTTGGCCGAGTAGCCGGTGGAGAAGACGAGGCACGCTTCCTTGCCCAGGAACTCCGCGAGAGATGCTTCGAGCTGCTCGTGCAGGTCGAGCGTTCCGTTCAGGAACCTGCTCCCGGTGCAGCCGGAGCCGTAGCGGTGGAGGGCCCGGGACGCCGCTTCGAGCACCTTCGGGTTATGAGTGAGGCCCAGATAATTGTTGGACCCCAGCATGATCCGCTTGTGCCCGTCGATGACGACGACGGTGTCTTCCGATTCCGAGATGGGATTGAAGTAGGGATAGAGGCCGGCGGCCTGGATCTCACGGGCCTTGGTGAACTGCCGGCACTTCTCGAAGAGCGCTACCTGTTGAAGCTCTTGGGTATCCACGGTCCCTCGGAGCAGAGAGGAGGTAATGATTGCCCCCACATAGCTTTGCGGTTGAAGGATTCAAACTAGTGTTCCGGGTCTGGTGACACAAGTTGCAGGACGGGGACCCGAGGCTGGCAATGAGATCGACAGCCCTGTCGCAATCCTTGCGCCGCAATGCCGCAAATCCCGTTCACGCCACCCCTT
>JACDHV010000043.1 GCA_013820855.1 Gemmatimonadales bacterium | reverse complement strand
TCTGCGACGCAAGCCGAACTCGATGCTGTGGCGCGGGAACTCAATGGGCGCCCGCGCCAGGCGCTGGGCTGGCTCAAACCCTGTGAAGTCTTCGCCCGGAATGTTGCGATGATCGCTTGAGACCGCCGGGTAAGGTCAGACGGGCCGGGGTGGGCGCCAGCCCCCGCTCGGGCGCAGCGCGCCTGGAGCGCGCTGCAGAACGTAAGTTTGTGCGGGCGCGGGCACGATGGCCCGCAGCTGATGCGCATGTCGTTAGACGGCGCCAACGAAGAGCGCGGGACACGCAAGGTCCGCGGCAGGGGGGTACATATCGTGATGGAACCCGATCCAGTCTCCACAGTGCTACAGATCGCGGGCGGCCACTGCCTCCCGCGGTGTCTCCACGTCGTCGCTGACCTGGGTGTTGCGGACGCGCTTGACGAGACGCCCCGCACGGCTGACGAGCTGGCGGCATCGGTCGGGGCCCAGCCGGATGCGCTCGGCCGCGTCCTGCGCCTGCTCGCCGCGCACGGTGTGTTCGAGTGTCAGGGCGATACCTTCCGCCACTCGCCCGCGTCGCGGCTGTTGCGGGCCGATCACCCTCAGTCGCTGCGCGCCCTTGCGCGGATGTTCGGCCTGCCGATCAACTGGGCGAGCTGGGAGGCACTCAACCACACCCTTCAAACCGGCCTCCCGGCGGCCGACAAGGTCGTTCCTGGAGGGTTCTGGGCCTACTTCGCGGCGCACCCGGAAGACAACGGCATCTTCAACGCGGCGATGGCGGCCAAAGCGCACGGGCAGGTCGCTAGGGTCGTCGCCGCTTACGACTTCTCAGGATTCCGTCTAATCGGCGACATCGGCGGTGGCCGCGGCCACCTACTGCACGCGGTGCTTGACTCCGCCCCCGACGCGAGCGGCGTTCTGTTCGATCTGCCGCATGTGGTGCGCGAGGCCGCGGGCGTGGCCTCGGCGCGACTGAACCTTCAGGCCGGCGACTTCTTCAAGGATGCGCTCCCAAGCTGCGACGCGTACCTGGTGATGGAGGTCATCCACGACTGGGGGGACGAGGACGCCGTCGCCATTTTGAAGGCGATTCGCCGGGTGGCGCCGCCCCACGCTAGGCTCCTCCTCATCGAACAGATTGTCCCCGACGACCCCGGACCCCACTGGACGAAGACGCTGGACATCCACATGCTGGCGTTGCTCGGCGGACGGCAGCGCACCCGACCAGAGTACGAGGCGCTCTTTGCCAGGGCGGGGTTTTTGTTCGGGCGCCAGATCGACACCTTCGCAGGGATCTCGATCCTTGAGGCGGCCCCCGCCTAGTCATGCCCTGCACTCGGCGTCTTGGACGTCGTGGCGCGATCTACCGCCGGGCCCCGGAGCTGAACAGTTCAGGACATGGGTGACAGTTAAGTCGCAGGACATAGGTGACAGTGGTCAGTAGGGCCGACGCTGGGTCCGGCCCAGAGCGTCCTCCACCTGCATCGTGCGTTCGTGCAGGCGTCCGAGGCGTAGGGGCCCCAAGTAGAGATCCCACTCGCCGTCATCGATCTCGGTGAGGCCGACGACCTCCTCGCCCAGCGTCTGACTGACATTCACCCACTGTTTGTGCCAGCGGATGCCGCCGTTGCGACTCACGCGGCGCACCTCATAATGGCCCGGATACTCGAGCGGCGGGAGCCGCTGGAGATAGGGCTGCGGCGAGGGGGTATAGCAGGTGGCCGGGGTCGCATCGGCGAGGGACGACGTCGGCTCGAGCAGCCTGCTCGTAGCCGGCGTGGAATGGGTGAGGCACGACGGGGTGCGGGACTTCTTTCGCGAGCAGGCCCGCTGGTCCGTCGGGGACGTGATGCAGACGGGAAAGGAACAGCTGGAGAAGGGACTCAATCGAGCCTCGCCGCTGATGTGAAGCAGGTACAGGGACTGTCGGTGCGGGCGTCGAACCGCAATCCGGCTGCGCGCGCAGGCCGACGCCAACGCAAGACTCACCGTCAAACAATGAAACTGAATACAGAAGAGGGACTGGTCCGCGCGGTCGGGGTTCCCGGCCTCACCGCCGGCATGATCAACTACACGATCGGCGCGGGCATCTTCGTGCTCCCGGCGCTCGTCGCCGCCCGCGTCGGCGGCGCCGCCCCGCTCATCTACATCATCTGCGCGGCGCTGATGGCGCTGCTCGTGATGTGCTTCGCCGACGCGGGGAGCCGCGTCTCGCTTTCGGGAGGCACGTACGCGTACGCCGAGGTCGCCTTCGGTCCGTTCGTCGGATTCATCGTCGCCACGTCCTTGTGGTTCGGCGCGAACGTGCTGGCCAGCGCGGCGGTGGCGAACGTGCTGATGGATACGCTGGCGGAAATCTCGCCCGCCTTCGGCGGGGGGGCCGTGCGCGGAACGCTGATGATCCTCATGTACGGCCTCTTCGCCGCGATCAATATCCGCGGAGTGAAGATCGGCAGCCGGATGGTGCAGAGCGTCACGCTGGCGAAACTCACGCCGCTCCTCGTTCTCATCGCATTCGGGCTGCTTGCCGTCAACTCCAAGAATCTCGTCTGGCCGGGGATGCCCACCTCGGGAGAGATCGCGAGGACTACCGTCATCCTGCTGTTCGCCTTCATTGGCATCGAGTCGGCACTCACGCCAAGCGGTGAAGTCCGCGACCCGGCGAAGACGGTTCCGCGGGCCGTATTCTCCGCGCTCGTGATCGTCACGCTCGTCTACATGGCCCTCCAGTTCGTCGCCCAGGGGGTGCTGGGACCCGCGCTGGCGACGAACACCGCCGCCCCACTTGCCGCCACGGCGCGCAGCATACTGGGCGAGGGCGGTCAGACGCTCATCCTGGTAGGGACGGCAATATCCACGTTCGGCTATGTCGCCGGCGACATGCTCGCGTCGCCGCGCGGTATCTACGCGCTGGGTCGCGACCGGCTCCTGCCCCCGGTCATCGGGCTGGTGAATGACCGCTTCAAGACTCCGCACGTGGCGATACTCGTCCACGCCGTGCTGTGTGCCGTGTTCGCCGTCAGCGGGAGCTTCGAGGCACTGCTCGTCCTCGCCGCGCTGGCAACGCTGATCGTGTATCTGATATGCTGCGCGGCGACGATCAGGCTGCAGCGGATGAACGTGCGCGACGAGGGCACGGTCCCCTTCCGGATGCCGGGCGGACCCGTCGTGCCGGTCGTGGCGATCGTGGTCGTGGTCTGGCTGATGGCATCATCCACGAGGCAGGAGTTCGTGGCGATGGGGGCGATGCTCGTCGTCGAGACCGTGCTCTACCTCCTCATGCGCGCGCGCCGCGTGGCCTCCCCGGCAACCTGATCCGAACCCGCCCAATGAAAGCACCCAGACTCGTTGCATCGGCAGTTCTCCTTGCGGCCTCCGCATCGGCGGCGATCGCCCAGCAGCCCATCGACAGCGCCTATTCCGCGCGCATCAAGGAGCTGACGCCCACCGACCCCCGCTGGAAGTTCACCACCGAACTGGTGGAGACGCTTCCTGCGTCGGCGACGGTACCGACGCCGCTCAAGGTCCTCGGCTACGTACCGAGCACAATCGGCCGCCTGTCGCACGTCACCGACATCAACCGCTACTTCAGGGCCGTCGCCGCGGCGTCGCCGCGCACGAAGCTCTTTTCCTTCGGCATGAGCGACGAGGGGCGGGAGATGCTCGGGCTCGTCATCGCCGATGAGGCAGGTATCGAGAACCTGGAGAAACACCGCACCGATCTCGGCAGGCTCGCCGACCCGCGCGGGCTCGGGGACGCCGAGAAGGAGCGATTGATCGCCGGGGCGAGGCCGATCTACTGGCTGTCCGGCTCGATTCACTCGCCGGAGACGGGGAGCCCGGAGATGCTGATGGAACTCGCCTACCGGCTGGCGGTGGACGAGTCGGAGAACTCGCGCAGGATCAGGTCCACGATCATCACGATCATCACTCCCGTCACCGAGGTGGACGGCCGCGACCGGATGGTGGATGCCGACCGCCAGTCGCGCGCGCTGGGGATCGGGACCGGTGGCACTCCCCTCGTCTACTGGGGAAAGTACACGGCCCACGACAACAACCGCGACGGGATGGTGCTCTCCCGGAAACTGTCGCAGAACGTGATGGCAGCGTTCCTCCGCTGGAAGCCGGTGGTGGTGCACGACCTCCACGAGTCGGTGCCGTTCCTCTACACCAGCACGGGCACGGGGCCGTACAACGACGAGTATGATCCGATCGTGGTGGACGAGTGGAACATGCTCGCCTACGCGGAGATCAATGAGCTGACAAGGCGCGGGCTGCCGGGCGTCTGGACGCATGGATTCTATGACGGATGGGCGCCCAACTACACGCTCCTCGCCGTCCGGATAGGAAATTCGATCGCGGTCGTGGAAGGATGCGGTGAGGGTCCACGCGGCGCCTCGAACGCTGATCGTGCAGCACCACCTGACAATCATATGCAGTCGCCCAAGTGGCATGGCCTGGTATCTGCTTTGTCTTGCCGGGCGCGTCTGCTCCCCCTGCCTGCTGAGGTATGCCGATGAAAGCGACCATCCTGCTCGGAACCCTAAAGAAATCAGGACTCTCCAATACGGAGACGCTCTGTGAGTTCCTCGCCCAGAGAATGCAGCTCCAGGGGATCCAGGCCGAGCTTGTGCGACTGGTCGAGCACGAGATCCCACCGGGCACCTATTCCGACATGGGCGGGGGCGACGAGTGGCCGCAGATCCTGGAGATGGTACTCGCGTCCGATATTCTTGTGTTCGCCACGCCGATCTGGTGGGACAACCATTCATCGCTCATCCAACGGGTGATCGAACGGCTCGATGAGCTCCACGACAAGATCCTCCAAGGTGAGTCTTCCGCGCTCGACGGGAAACTGGGCGCCATCGTCATCACGGGGGATTCCGATGGCGCTCAGCACATCATCGGCAACCTCTGCAACTTCTTCAACGCGATCGGGCTATTGATTCCCCCGTACGCGACTCTTTCCGTTCTTTGGGAGCGGCAGGCGAAGGGGAAACACCCGACGAAGGAAGAGCTGCTGCAAAAGTACGAAGCAGACTACGGCGAGGCTGCCGACCGATTGATCGGCCAGTTACTCGACCACGCACGCCGATAAACCCGATCGCGCGCATCTACGTCTGCATCGCGATGGTAGCCGAGGTCGTGATCGTACTCTTAGAGAAAGTGTCTCCATGCGGCGACTGAACTTCCGGTACCACCGAGTTCTGCGGGCCGTGTTGCTGGGCTTCCTCTGGTGGGGCGCGCTGACCACGACGGTCATTGCACAGGATGCCGCAACCGGGCCGCAGAACCAAGCGCCCCCGGACAAGGAAGACCTCTCCTCGGCGCCGGCGCAGGTCGACGTGCAACCGGTCGCGCAGGACGAGGAGATACGCAGGCGACTCCTGAGCGTCATGGAGGCCACCGGTTGGTTCACCAACCCTCAAGTCCAGGTCCAGGACGGGGTTGTTTTTCTGAGCGGACGGGCAGAGACCGACGAGATTAAGAAATGGGCTGGCGATCTTGCACGCAACACGCAGGACGTAGCAGCCGTGGCCAACCGGATCGAACTATCCCAGCCATCCGCGTGGGACTTCAGCGGAGCGTGGACCGGGCTGTCGAGCTTGTGGCGCGACTTCGTACGATCCCTCCCGTTCCTTGTCCTCGCGCTGTTCATCCTGGCCTTCTCGGTATTGGCCGGGTGGATCGCGGCGCGCACCGCTCGCAAATTCCTCCGCAGGCGGGTTCGGGGGAAGCTTCTGCGAGGCGTTCTGGCAGGAGGACTCGGCGTGTTCGTGTTCCTCGCGGGCGCCTATATCGTCCTGCGGGTCTCCGGCCTGACCCAACTGGCCTTGACCGTAGTCGGCGGGACCGGCCTGGTCGGCCTGGCGTTAGGCATCGCCTTCCGGGACATCACAGAGAACTTTCTGGCCAGCATCTTCCTCAGCGTGCAGCGGCCGTTCGAGACCGGCGACTTGGTCGAGATTGCCGGCGCGACCGGGTACGTGCAACAGTTGAACGTACGCGCGACCGTCCTGATGAGCCTTGATGGCAATCTCGTGCAAATCCCCAATGCCACGGTTTACAAGACCGTCCTGCAAAATTTCACGACCAACCCTAATCGGCGCGAGACCTTCGTCGTCGGCATCGGCTACGACGACGCAATAGACAAGGCGCAGGAAGTCGCCCGGAAGGTGCTGGCAGACCACCCAGCCGTGCTCAACGACCCGGAACCCTGGGTGTTGGCGGACGACCTCGGCAAGGCAACCGTCAATCTGCGCATCTACTTCTGGGTGAACGGCAAGGAGAATAGCTGGCTGAAGGTGCGGTCTTCGGTGATCCGCCTCGTGAAGCGCGCTTTTCAGCTACAAGGCATCTCCATGCCCGACGAAGCGCGGGAAGTCGTCTTCCCCCGAGGCATCCCCGTCACGTTGCTCGACGGAATCCCGGAAAAGACGCCGAGTGCCCGGCAACGCCAGCAGCCTGACGCCGAACCGCCTTCGGAAGAGTTGGATGCAGTGGCCACGAAAGCGGAGGCAGGACTGTCCAGCGACGCAGGCGAGCTCGAGCAGCAGGCCCGTCAGGCCAAGCCGTTGGACGAGGGGGAGAATCTCTTGCGAGATGCTGAGCAGGGCCGTCCACCAAACGTGCGCGAGTAGCCGAGCCGGCTAGTCGCCCAGCGTCGACAAATCGCGGGGGTATCGCGCTGTGAAAGTGACTCTTCTGATGTACTGGGATAACATTGCCGGAAGCTTTTGGTTCGTGCCGGCGATCATGGCCGGCGCGGCAATCGCGCTGGCGCATGGGACCATCGCCTTGGATGGGGCGGCGACGGGCGGCTGGGTGCGAGCCCAAAGCTGGGCGTATACCGGTAGCGCGGAAGGTGCGAGCGCCATGCTGGAAACCATCGCCGGCTCGGCGGGGCGGTCGGGACGGTTGCAGGATACCGGGCACGGACCGGCCTCGTCCGGAGGCTCGGGGTGCCGGACTATCTCGTGGCGCTCGTGGAGGACGCGAGCGCGGTCGGCGGAGCAATCCTGATCCTCGCCGCCATTGCGTAGCTGGCCCCTTGGTGCCCCCGGCTCCTTGCGCCGGTCAGGCCGGAATCCGTACCTTGGCCTGATCGTCGAAGCTGTGGCGTCGAAATCAACTGCCCTCCAACCGTCAAGATTGTGTTCCGCCGCGAGAAACCCAAATGAAATCCGCCATCCATTCCGGTCCCCTGCGCGTGGGCTTCGCCGGCTGCGGCTTCGTCACCCGCAACCGCCACCTGCCGACGCTCCGCCGGGTGAAGGAGATCGAGGTGGCGGCCCTGGCCGACCTCGATCCCGCCGCCCTGTCGGAGGTGGCCGACCGATATGGGGTGAGCCGCCGGCATGGGAGCGCCGAGAGCCTGGTCCGCGATTCCGAAGTCGAGGCCGTCGCGGTCTGCGTGCCGGTCGGGGCTCACGTCGAGGTTGCCCTCGCGGCCCTCGAGGCGGGGAAGCACGTGTTCCTGGAGAAGCCGCTCGCCCTCCATCTCGAGGATGCGGACCGCCTGGTGGCGCGGGCGGCGGATTTCTCGTCGAGAGTGATGGTCGGCTTCAACCTGCGCTGGCATCGAAACCTCCGGGCAGCGCGGCAGATCGTCGCGTCGGGCGCTCTGGGTCGCATCCAGAGCCTCAGCACAGTATTCAGCGACCCGGTCCTCTCACGGACCGGCCTCCCGGCCTGGCGGTCGAGTCGAGCAGCGGGCGGGGGTGTCCTCCTCGACAAGCTGGTCCACCACTTCGATCTCTGGCGCTTCCTGCTGGCCGACGAGGTGAAAGAGGTGTTCACCCTCTCGCACTCCGGTCGGGGTGACGACGACACCGTCAGCGTGACCGCCCGCATGGCGGGAGGAACCCTGGTGACCACGCTGGGCATGGACGACGCATTCATGAAGCATGAGGTCACGATCTACGGTGAACGTGGAGGCGTGCACGTGGACTGCTACCGCTTCGACGGCCTCCGCCGCTACGGGGTGAGCGACATGCCGGGTGCCCCCCGCACCCGGCTCCGCCATTTCGCCGCGATGCTTCGGGAGTCGCGCGCGAGCCTCGCGGCCATCCGCCGGGGCGGGGACTTCGACGCGAGCTACGACGGCGAGTGGCGGCATTTCGTCGAGTCCATCAGGAGCGGCCGCCCCCCGGAGTGCGGTCTCGCGGATGGACGCGCCGCCATGCAGATCTCGCTCGCGGCCGATCGCTCCCGCTCCCTCGGTGAGCCGGTGAGCATCGCGTCAGGCAGCACCCGGGTGCCAGTCGCATGAGCGCGCCCGGCCCCGAGCTGTCGGTGATCCTGCCGACCGACACCTACGCGACGGTCGCCAACGAGCTGGCCGCCCTCCGGGCGCAGACGGTGCGGGAGCAGCTGGAGATCGTGATCGTCACCGGCTCCGCCGTCGGGCTGGGACCGGAGAACGGGACCTGCGATGGGTTCCACAGCGTCACGGTCGTCGAGGTCGAACACCTGTACCCGCTCTCCCGCGCGCGAGCCAGGGGTGTGCAGGCGGCCGCGGCTCCCATCGTGCTGCTCGCGGAGAGCCACGCCTACCTCGAGCGGCGCCACTGCGAGGCGCTCATCCGCGCCCACCAGGGGTCCTGGGCCGTGGTCGGCCCCGCGATGTGGAACGCGAATCCGGCCACCATGAGGAGCTGGGCGGGGCTCTACCTGGATTACGGCCCCTGGGTCGAGGTCAGCCGGAGCGGCGCGGCCGAGGTCCTGCCCGGACACAACAGCTCCTACAAGCGGTCGGTCCTCCTCGAGTACGGCGACCAGCTCGAGTCCATGATGAAATCGAGCCCCCGCCGCCACGCCGATCTCCTGTCCCGGGGGCACCGGCTCTACCTGGAGCCCGGGGCCAGGACGTACCACCTCAACGTGTCGCTCCCGTGGTCCTGGCTCGAGGAGCGCCTCGTCGGTGGGCGCTCCTATGCCGCGGCGCGCTCGCTCCACTGGAGCACCGCCCGGCGGCTGGTCTATGGTGCCGCATCGCCGCTGATCCCCGCCGTGCGAGTTGGCAGGGTTCTGCGGGACATGCGCCGGACTCAGAGCGCGGCGTTCATTCTCCGCTCCTTGCCCGCACTGGGTGTAAGTCTGCTGGTCAGCGCGATCGGTGAGGGGCTGGGATATCTCTTCGGGGCCGGCGGCGCGACCCACCGGGTCAACGAGATGGAGGTTCACAAGGAGCGGTACGTTCGGGCGGCCGATAACCCGGCGGTCACCGGGGTGGTCTCGGGCGGGTGACGGCGCCTCTGCCGGTATCCTCGATCGTGGTGGCGACACGCGATCGCCCCGGGCAGCTCCGGACCTGTCTCGAGAGCCTGGCCCGGCTGGACTATCCACGGGATCGCCTGGAGGTGATCGTGGTGGACGACGGCGGTGCCACCCCGCTCGAGGCGGTCGCGACGCCGCTGCGCGACGTGCTCGACCTCAGGCTGCTCCGGCAGGCGTGGGCCGGCCCCGCGGCGGCGCGCAATCTCGGCGCGGCGAGCGCCCGCGGCGAGCTGCTCGCCTTCACCGACGACGATTGTGCCCCGCGCCCCGATTGGCTCGCGCGACTCGCCGCCCGACACCGCGTGCGGCCGGAGATCGCGGTCGGTGGACGAACCGTCAACGCCCTCACCGGCAACCCGTACTCGACCGCCGCACAGATGATCATCGACGCCGGGTACGTCCAGCGAAACTACCCGTCCAGTCCGCTCCCCTTCTTCACCACCAACAACCTCGCCGTGCCCGCCGAGGGGTTCCGCCTGCTGGGCGGATTCAACTGCTCCTTCTTCACCGCCGAGGATCGCGAGTTCTGCGCCCGCTGGGCCGAACACGGCCGGAGCGTGGAGTACGAGCCGAACGCGGTGGTGGACCACCGCCATCCCCTTACCTTCTGGCGGTTCTGCCGTCTGTATTTCGGCTACGGCGGCGGCGCCTTCCGATTCCGCCGGGAGCAGGTGCTCCGGGGGCGCTCGGTTCCGCTCGAGCCGTCCTTCTATCTGCGGACCCTTCCCCTTCAGGCGGTACAGGGACGTTCCGTGCGGGAAGCGGCGGCCCAGCTCGCGCTGCTGGTTCCCTGGCACCTGGCCAACGCCGCGGGGTTCGTGTGGCACTGGATGCGCTCCCACCGGGAGCAACCCCTCGAGAGCCGCGGGTGACCACCGGGGAGCCGAGACCCCGCCCTTGCCGAGTCCTTCACCTCCTCTGGTCCGGTCGGATCGGCGGCATCGAGCGGCAAGTGGCGGCGATCGCCAGATACGCGGGCGCGCGGGAGACAGTCGGGCATCGCGTGTGCTTCCTCGGGGGCGACGGTCAGGTGGGAGACGTGCTGGTGGCGGAAGGCCTGGCCGATCGCCTGGGCCTGCGAGGCGGCTGGGACCTCATCGGCCTCTGGCGTCTGGCGCGCCTACTCCGTCACCTGCGGCCGGGAGTGGTCCACTCCCACACCCACGCGCTGCTGCCCACGCTGGTCGCACTGCTGATGTTGCCCGGCACCGCCACCGTTTACACCGAGAACTCCCCGCGCGCACTGCGGCCCGATTGGAAATTCCGGCTCCTGTACCGGCTCCTGAGCCGCGTGGCGGCGCGGTTCGTCGCGCTGACGCCGACCATGCGGGGCGCCATGGAGCGGTACGGCGCGCCGGGTGCGCGCATCGAGGTGATCCCGAACGTGTGCGCTATCCCCCGGGCGGCCACCGCCCCCGGGCGCCGCGCCATTCCGACGATCGGCGTCGTCGGACGAGTGGAGGATCAGAAGCGGATGGACCTTCTCATCGAGGTGCTCGGCGAGCTGCGGCGGCGCCGCATCGAGCATCGCGGACTCGTGGTCGGTGGCGGGACACGGCTCGCCGGCCTCATCGCGCAGGCGGACCGCCTGGGCCTCGGGCAGACGGTCGAGTTCGCCGGTGAGCAGAACGATGTGGTTCCCTGGCTCGACCGGATGGACCTGTTCCTGATGACCTCGGCCGCCGAACCCTTCGGGATCACGGCACTCGAAGCGATGGCCCGGCGCGTGCCGGTTGTGGCGATGCCGTGCCCGGGCGGCCTCGCCGACCTGATCGAGCGTGGTGGGCTGCTCCTGCCCGACCGGACCGTGGCAGCCGCAACGGACGCGGTCGGGGGGCTGCTCCAATCTTCCGAGCAGCGGAGCGAGCTTCAGGCGCGGGGCCAGGCGATCGCGGCCGAGCACACGGTCGAGCGAATCTTTCCGTTGCTGGAGCGGATGTACCTTGAGCTGGCCGGCTCGCCGTCACCGCCCGAGCGGCAGCAGGCGATCGCCTGAAGGTTGTTTCACCGGCCCTGCGCGAGCCGGGGCTCCGCGGCAAGCTGCTTCAGGACCTCCGCCAGCATCCGCACCTTCGCCGGATCGTCCGCGCCTTCGGCCTCCTGGTTCAGCTCGGTCGCCGACTGTCCTAGCGCGCTCCGACGCGCCGCCACAGGGCCTTCTCCGCGCCCGCCAGCGCCTCGCGAACCGCTTCGATCCTGCCCGCCGCGAGCCCGTTCGAGCGCTCCAGCTGATCGAGGTACGCCCGCCCCAGGGCGGGTGTGGACGGCCAGTCCAGCTTGCGCTGTCCCGGCACGTTGAAGTAGTCGAAGTGCACCGACTTGGCCGCGTCGATTTCGTTCTGCGAGATGAACGCGCTCGGCGTCAGCTCGAAGATGTCCAGTCCCCGTGCCATCTCGGACCCGACGATGAGACCGTTGTACCAGTAGGCCGACCAGTACCCGCCGCTCACCACCCGGGTGGAATCCACCGGACCACGATCGAAGAAGGCGATCTCCACCGGATTCGCAGAGTCGGTCCAGTCGAACACCGACAGCCCGCCCTGGTACCACGCCTGCACCATCACGTCGCGGCCGGGAATCGGAATCAGCGAGCCGTTGTGCGCCACGGAGTTTTCCGCCTCGGTCTGGGCGGCCGGCATCTTGTAGTAGCTCTGGAACCGCATCTTGCGATTCTCGACCGTGAAGATGGCGTTGGCGCCCCACTCCGGCTTGTCGGTGGCCCGGCACTTCGGCTGCGATCCCCCGCCCCACTCGTCGGAGAAGAGGACCTTCGTCCCGTCGTTGTTGAACGTCGCCGAGTGCCAGTAGGAAAAGTTGGAGTCGGCCACCTCGTCGATGCGAACGGGTTTCACCGATCCTGGATGTCGAGCAGGAGCCCGTACCCCTCGCAGGCGCCCCCCGCGAGCCCGATGGCCGGATAGAGGGTGATGTCGTGGCACTGGGTGGGGCCGGCGCCGCTGTCGGGCTCTACTCCGAGCTGCGCCGCCACCAGGTGGGAAGCGCCTCACGAAGCATCGCGCTGTCCGCGGCGGTCGGCTGACCGCTGCTTCCCCTCGCGCGCAGGACCTCCTTGAGGATGGTGTCCGCCTGCTCGTCATCGAGGATCCGCTCCTCGCCGCGGACCGCCACGACGCACCGTCCCGCCGCCTTCGCCTCGGCCAGCTCCTTGGCGCTGGCGGCGCTGTCCTCCGGAGTCTCGCCGTGCGCCGGGGGCGCCACCAGGCCTTCGAAGATTCGGGGAGAGCTGACGATTGCCGCGCGCTCCGGCTGGGCCAGCGGCACCTTGATGACCTCGATCCGGAACCAGGCGGTGGTGGGATCCTGCTCCGGCATGGCGGCCAGGCAGCCCGGCAGCTCGCTGGGTGACCGGACCATCGACGAGCCCGAGATGTAGACGTACACGTTCGCCGAGTCCCTGGGATCGACCAGCAGCGAGTGAGTATGCGACCCCCGACAGGTCTGCACGTTGCCCACGTTCCTCGGATTGCGGATGTCGCTGATGTCGAAGATGCGGAGCCCCCGCAGCCGCTCGGTGCTGACGGTGTCCTGCACGCCCTGCGACCCGCAGTCGAGCCGTGCCGCCAGATCCTCGCCGGACACGAAGAGCAGATTCCGGTAGACCGACACATCGCTCTGGGACGCCGGGCAGACGTACGCGGTCGTGAGGGACGGCTTGCGAGGATTCCCGATGTCTCAGACCTGGAAGCCGTTGTAGTTGCCCTGAATGGCGTAGCGGCCGGTGAAGGCCAGGCCGGAGTTGGTGACGCCCTCAAACTGACGCGGCGGCCGGGTGCTGGAGATCCGGATAGGAAATGCGATCGCGGTCGTGGAAGGATGCGGTGAGGGTCCACGCGGCGCCACGACGTGTGGCGCTGGCAGGGCCAGCTGCAGATCACCGGCGCCGCGGTCCCGCTGTTCGACGGGGTCATGTCCAAGCTCCGGAGCGTGCACGCGTGATCCGCCGCCGAGAGTCGCGACTGTCGGCGGCGGATTCGTATCGGGCTCCAGGGGAGCGCTACTGCCGATCCCACCGGACTGCGTGCACCGAGCCGGCGCCCGCGTCGCTGTAGCCCACGATGGTGCCCGCGAGGTTGACGCCCTGGCCCGCTGCGTGGCCGGCCGCGAGCTTGGGCAGGGGCCGCATCGTGCCGCTCTCCCACACCCACGGGTCCTGGACGCCTTCGGGATCGTGCTCCTCGCCCACGACGATACCCGCCGGGCTGATGGCCCGCGCGAAGCTCGTCGGCTTCCGGATCCGCCCTAGCGGGGTGAGGGTTTCGCTGAAATAGATGAACGGCGTGGTGACGCTCCGGTCATCCCCTACGGCGTCCGGCGGCGGGCCGAGGGTTCCGACGATCTGGCCCTTCGTGTTGATGGCCGCGGCGCTGCTGAAGAGGGTGCCCTGCGTGTCCAGGTCCTTGAAGACCCCGCTCTTCCACCGGAATGGGTGGGTGGCGCCCGACGCCGTCCTGCTCTGCCCCACCACCACGCCGCTCCGATTGATCCCGAAGGCCATCGCGGCCGTGCCGCCGAGTGTGCCGATGTCCGTCATCACGCCGTCCTGCCAGACGAAGGCATGGCGGTCGCCGCCGGCCGTCTCGCTCCAGCCGGTGATCGCGCCGAAGACGGTGATGCCGAGCGCCTGGCTGTTGCGCCCGCCCAGCGTGCCCAGGTTCTTCTTGAGGCCGTCCTTCCACCGGACGGCGCGCATGTCGCCCGACTTGATGCGGCTCCACCCGACGATCACGCCGTCCTGATTGATGGCCGCGGCCTCGCTCTCGCCGCCGGCCAGGGTGCCGAGATCGGTCATGACGCCCCGCTGCCAGACAAAGGCGTGCCGCCGCAGGTTACCCGCCACCATGCTCCAGCCGACGACCGCGCCGGCGTTGTTGATCCCCGTGGCCTGGGACACGCGGCCGCCCAGCGTGCCGAGATCGTGCGGGGTGTAGGTGGCGGCGGTGGCGAGCACCGGGTCGGGGGGTCCGGCGGGCTCCGTCGGCGACTGGTCGGGGGCGCAGGCCCAGGCCCCCAGGGCCAGGAGGAGTGCACCGCGGCGAAGCGTACGAGATGTGGTCGGCATGTGTGGATTCCACGTTGAGGGCGTGAGGCCGGAAGGCCACGAGGGTGGAGCGGCCGCGGCCCGGAGGCGGAATCGCTCGACCCGGGACCACGCTATCCCCGGTGCCTCAAGCACATCTCAAGTGTCACATCGCCCGGTACTTGAGCCCGCTCCCCCCTCCCGCGGCGTCCACCGCGGACCGAGCACGTCGCAGCGGCGGCGAGCGAATCGTTCGACGAGGCGCTGACCCGCGACCAGGTGAAGGCGATCGTGCTGCCGTTCTTCATCCCCACGATCCCCTGATCGCCTGGACGCGATGACCTTCATGCAGAGGGGCGCGCCCGCCATCGCGATTATGCCCAGTCGCTCAGTCGGTCGCTTTCCGAGTGACACCACAGCCTGCCCATGAGGACATCGTGATGCTATCACGCCGGACTGTTCTGACCGCTGCGACGCTGATCGTCGTCGCGTCCGCGTGCGATCGCCGCGACCCGGCACCGCACACGGACAACGCTCCGGCCGTCGTTCAAGGATCGGCAGACGCCCGCGTCCGGCTCCCCGCCGCGCAGGACACCGCGCCGGGCCAGGCTGAACCGCCGGGCGCCGACGCGCCCATGCAGGCTGTACTGGACCAGCTCGCCGCGCTCGGGGCACAGCCGCTTGCCACGCTCACGCCGATGCAGGCGCGCCAGCAAGCTTCGCCAGCCGACGCGGTCAGGCGGGTGCTGGAGGCGCGGGGTGAAAGCACTGATCCGGAAGCAGTCGGCAAAGTCGACAACCGCACTGTGCCCGGTCCCGGCGGACAGATTCCGATCCGGATCTACACGCCACAGGGGGACGGCCCTTTCCCGGTGATCCTCTACATCCACGGCGGGGGTTGGGTGATTGCCGACCTGGACACCTACGACGCATCCGCCCGCGCGCTGGCCGACGCCGACGGCGCAGTGGTCGTCTCGACGCACTACCGCCAGGCGCCGGAGGACAAGTTCCCAGCCGCCCACGAGGATGTCTGGGCTGCCTATCAGTGGACCTTGCAGAACGCGCAGCAGATCAACGGGGACCCGGGTCGCGTTGCGGTGGCGGGCGAGAGCGCTGGCGGCAACCTCGCAACCGACATCTCGATCCGCGCTCGCGACGAGGGGAGCCAGCTACCCGTGCACCAGCTTCTGGTGTACCCGGTGGCCGGCAACGATCTGAACACCCCCTCCTACCGGGCGAACACCGCCGCAGCCCCGCTCGGACGGGCGGGCATGATATGGTTCGCCGAGCACACTGTCCGCACGCCGGATGACATGGACGATCCGCGGATCAATCTGCTCGCCGCCAACCTCCAGGGGCTGCCGCCGACAACCATCATAGCCGCGCAGATTGATCCGCTGCTGTCGGAAGGTGAGCAGCTGGCGGAACTGCTGCGAAACGCGGGCGTGCAGGTGGAGCGCCGGCAGTGGAACGGCGTCGCCCATGAATTCTTCGGCATGGCCGCGGTCGTCCCCAAGGCACAGCAAGCGGTGCAGTTCGCTGGCCAGCGGCTTCGCCAGGCCTTCGGCCGCTCGGCGAGGTGAAGAATGCACCTCAGGCTGCCAGCTTCACGACGCTTGACAGGTCCGTGCAAGGACCCGATGATGGTCAGGGACGGCATCCCATTAATGCCCCTCCCTGTAAGAGGTGGAACACCGATTTCTACTACTCCGTCTGGAGCAACGATGACACACATCCAAACTGATCGCCGCCGCTTCCTCGCCTGGACCGGCGCGGCCGGCGCTGGCGTACTGCTCGGGGCGTGCTCGGATGCCGGCACCATCGTGGCACCGACCTCGGCCCTCGAGGCGAGGAAGGACCCCGCCGACGCCCGGGTGACCGTGTGCGGCCCGAATCTGCCGGCTGCGCTGGGCAGCAATACCGACATACTCAAGTTCGCTTTGTTTATCGAGCTGCTCGAAGCGGAGTTCTACAAGGCCGCCGTTGGAAGCGGCGTGCTGAGAGGGAAAGTGCTCGAGGTGTCCACGAACGTGCGCGACCACGAGATCTGCCACGTCACCTATCTGCAGAACGCGCTCGGCGGCGCGGCTTGCGAGCAGGACATCACCTTCGACTTCAGCGCAGTTCTCAGGAACGAGAACAAATTCCTGGACGCCGCGGAGACATTCGAGCAGACCGGTGTCGGCGCTTACCTCGGGGCACTCCCGCTGATTTCGGACAAGGACATCCGGAGCGCGGCGGGAACCATCTTCACCATCGAGGCCCGACACACCGCCGCCTTTCGGGCGATGAACAAGCGCAAGGACCCCGCGCCAGTCGCCTTCGAGGTGCCGCTTTCGGCGGCAGTCGTGCGGGGGCGTATCTCACCTTTCGTGGTGGAGGGACTGTGACCATGTCGCCTAATCTGATTGAGTTCGATCCACGGGAGCTGTCGGGTCCCGCCGAGCGACGCCGGTTCCTGAGCACGCTGGCAATGGCCGCCGGGGCGGCGGCGTTGGCGCCCATGATTCTGCGCGGCCGCGTGTTCGGTTCGGAGCTCCATGCCCAGAGCGGTAGCGTCTGCAATTTTCCCGATCTCGACGGCTGGGCCGAGCGGGAGGCGCTGACCGACACGCAGATCCTGAACTTTGCGCTGGTGTTGGAATATCTGGAATCGACCTTCTATATCCGGGCCGACAATCAGGGTCCGTTCCCAGGCGGTGCGACAATCGCGTCGCTCGATCCCGATGGTGGCGGGCTTCCCGGCCATGTGCCCGGGCTGTCCATGGGGCGGCCGGTGCGGCCCCCGAAGCCGGCCATCTTCAAGGTCGATGATTTTGTGCGCACGGTGCGAGATCACGAGATCGTGCATGTCCTGTTCCTCCAGAACGCGCTCGGCGCCGACGCCTTGGATCGCAATGATTTTGCCTTCAGGTTTCCGGGCGCTTTCAACAATGCGCAGACCTTTCTGAGCGTGGCGCAGACGCTGGAAGATGTGGGCGTCACTGCCTATCTCGGGCAGGTTGGGAATATCAACGATACCGGGATCCTTGCCGCTGCGGGTTCGATCGCCGGGGTGGAGGGAGAGCACGCGGCGACTTTCCGCTACATCCGGAATCAGTTCATCACCCCGGATAACCAGGCCTTCGACACACGCAGGGATTCGGCTCAGGTTTTGGAGGCGGCGGGAGGGTTTATCACCCAGGCGCCGATGCCATTGCTCGGGTAGCGAGGATGCGGGGTGAAGGGCCGCTTGCGGCAAGTTCGTCGCGAATTTCCTGCATCGCTGAATTCGCCGCTTTCATGGCGCTTCTCCCTGCCTGCTCCCGCTGGCTGTCAGTTCCGACTCCGGCCGACGCCGTAGGAAAACTGCTGGCTGAGCAATGGAAGGACGTTGCACCCACCGCACTGGGTGCCTGGCATCACCGTGGTGGATCGCATGATTACCGGAGTCGAGGGAGACCTGGCCGCGCTGATCTACACGCCTCGGGGCGAGGGACCGTTCCCGAAAACCCGCGGATCAGCCTGATCAATGCCGATCTCGCCAACCTGCCGCCCGTAACGATCATCAATGCGAAATCGATCCGCCGCTCGATGATGGGGACCAACTGGAAGTGGCACTGGGGAAGGCCGGGAACGCAGTCGAGCGACGAGTCTACGAAGGGGTGACCCATGAGTTCTTCGGGATGGCCGCGGTGCTCAAGGAGGCCAGGGACGCACAGCGCTACGCCGGCGTTCGGCTGAAGGCGGCGTTCAAGTCGTAAAGCACCGACAGCGACCGACGAAGTGTGCAGTCATTCGCTTGGGTTCGCGTCCAGTGACATGTGGACTATCGATCGAACGTCGTGCGGTTGGCCTGTCCCATGAACGTCAATCCGCACGCATCACGCGAAGCTCATCGTAGTGCCTGCGCCTGTCGACATTCGTGCGGCGGTCTGGCATAGCTGGCCTTCAGGCAAACGCCGAGCCGGATTGGGCTACGTCCGCGCGTCAATCCGTTGCTGGCGTGAAGCCAGAATCGCGTGGGGGGGGGGCCGCGGAGCGCCCCCC
>JACDHV010000042.1 GCA_013820855.1 Gemmatimonadales bacterium | reverse complement strand
GGATCGGCGCGCAGACTCTCCGGCACGTCCGGCATCCCGTTATGAACCGTGACCATGCGATCTGCCCCGGCGATTCCCGCCGCCAGCCCGAGCCGCCGGTCGAACTCCGAGACGGTGATGATCCGGCTGGCGAGCGGCCCGACGAGCCGCTCGACCTGGCGGTAGACTGCCGCGTGCATCCACGGCACGCCGGGCGTGAAGGCCCAGCCGTGGACGGTGAACACCACCGGTACTCGGAGGGACCGGCCGGCCAGACGTCCCAGGATGCCTGCCTTCGATGAGTGGGTGGCGAGAAGATCCGGGCGCAGCGTCGCGAGCGCGGTCCGGATCTCCCGGAGTGCGCGCAGATCCCGAAGCGGGTGGATGGGCACCGCGAGGTGGCGGAGAACCACTACCGGAATGCCCAGCGTTCGCAGGTCGTCGATGAAGGGCCCGCTGCCGCTGGTGATCACCGCCGGGGCATGGCCCTGGCCCACCAGCGCCGCCGCGAGGTCCCGCACGTGGATCTGGGCGCCGCCGATGGGCGAGGCGGTGGTCACGATGTAGGTGATCCTCAAGCGGAATGCCTCCACCAATGCGCAATCCCTGGAAGGCCGGGTGCTGCGGTCATGGATCGATACCTCGCGATTGAATGACCGATGGGGTGCGGGACCGCGTATCCGGAGGAGCGGCGGGCTGTGTGGACGGTGCCGGGAGCCTCGCGACCGGCGAAAAGTATAGCGCGAGGGTGCACCCTGCGCGCCCTCCAGGAGCGGGGCGGACGGTGCAGCGGTTTCCGCCGAGTGTCAAGCGGTGGACTGATGTAAGAATTATTTACAGCATTTCGTTACAATTGATAATGTTGCATCCTTACAAACCAATAACAGCGGCGTGCTTACGTAAGAGCTTAGCACGTGACTGCCTCCAAGCTGTACAAGAAGTACAGATTGCCGACCCCTCCGTGATGTCGTAAATAGATCCAGCCCAAGGGTGGGAGTGGAACTGACGGGATGGTTGGGCTCCGCGTGGTGATACCGTAAGGATCCTCCAAAAAATGACGTACACCTACAAGCTTGCGCGCAGACTGGCGATCTCGCGAAACTTGGGCAGGCTCACCGTTCTCGCTCTGCTGGCTGCGTGTGCGGGCGAGACTACGGCACCCGACGCACCCGGAACCCCGACTCCACCCGCGGCACCCACCGCTCCCGTGGGTTTCCGCGTTCTGCCGGGCACCGTGACGGTCGAGACGGATCAGCCGGTTCGCTTTCGTGGCGAAGTGCGGACTCTCCAGGGCCAGGTGTACGCCCCGTCGCTGGTCTGGGAAGCCAGTGGCGGCATGATCAAGAAAGATGGGACCTTTTCCGCCCCCACCCCTGGCACGTATCGAGTGATCGGTCGCGGGCAGGGTCGTGGTCGAGCCCACCCGCAGCGCCCCGACACTTCGGTGGTGGTCGTCGTGCGCAAGCGACCCGGCCTCGTCGGAATCAGGGTGACGCCCCGCACGCCGGAGCTCGATCCCGGGCAGACTCGCACGTTCACGGCGACGGGACAGCTCGCCGGCGGCTCGACGGCCCCGATCGGCGTGGTCTGGAGCGCCACCGGGGGCTCTATCGACGCGGCCGGCGTCTATCGGGCCGGGAATGTCGAAGGCACCCACCAGGTCGTGGCGACGAACACGCGCGGCACTGTCGCCGACACCATCAAGGTAAAGGTCAGGCGGCCGGCGAAATGGGACACCATCCCGGGACCCGCGCCCGAGCCGATTCCGACTCCTTCGCCCGACCCGGCAGCGGCGCTCGCCCGCGTGGTGCTCAAGCCCGCTAACCTCGCGCTGACGACGAGTGCCCGGCACCAGTTCGCCACATTCGGGCGCACCGCCACCGGTGACAGCGTCGCGATCGACGTGACCTTCCGCGCCACCGGCGGCACCATCACCTCGAGCGGTCTGTACACCGCCGGGCCCACGGCCGGCACGTACCGTGTCATCGCGACCTCGACCGAGCTGGCGGACACCTCGGTGGTCACCCTGGCAGAGACCTCCGGCGGTGGAACACCGATTCCGGGACCGACACCGGTGCCAGCGGGCACCGGCATCCCGATGGGATTGTCCGCCCTGCTGAGCAGCGGCGCCGAGCCTTCCTATTACAACATGAGCCT
This sequence comes from Gemmatimonadales bacterium, assembly GCA_013820855.1. Taxonomy (GTDB): domain Bacteria; phylum Gemmatimonadota; class Gemmatimonadetes; order Gemmatimonadales; family GWC2-71-9; genus CAVVWJ01. The sequence goes on along the minus strand of JACDHV010000042.1, from coordinate 16,309 downwards.
CGACGGGTACACCGCCGACAGAATCCTGACGCAGCTGTCGAACGCGCGGGCGAAGAAGATCAAGATGCTGATGAACATGACCGGCGGCCGCCATAGCAACTACATGACCGATGGCGTGTTCGACATGGCCAAGTGGCAGGCCAAGATGGACAGCTACAACACGCCCACCATCAAGGCGGCGGTCGCGCAGGCCGTGGCGGAGGGGATCATCGTCGGGAACTCGGTGATGGACGAACCGACGAATACCTCGGCGAACAACAGCTGGGGACCGGAAGGCACGATGACGAAGGCGCGGGTCGACGGGATGTGCCGGTACGTGAAGAACATCTTTCCGACCCTCCCGGTCGGCGTGGTCCACGACCACCGCAAGCTGGAGCCGGAGAAGGGTTACGACCACTGCGACTTTATCGTGTCGCAGTACCGGCTGTCCAAGGGAGACGTGCGAACCTTTCGCGATGGTGGTCTGGCCTTCGCGAAGCGAGCGGGTATCTCCATCGCCTTCAGCATCAACGTCATCCATGGAGGCACGCCGGGAACGGATTGCGACAAGTGGGGAGATGATCCCAACGGCGTGCTGTGTCCCATGAGCCCCGAGCAGGTCCGCGACTTCGGGTTGACGCTCGGAACCGTCGGCTGTGCGCTCAACATGTGGCGGTACGAGAAGGCCTACCACGACAGGGCCGAGATTCAGCGGGCGCTCCAGATCGTAGCGGAGTCCCTGGCGAAGCTGCCGCAGAAGCCGTGCAGACGAGCGTGATTCCCGACCCGGTCCCGGCGCCGCGGGGCCGGTCCCGACGCTGAGTCCGAGATCCTGAACCAACGAGCCGGCCGGTGGAGAGCGCACTCTCCACCGCCGGCTCGTTGGTTCGTGCCTGATATGCCGCGGTTATGGTACGAAACTCCTGTGGACCTACCGCAACACCCCTCGGCGTCTGGGCGGGACAGCTGAAGACGTGTGGCCGTCACCGATCGTTGTGCCTAGGGACACGGAGCGTTCGAGGCCCCGGGGTGAACTTTCCGATCTGGCTGTGGTAAATTGTCTTGCGTCATCTGCGGGTAAGTGCCTGTTCCACGCGTTAGAGCTCCTCCGGGGCATAAATTGTGCGGGTGACGTCCCGGAATACTCGATGGGCCGCGCCCGTCGCCACCTTTCTTTGCTGCCATGAGGTTTATGCGCATCCTGTCCGCCGTTGCCCTCCTGACGCTGGTGGCGCTCTCCGCCCCGGTGTCGGCCCAGGAGCCCCGCGCCGCGAGTGAGTCGTTCCTGTCCCCAGGTGATTCGGTACGCATCGTCGTGTGGCGCAAACCCGAGTTCAGCGGCGACTTCGTCATCGCGCCGAACGGAACCATCACCCATCCGCTCTACCGTTCGGTGGCGGTGGGCGGCATACCGTTCGCCACGGCCGAGGCCAACCTGCGCAGGTTCCTGGCGCGCTTCGAAGAGAACCCCGAGTTCGTGATGGAGCCGCTCATTCGCGTGGCCATCTCCGGCTTGGTCGAAAGGCCGCAGGTATTCGCCCTTCGGCCCGAGACCACCGTCGCCGAGGCGGTGGCGCGGGCCGGCGGCGCCACCGAGCTCGGGGCGCGGAACCGCGTCCGGGTGTTGCGGGTCCAGCCCAGCGGCCAGCAGGAGCAGCTCGTGATCAACCTCACCGACCCCGAAGCGGGATACGGTAGAATTCCCGTGCGGTCGGGAGACCAGATCATCGTCGATCGCAGGAAATCCTTCACCAGGGACGTCCTGGTGCCGACGCTCGGTGTCATCGGCTCGATCGCGTCGCTCGGCCTCCTGATCGAACGCATCAGCAGGGACTAGATGCCCATGCGCCCCCCAGTCTCTCACGACCGTCAGCTTCCCAGCGGCTTCGAGCCCCCGTTCCGGCCTGTCGAATCCGGTGAATCAAGCGGCATCGTCTCATTCCGCCAGGCGTTGGCGGTGGTACGCCGGCGCTTTCAGCTAATTCTGGCCGTGACCGCCTGCGGGGCGGCACTCGGTCTGTTTCTGGCCTCGCGGGAGCCGACCACCTACAAGGCGAGCGCGATGCTCCGGCTCGCCGGCGAGCGCCAGACGCTGACCGGCGTGGCCGAGGAGGCGGCGCCGAGTCTGGGCCGCACCGCGGATCCGATGCTGTCGATCATCGAGCTGTTGCGCAGCCGAACCGTCGCCGGAGTGGTGGTGGACAGTCTCGGCCTCCAGCTCGTCAGCCAGACTCCCGAGTTCATGGTCGAGGACCTGGCGGGTGTGCGGGTCGATCCGCGCGCGGCCGGGGACTCGGTGCTGGTGGTCTTCCAGCAGGACCGGCTCAGCGCGCGCCGCGGCGAGCGGGCCGTGACCGCCGCCTACGGACAGCCCGTCAATCTGGGTGTGGTCCAGTTCGCCGTGCGTTCCCGCCCGGCGGTGGAGACCGCCACCTTCGGCATCCGATCGCGGGAGGCCGCGATCGATGCGCTGCTCGCGGGCCTGCTCGTCTCGCGACGGGAGCTGACCGACGTTATCGACGTCGGCTTTGTGGCGCAGGACCCGCGGGCGGCCCAGCGGATCGTGAACAGCGCGGTGCACGCCTTTCAGATGCTGAACGTGCAATGGGCCCGCGAGCGGTCACGCCGGAGAGGCGAGTTCCTCGAGGAGCAGCTGGCGCAGACCGACAGCATGCTGGAGCGGGCGCAGGCCTCGCTCAGCTCCTTCCGTAGCCGACAGCAGCTCGCCAGCTCCCAGGACAAGCTTCATGCCGAGCAATCGGCGCTGCTCACGCTCGATGCCCGCCGCGAGGAGCTCGACGCCGACCGCCGCACGTTCGGCGCCCTCCTCCAGCGGCTGAAGACGAACGACGAGGCATCTCGGCAGGAGGCTCTGCGCGCGCTGGCCACGTCACCGGCCATGGCGGACAATCCCGCCATCGGCGGGCTCTATCAGCAGCTGCTGAAGTACCAGATCCGGATCGATTCCATGACGACCGGCCCCTGGCGCAGCTCACCGAACAATCCCGACCTGATTCAGGTCAAGGCGCTCGCAAGCTCCACCCAGGACCAGCTGGTGCAGGCCGTGAGCAGCCACATCGGCGCGCTCGACGCCCGGGTGGATGCGCTCGGCGCCCTGCGCCAGCGCACCGGTGCCTCCATGTCGCTCCTGCCCGCCATGGCGGAGGAGGAGATGCGGCTTACCCGGCGGGTCGACGCGCTCGCTCGGATGTCCGACGAGCTCCGGGCGGACTTCCAGCGAGCCCGGATGGCGACAGCGGTCGAGGCGGGGGACATCGACGTGGTGGCTCTGGCACCCTTGCCGTCCACGCCGCTCCTGGACGGGGGCGCGCTGAAGGTCGCGCTCGGACTCTTCCTTGGCCTCGGCCTCGGCCTGATCATCGCTTACATCCTCGAGGCACTCAACACCTCGGTGCGCCGCCCCGAAGACCTCGAAGCGGTGCTGCATGTCCCCGGCCTGGCGGTGATCCCGCGGATCACCGACGGCTCTCGCAGCGCGCAGTCCCACTTCCGCCGGCTGCTCGGGTCGGGCAAGTCCGCTCGGCAGGCCGTGGGATCGCCCCTGACCGGCAATCAGACGTTCTCCATCGGCATCGAGGCGTTCCGGAATCTCCGCACCAGCCTCATCTGGTCGGATGGGGGCGAGACCCTGCGGAGCCTGGTCGTGACCAGCGCCGCGCCGGGTGAGGGCAAGACCATGACCGCGGCGAATCTGGCGGTCACGCTGGCGTACGATGGGCTTCGAGTGTTGCTGGTGGATTGCGACATTCGGCGGCCCCGCATTCACGGCCTCTTCCAGCTGCCGCGTGCGCCCGGACTCATGGAGCTGCTGAGGGCCTCCACCGACCCCGACGCGCCACCCATTGAGGCGATCCGCGAGACGCCGGTATCGAGACTCTCGGTCCTGACCTGCGGCGCGCTCCCGGTGAACGCGTCGAACCTGCTCAGCGGCACCCGCATGCGCGTGCTGCTGGGAGAGCTTCAGGAGCAATTCGACATCATCGTGCTCGACACCCCTCCCGTGCTCGCCACGGCCGATGCCAGCATCGTGGCGTCGCTCACCGACGGCGTGCTGCTGGTGGTCAGGGCCGGCACCACCGACCGAAACGCGGCCCAGCGGGCGTACCAGCAGCTCGCCAACGTCGGCGCGCGCGTGGTGGGCACCGTGCTCAACGATCCGGGTGGGGAGGTCGCGAAGGAAGGCGACTACTACTACCCGTACGACTACGCCGCGCAGGACCAATGACACCCACCGGTGCTAGCGCCGAGCCCGCGCTGCAGCCCTCAGCGGAAGTCTCTGTCCGGTCCGGCGACACGGCCGCTCGCCCCCGTTGCCGCTCGGGCGGGGTGCGGGTAAACTGCGCACCGCTCGCCCGGCGCTGCGGGCTCAATGACGCTCACGGAGGCATGTCACACTAGGATGTCGTCTTCCATCGCTCCCCACGAACCGCTCGTGGCCGCCCCCGCCGCCGCGACGCAGCGGATGAACATCGTGATCGTCGGCCATGTGGACCATGGCAAGAGCACGGTCATCGGGCGTCTGCTGGCCGACACGCACTCCCTCCCCGAGGGAAAGCTCGAGCAGATCCGGGCCCAGTGCGAGCTCAACTCGAAGCCGTTCGAGTACGCGTTCCTGCTGGACGCGCTCAAGGACGAACAGGCCCAGGGCATCACCATCGATGCCGCCCGGGTGTTCTTCAAGAGCGACCTCCGGCACTACCTGATTCTCGACGCGCCGGGACACATCGAGTTCCTGAAGAACATGATCACCGGTGCCGCCCGCGCCGAGGCGGCCCTGCTGGTGATCGACGCCGCCGAGGGCGTGCAGGAGAACAGCCGGCGCCACGGCTACATGGTCTCGCTGCTCGGGATCAAGCAGCTCGCGGTGGTCGTGAACAAGATGGATCTGGTGGGCTGGGACCGTGGCGTGTATGACGGCATCGTGCGTGAGTACGGCGCGTTCCTCGAGCAGGTCGGCATCCGGCCGGCGTGCTTCATCCCGGTCTCCGCCCGCGGCGGCGACAACATCGCCGATCGCGCGGCTCACCTCGCCTGGTATCAGGGCCCCACGGTGCTGAATGCGCTGGACCAGTTCCACAGCGAGCCGCCTCCCATCGCCCTGCCGTTCCGTATGCCGGTCCAGGACGTATACAAGTTCACCAAGCAGGGAGACGACCGGCGCATCATCGCCGGGACGATCGACTCCGGCGCCGTGAGCGTGGGCGACACGCTCATCTTCTATCCCTCGGGCAAGAAGAGCCGGCTGAAGAGCATCGAGGCGTTCAACCGGCCGGTGGATGGACGGGCCGAAGCCGGATGGGCGGTGGGCTTCACCCTGCAGGAGCAGATCTACATCACCCGGGGTGAGGTGGCGACCGTCGAGAGCGAGGCGAGGCCTCAGGTCACCACGCGGCTGCGGGTGAGCCTGTTCTGGCTCGGCAAGGAGCCGATGGTCAAGCGGAAGGAGTACCTGCTCAAGCTGGGAACGGCCCGCGTGACGGCGCGAATCGAGGAAGTGCTCCGGGTGATGGACGCCTCGACGCTCGACGCCACCGAGCAGCGGAACTCGGTGCAGCGGCACGACGTGGCGGAGTGCGTGCTGCGGCTCGATCGCGCGATCGCCTGCGACGTGGCGGCGGACATCGCGGTCACCAGCCGCTTCGTGATCGTGGACGATTACGAGATCCGGGGCGGCGGCATCGTGCGGGAGGCCATGCCCGATCGGCAGACCGCGGTGCGCGACAGCGTGATGCTCCGGAACTACAAGTGGGAGCCGAGCATCATCCAGCCCGAGCACCGGGCGGAGAAGTACAACCAGAAGGCGGCCCTGATCCTGATCACCGGCGAGCACGAGAGCGACCGGAAGGGCGTCGCCAAGGCGCTGGAGGGCAAGCTGTTCGACGACGGGAAGGTGGTCTACTTCCTCGGCATCGGCAACGTCCTCTACGGGGTGGACGCTGATATCGAGCGGAAGCAGGAAAACCGGCTCGAGCACATGCGGCGTCTCGCGGAGGTCGCGAACCTGATGCTCGACGCCGGCATCATCCTGGTCGTGGCCGCGGCCGAGCTCACCCAGGACGACCTCGAGGTCATCAAGACCGCCGTCCAGCCCGACTGGATCGAGACGGTCTGGGCCGGCGACAACATCACCACCGACATCGCCTGCGACCTGCAGCTGCCCGGCGGCGCCGTGCCCGAGGCGGTGGACCGCCTCAAGGCGCACCTGCAGGACAAAGGCGTCATCTTCCGCCCATGGTGACGAGCGAGCTGCGGTCGGCCGTCGTCGATCTCGTGCGGGAGGCCGGTCGCGCCACCATGGTCTACTACGACGGCTCGGTATCGGCGGACGTCCGGGAGAAAGACGACCGCAGTCCCGTCACGCTCGCCGACGAAGTGGCCCATGGCATTCTGCTCGAGGGGCTCCGCCGGCTCGACCCCGGCACTCCGGTCGTCTCCGAGGAGGCCGAGGCCGCCGGCTACGAGGCCCGACGCGACTGGCGGCGGTTCTGGCTGGTGGACCCGCTCGACGGAACCAAGGAGTTCATCAAGCGGCGCGCTGAATTCACGGTCAACGTGGGGCTGATCGAGAACGGCGAGCCGGTCCTCGGTGTGGTTCAGGCGCCGGCCCTCGACCTGCTCTACTGGGCCGTAAAAGGTGAGGGCGCGTGGCGGGAGGAGAAGGGTGGCCCGGCCGAGCGGATCTACTCCACCGAGCCGGCGCCGGGAACGCCGCTGACGATCGTGGAGAGTCTCTCGCACCCCTCGGCCGAGCTCGAGGAGTATCTCCGGACCATCCCGGTCGCTCGGCGGGTCAAGGCGGGCAGCTCCCTCAAGTTCTGCTGGGTCGCCGAAGGCCGCGCCGACCTCTACCCGCGCCTGGGGCCCACGATGGAGTGGGACGTGGCCGCGGGAGATTGCGTCTACCGGCAATCGGGACGAAAAGGCGAGCGCACGTCACCGCTCACCTACAACAAGCCGGACCTTCGGAACACCAGCTTCGTCATCGGTCTGTGAGCCCCCCGCCATCGGTCCCTCCGGGAACCAGGGCCGCGGCTCCCGTGCTATGGTTCACAGGCCTGTCGGGGTCCGGCAAGAGCACCATCGCGACCCGGGTGCACGAGGAGCTCGAGAAGCGGGGTGTGAACGTGGAATACATCGATGGCGACGCCCTCCGGGAGGTGTTCCCCAGCACCGGCTTTACCCGGAGCGAGCGGGAGGAGCACCTCCGCAGGACGGGGTACATGGCGAGCCGTCTGGCGGCGCACGGGGTCACCGTGGTGGCCTCGTTCGTGTCGCCGTACCGCGAGTCGCGGGAGTTCATCCGAAGGCTCTGCGGCGAGTTCGTGGAGATCTACGTGGCCACGCCGCTGGAGGAATGCGAGCGGCGGGACGTCAAGGGACTGTATGCCCGCGCACGGCGCGGTGAGATCAAGAACTTTACGGGAATCGACGACCCGTACGAAGCCCCCGAGAACCCGGAGCTGACGCTCGACACCCGCGCCCTGAGCGTGGACCAGTGCGTGGACCGGGTGCTCGAGCGGCATGGAGCGCGACACTGATGGCGGAGACCATGGATCATCTCGACCAACTGGAAAACCGGAGCGTCCACATTCTCCGGGAGGCGTACGCCAATTTCAAGAACCTGGGCATGCTCTGGTCCATCGGCAAGGACAGCACGGTCCTGCTCTGGCTGGCGCGGAAGGCGTTTTTCGGCCACGTGCCCATCCCGCTGATCCACATCGACACCTCGTTCAAGATTCCCGAGATGATCGAGTACCGGGACCGGCTGGCCCTGGAGTGGAACCTGACCATGATCTACGGTCAGAACCGGGAGGCGCTCGAGGAGAAGCGGACGTTCCCCGACGGCGGGGTGGACCGGATCGCGTGCTGCAAGGCGCTCAAGACCGACGCCCTCAAGCACACGCTGAGCGGGGAATGGCCGCGCTACCGGCTCAACCACACCAAGAAGACCTACGAGCTGGACCGGAATACCGAGGCCTTCACCGGCGTCATCGTCGGTGCCCGGGCCGACGAGGAGGGGAGCCGCTCGAAGGAACGCTACTTCTCGCCGCGTAACGCGCAGTCCCGCTGGGACGTCGGCGATCAGCCCCCGGAGTTCTGGAACCAGTTCAAGACGGAGTTCGCGCCCGGCACGCACCTGCGGATCCACCCGCTGCTCGACTGGACCGAGCTCAACATCTGGGAGTACATCCGGCGCGAGAGCATCCCGACCGTCTCACTCTACTACGACCAGGGCACCGGGAAGCGCTATCGCTCGCTCGGCTGCTATCCCTGCACCCATGCCGTGGACTCGGCCGCCACCGGTGTGGACGACATCATCCTCGAGCTGCGATCGGGCAAGTTCGCCAACATCGCTGAGCGCTCGGGGCGGGCCCAGGACAAGGCCGACGGCGGCGGGCTGGAGACGTTGCGGCGCGACGGGTACATGTAACCGAGGTTGCTCGATGCTTCCCACCTTCATCATCGTCGGCGCGGCCAAGGCGGGAACCACGGCGCTGTACTGGTATCTCGCCGAGCACCCCGCGGTGTTCATGAGCCGGGTGAAGGAGGCCAACTACTTCGCCTACGGCCTGGACGGCGAGGGACGGCTGCTGTACGGCGATCCGGACGTGCATCGCTTTCCGGTCAAGTCGCTGGCCGCCTACGAGGGGCTCTTCGCGGGTGCCGCCGGAGCGACGGCCATCGGTGAGGCCTCGCCGATCTATCTCGAGTGCCCCCAGGCGGCCGGCCGGATCAGGGAGCTGCTGCCCGCTGCCCGAATCATCTGCAGCCTTCGGCAACCGGTGGAGCGCGCCTACTCCGACTATCTGATGTACCTGCGTCGGCGGGGCCGCCGCTTCGATTCGGCGCGGGACCTGACCACTTCGGCGGAATGGGCACGCCCCGATTCACGGTGGATGCAGGTCAGCCGGTACCACGACCAGCTGGCGCGGTACTACGAAACCTTCCCGCGAGAGCGGATCCACGTGCTGCTGATCGACGACTTCAAGCCGAGCCCGGTGCGGGCCGTGCAGGAGGTCTATCGGTTTCTCGAGCTCGACCCTTCCTTCATCCCCGACTTCGACACCCCGCACGCCCCCGGGGGGATCCCGGCCAGCACGCTGCTGGAAGGGTTCCTCACCAGCGGCCCCATCGTGTCCGCGGTCAAGCCGTGGGTGCCGGTCCAGGCGGCGAACTGGATCCGGCGGCTCCGCACGCGAAACATGCGAAAGCCGCCGGCGCTCCCTCCGGAGCTGAAGCGGGAGCTGACGGCGCCTCTGCGCCAGGACATCCTCCGCACCTCGCAGCTCATCGGCCGGAGCCTGGAGCACTGGCTCTGACGGCCTAGGTCCAGTGACTCAAATCCCGGTTCATGAGGCGAGCCAGCAGGGCCACCTCGTCGCGAAAGGTCTCCACCAGCTCGGCCCGCAGCGCGGGCGAGAGTGGGGGTCGGCGCTCCCGCACCGTGTTGAGCGCGACGATCCTCTTCTTCAGGGCGCCAATACCCTCGCCCCCCACCTTCTCCTTGAGGCTGCGGATCGTGGCGCGAAGCGCGGGTGGCGGCTTGCGGTAGAATCGTCGCAGCCACGCCACCCTCGAGCGCTTGTTCTCGTTGATTCGGGGAAACTCGCTCCGGCCGTCGTGCGGAATCCCCAGGAAGTCGATGACCTCGTCGTAGACCCGCTGGGGTGACGCGGCAAAGTCGTCGAACAGCAGCAGCTTGACCTGCGCGGCGGGAAATGTCGACAGCACCCGCTGTGCCTGGGTTCCGAACTGGCCGACCTGGGCGTATTGAATCAGCAGCGGCGAGCGGACCTTCGGCGGCAGGTCGAGGCCGCGCGCGCGCCGCTCCTGCAGGCGCCATGCGCTCTCGAAATCCTCGACGGTCTCTTCCGAGACGTGCAGCAGCTGAGAGTGAAGGGAGTACACCATGTCCACCGGGTTGCGGAACATGGCGATGATCCTGGCCTCGGGGTTGAAGTCGCGAATCGCGGGAATCGCCACCGAAGAGCGCAGGTAATAGACCGACGCCTCCCCCAGTGCCAGGTGTCGCTCGGTGCTCTCCGCGAAGAGCCTCGTGTATGCCTCCGTGGTCTTGATCCGGGGATACGTGCCGAGGTCCCGGGCAAAAAAATGGGGCTCCTTGAGCTCCGGCATGAAGACGCGAGGGTGGGGCCGGAGGTATTCGTAGAGTGCGGTTGTGCCGCACTTGGGGGCGCCCACGAGAAAGAAGTTCGGTCTTGCGGCCAAGCTGGTTGCTCCAGGATCCGTGCGCGATGGGAACCGCGGCGGGACACGATGTAGCGGCAGGACCACAGTGGCCCCCGGCTGGCCACTTTGGGCACGGCCGCCACTGCCGCGGGCCGAGTCGACCGCCGTCCGGGCATGGGTGCCCGTCTCCCAAGTGAGTGTGGTAGATTGCCCTGGCCAGGTTCCGTGGTCAAGCGGCCGAAGAGGGAACTCGGCCTGTGTGAGCGGGTTGCCTGGCCCGAAATTGGCTCGTCCCCGCCCGTTGCGGGGCATGGATCGTGCACCCAGCCCTGCCGGAATCCGGGCGCAGCGCGAGGCGGGCCGAAGGGCCGGCGATGCCAAAGCCGACCTCATGAGCGATGGTCATGGGAGAGTGACGAACCGGCCGATGACGAAGATCACCAAACCGATCATCATCCTGGGAACGGGACGCTGCGGCTCGACCCTGTTCCACCGCTTGCTGGCGCATCATCCCCGGCTGATGTGGCTGTCGGGCTTCACCTACCGCTATCCCGACAAGCCGGTGTGGAACCGCTGGGCGGTCACCGCGCTGGGAAACCCGCTCGTGCGCCGGCTCTTCGGGGGGACCATCCGGCCGGGCGAGAACTACCGCTTCTGGGACCGGCATGCCTACGGCTTCTCCGAGCCATGCCGGGACCTCGTCCGATCGGACGTGAGCGCCAGGGTCAAGAAGCAGGTGCGTGCGGCTTTCGAGCCGATGCTCTCGGCCCAGCGCGACCGCCTGCTGATCAAGATCACCGGTTGGCCGCGCATCGGATTCCTGAACGAGATCTTCGAGGATGCCAAGTTCATCCACATCGTTCGCGACGGGCGCGCGGTCGCCAGCTCGCTGCTCCACGTGAACTTCTGGCGCGGGTGGTATGGGCCGCAGGGTTGGCGCGCCGGTCTGCTCTCTCCGGAGGACCAGGCGATATGGGAGAGTTACGACCGTTCGTTTACCGCTCTGGCCGGCATCGAATGGCGCATCCAGATGCGGGCCATCGAGGCGGCCCGGCGGGCACTGGATCCGAAGCTCTTCTGCGAGGTCAAGTACGAGGACTTCTGCGAGCAGCCCGTGGAGACGTACCGGCAGGTGCTGGAGTTCGCCGAGCTGCCGCAGTCCGCGGAGTTCGAGCGGGGCGTCCGGGCGGCATCGATTCGGAGCACGAGCAACCGCTGGCGGGACGACCTGACGCATGGCCAGCAGACCATTCTCGACCACCTGCTGCGCGAAGATCTGCTCCGGTACGGGTACGGTGATCCGGGCCTGGCCGAGAGGATCGCCGACACCGCCACGCTCTAGCCCCATGCACCGATCCGCCCCTTCCTGCTCCGGCGGCGTGGGGCGGCGCCCTCCGGTACCCCGCCCCCCCGAGCTTCGATGACGATGGCGCCGGCCGGGCCCGCGACATCGCAACCTCGATCACCCATCGCGTTCTTCCTCCCGTCGGTGCGCGGTGGGGGCGCGCAGCGGGTGATCGTCAATCTGGCACAGGGGATCACCGAGCGGGGCATTCCGGTGGACGTCGTGCTCGCGACGGCGGAGGGGGTTTTTCTCGACGATCTGCCGCCGGCGGTGCGGGTGGTCGACCTCGGAGTCCGCCGCCTGCGCGAGAGCATACTTCCGCTCACCGGCTACCTGCGGCGTGAGCGACCCAGGGTGCTCGTCTCGTCGATGAGCCATGCCAACCTGATCGCCCTCTGGTCGGCGAGGCTCGCCCGGCGCTCGACTCCGGTCATGGTGACGGTCCACAATACGATGTCCCAATCCACCCCCGATCAGGGCGGACTGGCCGGCCGGCTGTCGATGCGGCTGCTTCGCACGTTCTACCCGCTGGCCGGGAGCATCGTCGCCGTCTCGCGCGGTGCCGCCGACGACCTGGTCCGTATATCGGGATTGTCCCGCGAGCGGGTGGAGGTGGTCTACAATCCGGTGATCACACCCCACCTTCTGGCGCTCGCCCGGAAGCCGCCCGATCATCCCTGGTTCGACGCGGGGCAGCCCCCCGTCATTCTGGCCGTTGGTCGCCTGACCCGCCAGAAGGACTTCCACACCCTGATCCGGGCGTTTGCCGAGGTGAGGCGGGGCCGCCCTGCCCGGCTGATCGTGCTCGGGGAAGGGGAGGACCGTCCGGGCTTGGTGGCGTTGATCCAGGAGCTGGGGCTCGCCGGCGATGTTGCGCTTCCCGGCTTCCGGGACAATGCCATGGCATTCATGGCCAACTCCGCGCTCTTCGTGCTCTCCTCCGCCTGGGAGGGCCTTCCGACGGTTCTGATCGAGGCGCTCGCCGTAGGCACCCGAGTCGTCTCGACGGACTGCCCCAGCGGGCCCCGGGAGATACTGGACGACGGCCGTTTGGGCGCCCTCGTGCCGGTGGGCGATGCCCCGGCGCTCGCCCGGGCCATGATCCAGGCCTTGGAGGGACCGGTGAGTGCCGTTCCTCCGGAGGCACTGATGCCGTTTACCCGGGACGCCGCGGTCGACAACTATCTGCGCCTGATCGAGGGGGCGGTGAGGGCGGAGACGGTCGCGGGCTGAGGCTGGTGTGCCGCTGAAGGACACAATCGTCCGAGACACCTCACCGGCACGGGTGAGACGGACTCATCGAAAGGGATCCGAGCACTTGGTTTCAGCGAACGAGTCCGCGGACGCCGCGGCCACCCCTGTGCGGTACGTCTGCTTGCCGGGATGCCGCTTTACCGGATCCACCCTGCTCGGATCTCTGCTCAACGAGCATCCGGATTGCGCGTCCGTCGGCGCCGCCACCGGACTGATCCGGCGAACCGATTTGTCCACCTATCGGTGCTCCTGCGGCGAGCTGTTCCGGACCTGCGCGTTCTGGAATCACATCGAGGCGAGAACCCGGGCCCTCGGCCATCCGGTCAACGTGTTCGAAACCAACTTCTGGAACACGCACCTCCGGCTGTCGCGCCATCATGTGGCGAACGCCTTGCTCGCTCGCTCGCTCAAATCGGGGCCGCTCAATCGGATTCGCGATGCGGTCGTCTCGATCGTGCCCGGCGCCCGAGCGGCGGTTACCCGCATGGGGTGGAACACCTGGAGCTTGGCCTCGGCGGTCCTGGAGCGCACCGGGAAGACGGTGTTCGTCGACACCGCCCGCGATCACCAGCGACCGAAATATCTCTCCCGCCTTCCGATGCTCGACGTCAAGGTGATCCATCTCGTCAGGGACCCGCGCGGCAACTCGGCGAGCATCATGAAGCACACGGGCGTGGACGTAGCCACCGCCGCCCGGCAGTGGGCCCATGCCAACGTCGAGGCCGCCCGGGTGAGGCGATATCTGCCGCAGGAATCCTGGTTGTCGCTCCATTACGAGGCGCTCTGCGCCGATCCCGCGGGCGTCATGGAGCGGATCTCCGAGTTCCTGGGAATCGGGCCGCCGAGGATGCAGCATGGATTCCGCGACTCCGTGAGTCACATCATCGGGAACAAGATGCGCATGAAGGGTCTGGGGGAGATTCAGGAGGATCTCTCCTGGCAGACCAGCCTGGGCGACGCCGAGGTATCCACCATCGCGCGGATCGCGGGACCGACGAGCCGCAATATGGGCTATGTCTGGCCATGATCCTCCGCCCTGACTCGACCGGCCGCGCGGCCTCCTCGCCCCCCACCCACCTGGCCGACCGTCCGTAGTAGATTGCCCTCCTCGAGTTGCCCTGGCGGCGGGCCGCTGCCGGTCTGGAGCCGGCCGGGCACGCAGCGGCTAAGCCGTTCCTGCGGCAAGGGTTGTATGAGTCACGCGGCCCCGCCGTATCGCCCGGGTGGGGCAGGGCATGGAACCTGCGCTTTCGTATGGGATTGTTCCTCGACATCCACTCATCCGCGACGATGACGGCACACGCGATAGCAGAGCCATTCACGGGGCGGAGCGCAGCAGGGTTCCGTCCATGAGGCCGGAGCAGTCCGCTTCGCCTCCGCCCGGTAACGGGCGGGCGCGAGCGCCACGCGGGCTGACCGGCCGGGCGATCGGCGGCATGTTCTGGACGTTCTCCGGCACTGGCGTGCAGGTGATCGTCCAATTGGCCGCCATCATGGCACTCGGACGGCTTCTCACGCCCGCCGAGTTCGGATTGATGGGCGCCGCGACGGTCGTCATCGCCTGTTCGCAGATCGTCTCCCAGGTGGGCGTCGGTCCGGCGATCATCCAGCGGCGCGAGCTGCACCGGACCCACGTGCGGGTTGCGGTCACGCTCTCCGCCGTGCTCGGTGTTCTGCTCGGCGCCATCGTGTGGTTCGGGGCTTCGACGATCGCGGGATTCTACCGCATGCCCGAGCTGGAGCCGATTCTTCGGGCGGTGGCGTTCCTGTTCCCGCTCGACGGGCTGAACACAGTCGCCAAATCGATCCTCACCCGCGAGCTGCGCTTTCGCCTGTACATCGCCCTGGACGTCGGAGCGTACGTCCTGGGCTATGCGCTGGTCGGAGTGGTTCTGGCCTGGATGGGGTACGGGGTCTGGGCCCTGGTGGCCGCGAACCTGGCGCAGGTGATGGTGCGCACCGTCGCGATGTACGCCGCCACCAGGCATTCGGTACGTCCGAGCCTCGACCGCCGTGCCGCGCGGGACCTGCTCGGCTTCGGGTTCGGGCATTCGATGGCGCAGATCGGCACCCTGCTCTCCCAGCAGGGCGACAATCTGGTCGTGGGTCGGTGGCTGGGGCCAGCGGCGCTGGGCGTCTACGGGCGGGCGTACAATCTGATGGTGATGCCGGCGTCGGCGTTCGGCCGGATCGTCAACCGCGTGCTCTTCCCCGTGATGTCCCAGGTGCAGGACGAGCGCGATCGCCTCGCCAATGCCTACGAGCGCGCGCTCGCGATCGTCGCCTTCGTGGCGCTACCCCTGAGCGCGTTTCTCTGGGTCCTGGCGCCGGAGTTCATCGCGGTCGTGCTCGGCCCGGCATGGGGCGACGTGGTGCTGCCGTTCCGGCTGTTCAGCATCGGCCTCCTGTTCCGCATGAGCAGCAAAATCAGCGATGCGTGCACCAAGGCGGCCGGCGAGGTGTACATGCGGGCTCTCCTCCAGCATGCCTACGCCGCCATGGTGGTGGTTGGAGCGATCATCGGGCAGCACTGGGGTGTCGGAGGGGTGGCGGTGGCCGTCTCCGTCGCCATGGGGCTCAACTGGCTCAGCATGGCCGCCCTCAGCAGGTCGGTGACGGGGCTCTCCTGGGCGCGCTTCGCCCGGGCGCAGGTGCCCGCCACGTTGCAGGCCGCGGTCGTCGGCGCCTCGGCCGCGTCCGTGGCGCATTGGGGGCGGGCCGCCCACGTCGGGACCATCCCGCTGCTGGTCGCGGCCGGCCTCGCGGCGGCCGCAGGGACGATCCTGGTTTCCCGGGTGCGCCCCGAGACGTTCCTCGGCGCCCACGGCATCTGGGCCGTCGGTCACGGGCAGCAGCTTCTCCGGCGCCGGGGCGCTCGCCGCAAGGCCGCTCCGGCGGGGCCCGGCGAGAGCCTGGCGCCCGCCGCGGAGACCAACTCGAAGTGAGCCGCTCCGGCACCTCCGGCGCCCGAGGGAGTCATCGAGCGACGCTTCTGGAGCCGGTGAAGGCTCCGTTGCGACGGCTTCGGGCGGATTACCGCACGCTCACGGCACCGCTCCGGGGGCTGCCCTCCGCTCTCATCATCGGCGCCCAGAAGAGTGGGACCACTTCGCTCTTCAACTACCTCGTCCGTCATCCCGACGTCCTGCCGTCGTTCGGCAAGGAGATCCACTACTTCGATCTTCACTACGAGCGCGGCGTCAGGTGGTACCGGGGGCGCTTTCCCTACCGCTACCGGTTGCGCGACGGCGCGCTGACGCTGGACGCCTCGCCCTACTACCTGCTGCATCCGCAGGCGCCCGCCCGGGCCGCGCGCCTCTTGCCGGAGGCGAAGCTCGTGGCGTTGCTTCGCAATCCGGTGGACCGGGCCCTCTCGCACTACCAGCACGAGATCCGGGACGGCCGGGAGACGCTCCCCTTCGCCGAGGCGATCGAGCGGGAGGACGAGCGACTCGCCGGCGAGGAAGAGCGCCTCCGTGCCGATCCGGAGTACTACAGCTATAACCATCACCGGTACTC
>JACDHV010000217.1 GCA_013820855.1 Gemmatimonadales bacterium | reverse complement strand
CGCTGCGCCCGGGCCGCGCGGAGCAGCCCCTGCTGGGACTTCACCGCCTCGTGCGCCTGCAGCACGGGCGCGCGCGCGTCGGTCGTGGTATCCGCCGGCGTCTCCACCAGCTCGACGAGACGAGTGGTGCGCACCATCGCGGTGTCCACCAGCTCGCTGGTGAGCGCCAGCGGCTGCTCCAAGGGGAGGTTGAGCAGGTTCTTGAGGCGGTAATAGGCGAGGTCGCGTGCCGCCCGCCGCTGGATCACGACCGGACGCTGGTTGTCGCGGGTCACCCGGGCGCGGAGGAGGTCGAACTCCGACTGGTTGCCGACCTCCCGGGCGAGCTGGGCCTGGCCCAGCGTGGTGTCCGCCTGTTCCAGGGTCGCCTGTGCGATCGTGACCAGGCGGTCTCCCAGCGCCGCGTCGTAGTAGGCCTGGGTCACGTCGAGCAGGAGCTGGGCCCGCGCGGCGGTGACGCCGAGGGTGGCGCTTCGGACGTTGGCGTTGGCGGCCTGGGTCCGGCCGGCGACGCGGCCGCCGCTGAAGAGCGTCTGCGAGAACGAGAGTCCCAGCCGGTAGGTGTTCTCCCGCCCGAACGGGAGATCGTCGCCCAGCCCGGCGAACGGGTTGGCGTTGCTCGCGCACTCGACCGCCGCTTCCAGCGAGTCCAGCCGCTCCTCGACCGGAAGTCCCGGCCGGGGCGCGAACGCAGCGCACTCCTCGGGCACCGGGGCGGCCGGTCCGCCGTCGCCGTCCTGGAGCGCGGAAAACTGGCTCCGGAGTGTGCGGGTGTAGGAGGCGGAGCCGGCGAGCTGGGGATAGTAGGCGCTGCGCGCCTGCCGTCGCTCCCCTTCCGCCCGCGCCAGGTCGCCCCGTGCGATGCCGACGGCTTCGCTCTCGCGCTCGGCGATCTCCAGGGCCTCCACCAGGGAGAGCGGCTTCGCGGCGGCGGCCTGCGGCTCCTGCGCCGAGGTTGGGGTCACGGCGAAGGCGAGAAGGGCAACGGCCGGAATGACGAATCTCATGCGCCACCTCGATCGCCACTCGTGTCCACGCCGATTCCTCGGAGGAACAGCGCCACGTACTCGGTGAGCGCCTCGTCGGGATCGCCGCTGTACATGTCGGGCACGAGGTCGCGGCCCACCGCATCGGAGAAGAGGACCCCCACGAGCATCGTCGCCGCGACCCGCTCGTCGAACGAGATGGCGGCCAGCTTGCGCTGCTTGAGACGCGCGAGATAGGCGGCCAGGGCGCGCACGGCGCGCACCGGGCAGCTGATCTCGGGAGTCACCAGGTCGGGCCGCTCGGCGAACTCGCCCAGACAGGTGCGGATGAGAGGGGCCCGGACCTGGAGGTCGCGAAGATGCGAGCGGCTCCAGTCGGTGAGCTCGCTGACGGGATCGCGCGGCTCTTCGGGAAGTGGCGTGGCGCTCTCCGCCTGGCACCGGGCGAGCGCCTCGCGCAGCAGCGTCTCCTTGCTGCCGAAATGCCGGAACAGGGTGATCTCGTTGACGCCCGCGGCGGAGGCGATTCTGCGTGTCGTCGCGCCGTGGTATCCGCCCTCGGCGTAGACCTGCGCGGCGGCGACCAGGAGCTGATCCCTGACGTTCATGGCGGCGAGTATAGAAAAGGTGGCTGCTGTACGCAAGCAGGTACTTGCACCCGGGGAGCCGTCAAAGCCCGCTCGACGCGCTTCTTCCTCTGCCCAAGCGCCGTATCACCGCGATGCCGACCGCCGGGCCGAGCGCCAGCACGGGAAAGGCGAGCGGCCACCCCCCTGCTTCGACCAGCGCGGGAATCATCTGAATGGTCACCATCGTGAGGAGGAATCCGAGCGAGGTCTGCAGGGTGAGCGCGGTACCCACGGCGTGCGCCGGCGACAGCTCCGTCACCATGGCACTGAACTGGGCCGAGTCGGCGACGACGAAGAAGCCCCAGACGAGCACGAACGGGGCCAGGATCCACAGGCTGGCGCCGTAGAAGAGCCCCGCCGCGAGCGAGCAGAGCCCGCTCACCGCCATCGCAATGGTGACGACGCGGGCGTACCCCAGGCTCCGCGCGGCCCAGCCGCCCCACACGGCCCCGAGCCCGCCGACGGCGATGGCGCCGAATGCAAGCAGGGATACCGCCGAAGCCGGAACCGGGTGGCCCTCCGCCGCGCGGGCGGTGGCGCTCGCGGCGAGGAAGATGGGCACCCAGGTCCACATGGCGTACAGCTCCCACATGTGCCCGAGGTAACCCGACGTCGCGAGCCGGGTTTCCCGGTGCCGGACGACGCTGGCGACGAGACGCCACGAGAACGGCCGCCGGGCGAACTCGAAGGGGCCGTCGCGGTAGCCCACCGCCACGAGGACGGCCGACAGCACTGCGCCGGTCGAGGCGGCGAGCACGACGGTGCGCATTCCGCTCGCGTCGGTGGAGCGCACCAGGTAGGGCGCGGCCTTGCCGACCGTCAGCGACGCCACGATCACCCCGATCGCGAGCCCGCGGTCGGTGCGGAACCAGGTGGCGGCCATCTTCATGGCGGGGGGATAGACGCCGGCGAGACAGACGCCGGTGGCGAAGCGGCAGGCGAGCGCGGTGCGGTAATCTCCGGCTTCCACCAGAGCGGCGTTGGCGGTGGCCGCCAGCAATGCGGAGACGACGAAGTACCAGCGGGAGGGAACCAGGTCGGCCAGGTTGAGCACCGCCGCCGCCGCCGTGCCCACCACGAATCCCAGCTGCACCACCGTGGTGAGCCACCCGGCCTCGGCGGCACTGAGCTGCCACATGGCGCGGTACTGGTCGGAGACGGCGCTGGCCGAAAACCAGACCGACATCCCGAGTACCTCGGCCAGCGCCAACAGGGCGAGGACGCGCCAGCGCCGCGCCTCGGTCAGCCGATCGACTCCAGCGCGCGGGTGGCGGCTTCCCACTCCGCGAACGCCGATTCCAGCTCGACCCGGGCGCGTTCGAGCTCGATACCCAACTGGTGGGCACGCTCCGGTCCGTCGGGGGCCAGGTAGAGGGCGGGATCCTCGAGCTGCGCGCCGAGGTCCGCCACCTGCCGCTCGCGGTCGGCGACCCGCTGTTCGGCTTCGGCGACCGTGCGCTCGGCGGTGCGGCGAACCGAGTGCCGGCTCCGGCGGTCGTCGTCGGGGACGCGGGTCGTCTTTCGCTCCCGTACGCGGCGGGAGGCCTCCTCCTCCTTCGCGGCGACCGCCGCGGCGTGCTCCCGCTCGGCGCTCGCCACCTCCCAGTCCGCGAAGCCGCCGTCGAAGTCGGTGATCCGCTCCCGGTGGAGGACCCACATGCGCGTCGTGAGCGCGCGGAGCAGCGCCCGGTCGTGGCTCACCAGCAGGACGCTGCCGTCGAACTCCTCGATCGCGTCCTCGAGGGCCTCGATGGATTCGACATCCAGGTGGTTGGTGGGCTCGTCGAAGATGAGGAAGTTCGCGCCGGACAGCATCATCATCGCGAGCGCGACGCGCGCCGTCTCCCCACCCGACAGGGTCGCCGCCCCCCGCTGGACCGAATCGCCGGAGAATCCGAACCGGCCGAGATGCCCCTGAATCGGTCCCCTGCCCCAGGACGGGCGGAGTCCGGCGATGATCTCGTAGAGCGTGCGGTCCTGCGGCACCTGCGCGAGGTCCTGCCGGTAGTGGGCGATGCGCACCGAGTCGGGGACGCGAATCTCCCCGGCGTCCGGCGCCCGGTCGCCGACGATGGCGCGAATGAGCGTCGACTTGCCGGCGCCGTTGGGTCCCACGAGGCCGATGCGGTCGCCACGGCCGACCCGGGCCGAGAAGTCGCGGATCAGCGTCCGGCTCTCGACCTGCAGGCGGACGCCGGACGCGACCAGCACCTGGTCGCCGCCCCGCTCGTCGGCGGCGAGGCGCAGCGCCATCGCCCCGTCCTCACCGGATGGCGCGCTGAGCCGGCCCACCCGCTCCAGGCGCCGCCGCCTGCCCTTGGCCTGGGCGCTGTTCTGGCCGGCGATGTTCCGGCGAATGTAGTCCTCCTCCGCGGCAAGCGTTCGCGACTGTTTGGCGAAGGCGCGCTGCTGCGAGAGGCGGCGCTCGGCCCGCTGGCGGATGAAGGCCTCGTAGTCGCCCGCGTAGGCGACCGCGGTGCCGGCTTCCAGGTGGAGCACGTAATCCACCACCGCCTGGAGAAAGGCGCGATCGTGGCTCACCACCAGCACCGTGGCGTCGAGCTGGCGGAGGTAATTCTCCAGCCAGCGCGTGGTCTCGAGATCCAGATGATTGGTCGGCTCGTCGAGCAGGAGGAGGTCGGCCGGAGCCACCAGTTGGCGCACGAGCCCCAGGCGCCCGCGCTCGCCGCCGCTCAGTCCATCGAGGGCGCGACGGCGCGCCTCGTCTGGGTCGAATCCCAGTCCATGGAGCACGGCATCGATGCGGGCGGCGATGCTGTAGCCGTCCTCCCGCTGGAAGCGCTCGAGGTCCCGGTCGTACCGGGCGAGCGCCTGCTCGGTCAGCCGGTCGCCGGCCTCGGCGAGCGCGACCGCCTGCTCGGCCAGCGAGCGCTCGAGATCAAGCAACGAGCGGAACGGCCCCGCGGCCGCTTCCCAGACGGTAGCGGCCTCGGCGAAGTCGCGCTGCTGGTCCATCAGCGACGTGGTCAGGCCCGTGGCCCGCGAGACGCTGCCCGCGGTCGGCACCAGCTCTCCGGTGGCGAGGCGAAAGAGTGTGGTCTTCCCCGCACCGTTCCGACCGATGATGCCCCAGCGCTCGCCCCGCGAGATGGTGAAGGTGACGTTTTCCAGCAGGCGGGTGGCGCCGAACTCCACCGTGACGCTGGCGAAGGCGATCTGGGTCACCGGTCGGTCCACTCACGCCAGGTGGCTTCGGCCTCGCCGAGCGAGAGCTGCTGCTGCCGCCGGACCAGCGGCATGCGGAGGAGGAGCGGTTCCTCGACCAGCTTGTCGAGCCACCGGTCCTCGCTCAGCCGTGCGGCGGCGAGGCCGAGGTCGGCATAGCGGCGGGATTCGCGGTTCACCAGCGCCTGGACGCCGAACTTTTGCGCGAAGCGCCGGAGCTCACCAGGGGAGGCGGGGCGCTCCTGGAGGTCCACGAAATGGGTCTTGACGCGGCGCTCGGCGAAGAAGCGGAGCGCCTTGCGGGTGTCGGAGCTCTTGCGGATGCCGAAGATCTGGACTTCCATGGCGCGGGAATTTACACCCGGACCGGCTCTCCGACGCGCAGCCGGCCCGTCGCGTGGTGCACGACGTTCTGCCCGAAGAACACCTTGTCCTGCACCTTGCGGTAGGTAGCGAGGGTTCGAAGCGGTTCCTGGCTGCGTTCCGTCGTCGCCTGGTCGATGGTGGTGACCACGCACCGGTCGCAGGGTTTCACGCGCTCGAACGCGAGACTACCGATCGTGAAGGCCTTCAATCGATCCTCCACGAACGGCTCTCCGCCGGCAATGATCAGGTTGGGTCGAAAGCGAAGCATCGTTACCGGCGCGCGCAACCGGTTGTTGAGGTCGGTAAGCGACTCCTCGGAGATCAGCAGGAAGGGAAACGCGTCCGCGAAGCTCACCCGAACACCAGGTGGAGCATACGTCGGATCTGCGGGCCGGAGGGTCGACGCTGGCA
>JACDHV010000216.1 GCA_013820855.1 Gemmatimonadales bacterium | reverse complement strand
GGCGCCGCGGGGAGGGGTCGGCAGCGGTACGGCCTCCCTGCGGCGCCACCCGCGAGGGTCGGGGAGGGGTCCCGGCCAGATCGAGCGACGAAGCCTACCGCGCCACCCGCTCCACGATCCGATAGAAGAACTCCACGCCGAACCGAAGATTTTCCACCGTCACCCGCTCGTCGTTTCCGTGCACGGTGCGGGCGTCCTCCTCGCTGAGCCGGAACGGACTCAAGCCGTATGCGCCGATTCCGATGGCCCGGTAGTAGTAGCTGTCGGTGTAGCCCGTCAGCATCGGCGTGGTGATGAGCGCGCCCGGCTCCATCGTTTCGACCGCCTGCCTGATGGCCTCCATCAGCGGCCCGCCGAGCGGTGACGTCGTGGCCTCGCGCTCCGGCCGGAGCGGCGTGATCTCCACCGAGGAGTCGGCGATGACCCGGCGCAGCTCCCGCACGAAATCGGCCGGCCGCTCGCCTGGCAGGAGCCGCACGTCGAGCTCCGCGCTGGCCTCGGGCGGGATCACGTTGGTCTTCTCGGAGCCGTGCAGCACGGTGATGCTGATCGTGTTCCGGAGAATCGCGTTGTAGTAGAGGTTCGCGGTGAAGAACCGAACCGCCACCGGGTCCCGGAGCGCCGAGGCCGGATCGGCGAACCACTTCCGCCTCCTGGGGTCGCGCTCCCGGGTCGCGAGGTCCTTGAAATACCGCTCGGCCGGCGGCGTCAGCTTGATCGGCGTCCGGTACGCCGCGATCCGGCCCAGCGCGCGCGCGATCCGTTCGGCCGCGTTGTCCGGACGGGGAATGGACCCATGGCCGGGCGTGCCCCGCGCCGTGATGCGGAGCCAGTAGGGCACCTTTTCCGTGACGCCGACGCCGTAGTACTCCGTGCGTCCGTCGGCTCCCAGGCGGTTGTGTCCGCCCTCGTTGATCAGGAACTCGGCATCGCGCAGGAGGGCCCGCTTCTCCCGCGTGAACCATTCGGCGCCGGACGAGCCGGTCTCCTCGTCGGCGTTGGCCACGAGGATGATGTCCCGCGAGAGCGGCACGCCGCGGCGCCGGAGGGCCACCATGGTCATCAGCTCCACGATGCCGGTGCCCTTCATGTCCAGCGCGCCCCGGCCCCATACCGCACCCATCCGGGTCTCACCCGACCAGGGGCCCACCCTCCAGGCGGAGTCGGTCGCCGGCACCACGTCGATGTGGCTCAGGAGTACGAGTGGCCGCTTGGAGCCGTTGCCCGGGAGCCGGGCGTAGAGGTTGCCCCGGCCCGCCGAGGACTCGAAAATCTCGGCCGCGATCCCTTCCCGCGCGAGCACCTGCTGGAGCCACTTCGCCCCGGCGGTCTCGTTCCCCGGCGGGTTGACCGTCCGGATCCGGATGTACTCGCCGAGCCGCTCGGCAGCCTCCACCCCGAGCACGTCGAAATCGGGAGTCGCCGGCTGCTGCGCCGCGCAGATAGTGGAAGTCAGCGATCCGGCGGCCACGAAAAGGCCCAGGGCCACGGCCGCCATGCGGGTCATTCCGTCTCCTTGGCCCACTTCAGGAACAACACGCCGATCGCCAGGAACATCCACAGGTTGCCCGGTACCCACATGAGCAGGCCGCCGAGCTGCTGGTCGTCGAGCGGGGTGAGGCCCCAGGTCCGCGGCGCGGCGGCATACCAGGGATACAGCACCTCGTCGGAGAGCGTGATCAGGGCCGCCACGACCTGCATCGGGATGCCGACCAGGAAGAGGTACAGCATGCCCATCCCGTAGGGCAGCCGGGGCAGCTCCGGCACCGTGCTCATCACCGGCCACCAGAGGATGGTCGCCGCCACGATGAACATGAGGTGCGTGGCGATGTGCACGTCGTGGCTCCGCATCATCAGGTCGTAGAACGGTGCCAGATGCCAGACCGTGATGGTGACGATGTAGAGCAGGGCCGCCACGACCGGCTTGGTCAGGACCCGGGCCACGGCGCGCACGGCCGGACGCCGGACCAGCGGCCGCAGGAGCCAACCCGGCGTGCCCGCGATCAGCAGCGGCGGCAGCAGCAGGGTGAGCAGCAGGTGCTGCACCATGTGGGCGGAGAACAGGTAGTAGTCGCTCAGGTCGTGCATCGGGCCGTTCAGCGCCAGGAGCAGCACCAGCAGCCCCCCGCAGAACGACGCGACCTGCCACGCCGCGGGCGACGGCCCCAGGTCGAAGCGGCGCCGCAGCGGCCCGATGCCCCAAAAGTACAAGGCACCGAGGAGCCCGGTGCCTATCAGGACGCTGGGGTGCAGCGACCAGGCCCATTCGTACGGGCCCATGGGTCGAGATCGCTCGTCGAGGCCGAGCAGGAGCGCGAGCGGCAGCGGCGTCAGCCCGATCGGGCGAAGGCCCAGTGGTACGCCTGGAGAATGACGAGCGCCAGAATCACGACGATGGCGATGAGGAGCGGGAACACGAACACCCCGCTGAAGAGCTTGCTGTCGTTCTTCAGATGCATGTAGTACATCGCGACCAGCGCGAACTTCACCGCCGAGAGAATCAGGAGCAGTGGGATGAAGAACGGCTCGATCTGATGGCCGAGGGCGCCGGCCTGCTCGCCGAACGTGAACTCGTAGAGGCCGACCTCGAGGGCGGTGAGGACGAACAGGACCAGGCCGATCTTGGCGTACGTGCCCGGGGTCGGGTGGTCGTGGGCGTGCTCCTGCGCGGGTACGTGGGCAGTCATCGGCCGGTCCTCACCTGATCAGGTACACGACGGGGAAGATCACGATCCACACCACGTCCACGAAGTGCCAGTACAGCGCCGCCATCTCCAGATTGACCGACCGCTCGGGGGGCAGCTTTCCCCGCACGGCGAGATAGAACATCGTGGCCAGCCAGATCACCCCGATCGTCACGTGGGTGCCGTGGAACCCGGTCAGGACGAAGAAGCTCGCCCCGAACATGTTGCGCTGCAGGGTGAGCCCCTTGTTCACGAAGTGGGTGAACTCGTACACCTGCATGCCCACGAAGAAGATCCCGCAGAACAGCGTGGCGCCGAGCCAGATCAGCAGCATGCGGCGGTTGCCCCTCTGCGCCCCGTAGAGCGCGAGCACCACGAACAGCGAGCTGAACAGCAGGAGTGCGGTGCCGAGCGTGACCAGCGGAATCTCGATGATCGGCTCCATCACCTGGCCCGTCGCCGGATCGGTCCACGGCTCGTGGGCGAACGGGCCCACCAGATTCCGGCCCTTGTTCACCAGGTAGTTCGAGATCAGGGTGGCGAAGAACATGCACTCTGATCCGATGAAGGTCCAAATCGCCAGCTTGCGGCTGTCGAGCCCGGTGTAGGTCTCCAGGGCGTGCGCGTGGTCCGACACTCAGTGGCCTCCCTGGGACGGCGTGCTGAACTCGGAGTAGCCTTTCTCGAACAGCCAGTTGTACAGCCCGAAGAACAGCAGCGACACGGCCACCACGATCCCCCACGCGCCCCACTTGGGGGACATCATGATGGCCACGAAGATCGCCGTCACTCCGATGGCCGTGATCAGCGGCCAGTACGAGGGGTTCGGCAGGTGGATGCCGGCCCCGGTCCCCACCTCCGGCTCGGGCAGCTGGCCACCCCGCTGCC
This sequence comes from Gemmatimonadales bacterium, assembly GCA_013820855.1. Classification (GTDB taxonomy): domain Bacteria; phylum Gemmatimonadota; class Gemmatimonadetes; order Gemmatimonadales; family GWC2-71-9; genus CAVVWJ01. Next base: position 2,014 of record JACDHV010000216.1, on the reverse strand, counting down.
GCTTGACCTCCCAGAGCGGATCGCGCCCGTCCACGGTCGGGAGCCGGTCGAAGTTCCACTCCGGCGGCGGCGACGGAATCGCCCACTCGAGTGTGGCTCCGTTCCAGGGATCCGCCAGCGCCCTGCGGGGCTGCCGGGAGGTCTTGACGACGTTCCAGAGGAAGACCAGGAAGGCGACGCCCAGGATGAACGCGCCGACCGTCTCGGCCTGGTTCAGCGCCTCGAACCCCAGCTCCTTCGGATAGGTATAGGTGCGCCGCGGCATCCCGTTCAACCCGACGAAGTGCATCGGGAAGAAGGTCAGGTTGAAGCCGATGAGCATCAGCCAGAAGTGGAGCTTGCCCAGCCCCTCGTCGAGCATCCGGCCGAACATCTTGGGCCACCAGTAGTACGCGCCGGCGGTCAGCGCGAAGATGCTGCCCCCGAACAGCACGTAGTGGAAGTGCGCCACGATGAAGTACGTGTCGTTCTGCTGGAGGTCGGCCGGCGGCGACGAGTGCATCACCCCGGAGAGCCCGCCGATGATGAACATGGCGATGAACCCGACGGCGAAGTACATCGGGGTCCTGAACTGCAGCGACCCGGCCCACATCGTGCCGATCCAGTTGAAGATCTTCACCCCGGTCGGAATGGCGATCAGCATGGTGGACAGCGAGAAGAACGTGTCGGCGATCGGGCCCATGCCGGTGGTGAACATGTGGTGGCTCCACACGCCGAACCCGAGAAAGGCGATGAAGATCCCGGAGAAGACCATCGCGGCGTAGCCGAACAGCGGCTTCCGGGAGAAGACCGGGAGCACCTCGGAGACGATCCCGAAGGCGGGCAGGATCAGGATGTAGACCTCGGGATGCCCGAAGATCCAGAAGAAGTGCTGCCAGAGCAGCGGATCGCCGCCACCCGTGGGGACGAAGAAGTGGGTGCCCCAGAACCGGTCGAACATGAGGAGGATCAGGGCGACGGCGATGACCGGGAAGGCCAGCAGCAGCAGAATCTGCGTGATGAAGCTCATCCAGACGAACATCGGCATCCGCATCATGGTCATGCCGGGTGCCCGCAGGTTCACGATGGTCACGAAGAAGTTGACCGCCGCGGCGAGCGAGGCGACGCCCAGGACCTGGAGCCCCATGTTCCAGAAGTCCACGTTGGGACCCGGCGAGAACTGGCGGGACGTCAGGTTCGCGTACCCGTACCACCCCGAATCGGGCGCGGCGCCGAAGAGGAAGCTCGCGTTGAGAAACAGCCCGCCCAGCAGGAACACCCAGTAGCTGAACGCATTGAGCCGGGGGAACGCCACGTCCCTCGCGCCGATCATGAGCGGGATGAGATAGTTGAAGAACATCGAGCTCAGCGGCATGATCGCGAGGAAGATCATGGTCGTGCCGTGCATCGTGAACAGCTGATTGTAGGTGTCGGGATCGAGGAAGTTGTTGTCGGCCCGGGAGAGCTGCACCCGGATGAGGAGCGCCTCGAGTCCGCCCAGCAGGAAGAAGAAGAACGCCGTGGCACCGTACAGGATCCCGATCCGCTTGTGATCCACGGTGGTGATCCAGCTCCAGAGGCCGGTCTTCTCGCCGTGAGCCGCCGCGTGCGCGTGATGCTGGTCTAGGGCAGTCGTCGCCATGTCGAATCCGCTTATTTGTGTGCGCGGAGGTAGGCCCGGAGGGCCCGGGACTCCTCCACCGTGACGCCGAGATTCGGCATCAGGACGCCCTTCTTCATCGCCTGGGGCTCGCGAATCCAGCGCTCCAGGTTCTCGTCGGTGTTCCGGAGCCAGCCCGCGGCGATGTACGCCCGCGACCCCACGTTGGCCAGGTTCGGGCCGATCAGCCCCTTCGGCGCCTTGGCCGCCTGGAGGGAGTGGCAGCCCATGCAGCCCTTGGTCAGGAACAGCTTCTCGCCCTCGGCGAGCTCGGAAGCCTGGGCCCCCGCCGCGCCCTGCCCAGTGCCCTCCACCTTCGCGCCCGCGCTGGCGGTCTTCAGCGAGTCGCCCGCGGGCGACTCGCTGAAGACCGCC
>JACDHV010000215.1 GCA_013820855.1 Gemmatimonadales bacterium | reverse complement strand
GGTCAGCGAGATAGCGGTCAAGGCTCGCTCGCCTCAGCTCCCAGGACCGTCCCTTCCGCCTCGCTTCGATCCGGTGCTCCAACGCGGCGGAGTAAATCTGCCAACGCGTGAGAAGTCCGCCCGCACGGAAAACAGAGTCGGGGATTGTGAGCCATATATCCTGCGGCATGGTAATCTCCCTTTAGAACACAAAAGGCCCGCACCCTTGCATTCAGGGTCGCGGGCCCACCAGGGGCACTAACTGAAAGGATTTTGACTTCGGCGACCCATCCAGGCGGGCCACCCGGTGCTTCTTCTACGGCACTACTTTAACCCACCACACACTCCCTGCGCAACTCCCCTAGGCCTTGTCCCGTCGGTGGTTGCCCCATCGCGTCATCGCGGCCTTGCGGGCGATCTGCGCTCGCTTCTTGGCTGACAGCTTCGCCGCCCGCGCCTTACCGCCCTTGCTGGCCCCCAAGCGGCCTAACGCGACGGCGGCGGGGTTCTTGGCCTTGGCCTCGGGATCGTGCTTCTCCGTGGCTTCTCGGACCACGCGGAAAGCTGCCTCGTTCACGTCCTCATTTTTGCGATGCTTGCGCGGGTTAGGAGCCATGCCGTAGTATACGCTTCATGCCGCCCACCGACAACCTGCTGTTTTACGGCGACAACCTCGACGTGCTCCGCCGCCACATCGCGGACGAGTCGGTGGACCTCGTGTACCTCGACCCCCCCTTCAACAGCGCGCAGAGCTACAACGTGCTTTTCGCCGGGCAGGACGGGGCTCGGGCTGCGGCCCAGATCCAAGCGTTCGAGGACACATGGCGATGGGATCAGGCTGCGGCGGCCGCCTATGAAGAAGTCATAGAGTCCGGCGGAAAGGTCGCCCAAGTGATGCTCGCTTTCCGCACGTTCCTAGGTGACAGTGACATGCTCGCCTACTTGGCGATGATGGCTCCGCGACTCGTTGAACTGCACAGGGTGCTGCGGGAGACGGGGTCGCTGTACCTGCATTGCGACCCAACCGCGAGCCACTATCTCAAGCTGCTCCTCGACGCCGTCTTTGGCCCTGAACGCTTCCAGACGGAAGTTGTCTGGAAGCGCAGCGGGGCTCACAGCGACACCAAGCAAGGGCGGAAGATCCACGGCCACCTCCACGACATCATCCTGTTCTATACCAAGTCGGGCGAGTGGACGTGGAATCCCATCTACACGCCCTATGACGAGTCGTACATCCAGAGCCACTACCCGAACGTGGAGGAGAGGACGGACCGCCGATTCCAGGCGGACAACCTCACGGCGGCCCGCCCCGGCGGGGACACGTCCTACGAATGGAAAGGGGTGCGGCCACCTGAGGGCCGGTACTGGGCGTATTCCAAGAAGAACATGGAGAAATTCGAGCGTGAGGGTCGCCTGTATTACACCAGGACCGGGACGCCTCGGTACAAGCGGTACCTGGATGAAATGCCCGGCATCCCCCTGCAAGACCTCTGGACCGACATTCCCCCCATCAACTCGCAAGCCCAAGAGCGCCTGGGCTACCCCACGCAGAAACCAGAGGCACTCTTGGAGCGCATCGTTGCCTCCGGTACCAATCCGGGGGATGTGGTGCTGGACCCATTCTGTGGTTGTGGCACTACCATCGCCGCCGCCCAGGGACTCGACCGGCGATGGATCGGGATTTGATGTAACCCATTTGGCCATCGGCCTAATTAAGTCGCGGCTCCAAGCAGCCTACGGGGCAGCGGCCACCTACACGGTGATCGGGGAGCCAACGACCGTGGATGGCGCAGCACGACTGGCGGAGGAGGCACCCTACCAGTTTCAAGCGTGGGCGTTAGGGCTGGTGGGCGCGCGCCGAAGCGGCCAAGTGAAAAAGGGAGCCGACAAGGGAATTGACGGCCAACTGTACTTCCACGACGGGTCCGACAAGAGCCGACAGATCGTGTTTTCAGTGAAAGCAGGGAAGCTCCAAGCCGGCTACGTCCGCGATCTAGCCGGGGTGGTCGCGCAGGAGAAAGCCGATATCGGCGTCCTCATCAGCTTCGAGAAGCCAACGCAGCAAATGCGATCCTGGGCCGCCGGGCAGGGTTTCTACGAGTCACCGTGGGGGAAGCATCCCCGATTACAGCTTCTTACGGTGGGCGAACTACTAGAGGGCAAGCGGATTGATTATCCGCAGACGGCCGGGGTCAACCGGACCTACAAGCAGGCCCCCAAGGCCAAAAAGGTGGCGGAGCCAATCAAGGGCCTATTCGACAACGATGAAAGGGGAGATTGAGTTATGGCCAAAAATGAAAAGACCTCGCGGCGTGTTGCCAAGAAGGCCAGCAAGGCACTACGGAAGGGCAAGGCGGGCAAGAAGGACACACGCGCGATCGCCGGAAGCGCGCTGACGCAGGCGCCGAACAAGAAGAAGGCTACGAAGCGGGGGAAGTAGCTCGTGCCTCGGGGGTCAGCTCCGTCAACTCGCGGACGGCGAGGATGGCTCGGACCGGGATCGTCATGACGCCCGCGGCCTGGAGATCGACCCCCGGTTGGTCGGGCATGAGGTGGGGGGCGACAATCTTCACCTCCTGACCGTCGAGCACCAGCCAGCCAACCGACCGAGCGACCGTGGCATGATCCGGTCGCTCGTCCGCCAACTCATGCCAGCCGTCGGTCCGGTGGGAATCCACCCACTCGATGAGGACCAGCTTCATGGCCCCGACTCCCCCATTCTCAACGTTACACTCAAACTAGGCCACTACCGACCATCTCGAACAACGTCTATAGCGCCATCCCGCCGGTCTCTGATCTCCCAGCCGGCCCCTCGCAGGAGATCCCGGATCCGGTCCGCCTCGGCGAAGTTGCGCTTCCGCTTCTCCGTGGCCCTCACCGCGGCCCACCGGAGGGCCCACGCTTCGCCGTCGGCGGAGTCGGCCGGCGGCACCTCAGGCGGACGAACCGGGATGCCGTCCTCTTCGGCGACGGTCAGGGCCTCGGCGGCCACGGTCCGGGCCCGCGCGGAGGAGGCGACGGCGAGCACCTCGTCGGCCAGGCCCCACGCCGCCCGGACCGCGGGTCCGAGCCGGCGGCCTTCGTCCAGGAGTCGGTTGCCCTCGCGCACGAGCACGTGAAGGGCGCCGAGGGCCTCGGGGGCATTGAGGTCGTCGTCGAGGGCGGCGGCGAAGGCGGTCCGAAAGCGGTCCGCGGCCGCGGCAGCCTCGGGGTCGTCGGTTTCGCCGGCGGCGAGCGCCAGTCGGTCGCGGAATGCCCCGAGGCGGGCCGACCCCTCGCGAGCGGCGGATAGGGCGGTGTCACTCCAGTCCAGCTTCTGGCGATAGTGGGTGTTGAACAGGAGATGCCGCACCGCTCCCGGATCCACGCCCTGTTCCCGGAGGTCGCGCGCGGTCAGGATGTTCCCGTAGCGCTTCGACATCTTGGTGCCGGCCAGGTCGAGAAACTCGCCGTGCACCCAGACCCGCGCGAACTCGTCCTTGCCGGTATAGGCGCAGCTCTGGGCGATCTCGTCCTCGTGGTGGGGAAAGATGAGGTCCACGGCCCCGGCATGGATGTCGAGGACGTCCACGCCCCACCGCCGCCGGAGCAGATCCAGCGCCATCGCCGAGCACTCGATGTGCCAGCCGGGCCGGCCCCTGCCGAACGGCGCGTCCCAGGCCGCCCCTACGGCTTCGTCCTCCGGGCGCGTGGCCTTCCAGAGCACGAAATCGCGGGCATCCGCCTTGGCATACTCATCGGTGCTCACCCGCTCGCTGGCCCCGGCGCGAAGCTCCCGCTGGTCGAGCTGCGAGAGGCGGCCGTAGGCCGGGAAGCGCGCGATCGCGAAATACACCGAGCCGTCCTCGCCCTTGTACGCCACCCCCCGGTCGAGCAACCCCTGAATCACCTCGATCATCGCATCGACATACTCGGTCGCGCGGGGCTGGGCATGCGGCGGGCGGATCCGGAGCCAGTCGCGGTCTTCCTCGAACGCCCGGGCAAAGGGGTCCACGTGCTCGCGCAGCGAGACCCCCTTGCCCACCGCGGCCGCGATGGTCCGGTCGTCCACATCCGTGAGGTTCATGATATGGAAGACCTCGATCCCGCTGGCCTCGAGCCAGCGGCCCCGGCGGCTCTGAGGAGGCGGTCGGGCATCGAATCGTCCACATGGACGTGGACACGACGCTGCGGGAAGGGAATCTCGATCTTTTCGTGGTCGAACCGGATCTTGAGACGGCGGCGGAACTCGCGGGCCGCGTTCCACTGGGCTCCCGGCTGGGTCTTGATCAGCGAGCGAATGACGATCGCGCTGTCGGCGAGGGACTCGATGCCGGGGACCTCGACCGGTCCGTCGAGCTGTGTCATCCATTCCTTGTCGGTGGAGAACCGCGCCGCCTCGTCCCGCACCACCGCGAGCGCACGATCCACATCCTCGGCATAGCTGACACCGACGTCCAGCACGGCCCGGGACCAGCCGCGGGTCATGTTGCTGACCACCTTGATCTCGCTGTTGGGTATCACGTGCATCACGCCCTTCAGGTCGCGGAGCACGACCACCCGCATCGTCATCCTCTCCACTACGCCCGCCTTCCCCCCTGCCTCGATCACGTCCCCGATCGCGAACTGGTTCTCGAACAGAATGAAGAACCCCGAGATGATGTCCTTCACCAGGCTCTGGGCCCCGAACGAGACCGCCAGGCCGAGTATGCCGGCGCCCGCGAGGATCGGCCCGATGTCGATGAAGACGTTGAACGTGAGCAGGAGGGCGATGGCGAAGACGACGACCCGACCCACGCTCCTGAGCAGCTGGGAGATGGTCCGGCCCCGGCGCTCGCGGAGGGTGGTGATCGAGTTGTCGCCGTCGTCTACGGCAGCCTCGATCCGAGTCGCGGCCAGCCGCACCACGCGATACGCCAGCCATGCGAGCACCCAGATCCCGAGAACGCGGGAGCCGTTGCGCACGAGCGTCTCGCCGTTGATCTCCAGGATGGCGGCCAGGCGGTGGAAGATATCGGGGAGATTCACGGCCCTAACCTAGAGGCGCGGGCCGGACTGCGTCAACGCTGGCCGGCGAGATACGCGATGCGGGTGGCGCTGACCGGGAGTCGCTCGACCGCGCAGACGGCCAGCGCCTCTTCGGCCGAGCCGAGTCCGATGGGGAGCGCAACGACCCCGCTGCGAACCCGCGCGGTGGGGAACAGGGCGCGAAGCTGCTCGGGAGCCGGGAGGTACGGGGCGGCCAGCACGATTTCGAGAACCCGCCAACCGACCAGAACGGCGGCGGAGATCCGCGACGGTTGGTCACCGTCCCGCACGACCACCTCGGTGCAGCGGCACAGCAGGTAGCCGAGGTCGTCCGCGACGAGCAGGTGCCGGGACCCCGCCGGACCCTGGCACCTGAGCGCCGAGGGCCTTTTGCACCCGCGGAGCCAGACACCCAGGACGACGCCCGGCTGTGCCAGGGGCAGAACCGAGGCGAGGTGAAGGCACGCGCGGAGCCGTGCCGGGGAGCCGGGGAACATGGTGCAGCATGTGTCCGACCGCCCGAATCTCCCGCATCATTCCCGGGCGGGGCGTTGCACCCCCACGCGTCAGCGAATCTCGAGGGGCCTCAGGGGTCCGTCGCGGCGCGCCGCGAGAC
>JACDHV010000214.1 GCA_013820855.1 Gemmatimonadales bacterium | reverse complement strand
TTCAGGTACTTCTCGGCGGCGATGGCCGCCGTCGTGCCATCGCCCAATGCGGTCGTCACCTGGCGGGTGAGCTGCGCGCGCATGTCGCCGGCGATGAACAGCCCCGGGATCGACGACTGCATGTGGGTGTCCGTCAACACGTAACCCATCGGATCGTGACGGAGATGATCGGCGATGATGCCGGTGTTGGGGGTGAATCCGATGAACACGAAGAGGCCATCGACGGGCAGCACGCTGGTCGCGCCCGTCTTCACGTTGCGCAGCCCGAGTCCCGTGACACCGACGGTCGGGGCGCCCTGCACCTCCTCGATCACCGTGTTCCAGATGGGCTCGATCTTCGGGTTCGCGAACAGCCGCTGCTGCAGGATCGGGGAGGCACGCAGCGTGTCGCGCCGATGGATCAGATGGACCTTGGTGGCGTACCGCGTCAGGAAGTCGGCTTCCTCGGTGGCCGCGTCGCCTCCCCCGGCCACCGCCAGCACCCGATCCTTGAAGAACGCGCCGTCGCAGATGGCGCAATAGGAGACTCCCTGCCCGGCGTACTCGAGCTCGCCCGGCACGCCCAGCTTGTTCGGCGTGCCACCCGCCGTGACGATCACCACCTTCGAGTGATACACGGTGCCCTGAGAGGTCGTGGTCTCGAAGGAGCCGTCCTCGAGCTTCTTCACCTGTTCGACATTGACCCCCTCGTGAAACTCGGCGCCGAACTCCTTGGCATGATCGGCGTAACGCTGGGCGAGCTCCCGGCCGAGGATCCTGGGGAAGCCGAGCACGTCCTCGAGGTATTCGGTGTTCAGGAGCTCCCCGCCGGGGACCCCGCGCTCGAGCAGGACAGTCCTCAGCAACGAGCGTCCCGCATAGAGCGCGGCGCACATCCCCGCCGGCCCGGCGCCGACGATGACGACGTCATAAGTCTTGGTCTCGATGGTCATGGTGCGCCCGGGTGAAAAGGTGGTGCCGGGCGGGCGGCTCCCCACGCGGGGTCCCCCGGCCGGTATCGTTGCCCAAATATAGAACGCACCGGGGTTCCCGGGCGTTCACCGCGGCGCCACCGGACCGGGGCCGAGATGGAGCAGGCTGACGGCACCGTGACAGCCCGACACCGTGCCTACGAGCACGTCCACCTCCTGTCGCCGCTGTCCGGCCTCTGCGACGAGCCGGTCTCCCTCCAGTACCGCCGCCACGTCGAACATCCCGACGCCGAACACCCGATGGCGGCACACGAAGAGCGCGGGGCCAGCGGTGGGCGCGGCGAGCTCGAGCCGGTCGGCGAGCCGCTCCAGCGCGTCGCTCATCTCCCAGGTCCTGGGAGCCCGCGTCACCGGGCAGACCGCGGGCTCGACACAGTGGGTCGGGCACAGCCAGTCGGCGAAGGAGATGTAGCGGGTGCCATCGGGAGCGGCGGCATCGTACGGGGTGCCGATCGGTGCGGTGAGCGGCCGCTGCACCACCATCCGGCCGGGCCAGCGGGACCGGGCCCGGCGTACCAGCCATTCATACATGAGGTGGGGCATCAGGGGGGAGGGGACGATGGCATCGCCGGCTTCGCCGGAGGCCGCCACCGGGGCACGGTCGAGCCAGGAATCGAAGAACTCGCTCCAGTCGGCGACCACGAGCTCGCGGTCGGCGGCGGTACCGACCTCGGCGGTGAAGCGACAGCGCGGATCGCGGTCCACCACGAGCAGGCGGCGGAACCCGGCCTTGCCGCGCTCCCGCGCGCGGAGCATCTGCCCGGCGTAAAAGGTCCCATAGCACCCGCCCCCGACGATCGCGACGTCGCGAAGCTCGACACTATCGGAGGAGTCGTCCGCCATCCACGGTCAGCACTTCGCCGGTGACGAAGTCGCCGCCTTCGAGCAGATACAGGAGGGCGGCCACCACGTCCGCCGGGCTTCCGAGGCGGCCGAGTGGCGCCATGGTCGCGAGGCGCTCGCGCTCCTCGGCGTCGTACTCCTCGGGGACGAGGACGGCGCCTGGTGCGATCGCGTTGACGGTGACCGCGGGCGCCAGCGAGCGGGCCAGCACCTTCGTCAGCATCACCACGCCCGCCTTGCTCACCGAATGAGCGGCGAAGCCCGGCCACGGCTGGAGCCCGGCCAAGTCGGCGAGGTTCACGACCTTGCCCCGTACCGCACGGAGGGCCGGCGCGGCGCCCTGGGTACAGAAGAAGACGGAGCGCAGGTTTAGCGCGAGGACGCTGTCGTACAGGTCGGGCGTCGTCTGCTCGAAGCCGACCCGGTGCATCACCGCCGCCGAATTGACCAGCACGTCCAGCCGGCCGAACGCCTCGACCACCCTGGGCGGCAGCGAGCGGGCGGCCCCGGCGTCCGTCAGATCGGCGGCGAAACAATCGGCACGGCCGCCGCCGGCCCTCACCTCGTCGCGGAGCTCTCGGGCCCCTTCCCCGGACGCATGATGGTGGATGGCCAGCGTCATCCCGCGGTCGGCGAGGGCCCGTGCCATCTCCCTGCCCAGGCGGCGGCCGGCCCCGGTCACCAGTGCCACCCGCCCCCGCAATTCCATCAGACCGTGCCCGAAGCGGCCGGCGCGATCGGGAGAATGTGGCCCGTGACCATTGAGGCCTCAGCGCTGGCGAGGGAGAGGACGCCATCCGTGATGTCGCGCAGCTCCACGTATGCCGCGTCCTCTCCGGCGCTGGCGACGTTGTCGCTGGTGCGCACGGTTCCCGGCGCGACCGCATTCACCCTGACCTTCCGGTCCCGCAGTTCTAGGGCGAGGCTCTGGGTGAAGCCGGCGACCGCCGCCTTGGCCGCGCTGTAGACCGCCATCGGCGCCTGAGGCTCGAAGTAGGCGATGGACGCGAAATTGACGATGCAGCCCTGGGTGCGGCTCAGCGCCTCGATGGCCGCCTGCGACACCGCCACGGTCGTCTTGAGATTGATCGCGATCTCGCGGTCGAAGTCGGCGGCGGTGAGCTTCTCGATGGGTCCGTAGGTGGTGAGCCCGCCGGCGACGTTGACGACCACGTCGAGCCGGCCGAACTGGCGGAGCGCGATCTCCACGGCGAGCGCCGCGATATCCGGCTGGGTGAGATCACCGGCGCAGGGACGGGCATCCACCCCCAGGGCGGCAAATTCCCGCACCCGATGGGCGACGCCCACCGCGTTGAGGTCGCAGGCGACGATCTTGGCGCCCGCCTGCCCGAACGCGAGAGCTACGGCGTTGCCGATTTGCCCCACCCGACCCACGCCGGTCACCAGAGCGACCCTGCCGCTGAAATCGAATCGAGGGGACGTCATCGCGTCTCCGGGCGTGGGCTCACTGCGCCGCGACGGTGGGCGGCTCCGCTCGGAGCCGATCCAGGCGCTCGAGCCATTCCGCCGGTACCTCCTGCGATCCCAGCGCGCCGTGCGTCTCTCCGGGCTCCGGATCGCCATGCCAGTCGCTCCCGCCGGTGCGGAGGACCTCCAGGCGGAGGGAGATATCGGTCAGCCGGGACCGCACCTCGGGATCGTGGCTCGGGTGTCGCGTTTCGATCGCATCCAGGCCCTGGCCCTTGAGGCGCTCGATGAAGGCGCGGGTTCCCCGATCCTTCAGGTGCGCCACCGAGACCAGGCCGCGCACGGAATGCACCAGCGTCGCTACCTCCCCGAACGAAGGCAGCACCTTCTCGACGAACGCCGGACGTCCGCGTCCGATGTAGCGGTCGAAAGCCTCGGACATGCCGAGCGCGCCACCACCTCGGACGATCGCCCGGGCCACGTGCGGCCGGCCGACGGCCCCCCCTCGGGCCTGATGCAGGACGTCGTCGAAGTCCAGCGCGACGCCCATGCCCTGCAGCCGGTCCACCATCGCCCGCGCCCGCCGCATCCGATCGGCCCGGCAGCGCTCCAGAAACGCCTCGAGCGGCGCGGAGTCGGTCGGGAGGAAGTAGCCCAGCACGTGCATCTCGCCCCACGGCGCGGAGGTGGAGAACTCGCAGCCGGAGACGACGCGCACACCGAGGCGCTCCCCGGCCGCCACGGCCGCGGGGACCCCCGCGACGGTGTCGTGGTCGGTGAGCGAGATGGCACTCAGCCCCGCCGCCAACGCCCGCTGGACCACCACCTCCGGCGCCAGACCTCCGTCCGAGGCGGTGGAGTGGACGTGGAGGTCGATGATCGAGCCGGCAGGCGGTGCCTGACCGGACGGGGTCAGCGTCGGTAGCCCAGCTCGGGGGCGGTCCATCCGGGCTGAGAGTGGGCCAGCAGCTCCGCCAGTTCCCTGTCGCTTAGTTCGCCGAGCGACGCCTCCCGGCTCTTGGCGCCGAGCGGCGAGTAGCGCACCAGGCGCCGCTCGCGGTCGGGGCCGGTACCCCGGGTGAACACCAGGCCGAACTCATCCTTGAGGTACTGCGTGGTCCGGCCGCTCACGGCGACTTCCCATCGCTCGCCGTCCACATCGATGATACGTCTGGGCATTACCTGACCTCCTCCCAAAGCTCCCACGCGCCGGGTCCGTATTCCGCCACGGCGCGAATCCGCTCCTCCAGCCTTCGCTCGTCCTCCGGTCGCTCCGCGACTGCCCGATGGCTTTCCGGGCTCCCGCTCTCGCTGAACTCCAGGAAGCAGCCCGCCTCCTCCGGACGCCGGAACACCCACAGGTGCCATCCCCGGCCTTCGGCCAAATGGGCAAGCTCCCGAACTGCCGCAAGGTACTCTCCTTCCGCCCCGGGGCGCACACTCACCCGGGACACGGTGAGGGTGCGCGTCACGTCAGACCGCGGCCTCGGGGAACTCCTGCAGCGACTTCTTCACGTCGGCCATGAACCGGTCGGCGTCGGCACCGTCCACGATCCGGTGGTCGAAGGCGAGCGAGAGCATCCCCTTGGTGCGGACACCGATGGTGTCGGTCCCGTCCACGGTGATGACCGTCGGCTGCTTTTCAATGGCGCCGACGCAGAGAATCGCGGCCTGCGGCTGGTTGATGATCGGCGTGCCGATCACCGACCCGAACACGCCCGGATTGGTGATTGTGAACGTTCCCTTCTGGACCTCGTCGGGACTCAGCTTCTTGGCCCGGGCCCGCTCTCCCAGGTCGTTGATCGCCCGGGCGAGTCCCAGCAGCGCCAGCTCGTCGGCGTGCCGGATGACCGGGACGATGAGCCCCCAGTCGAGCGCCACCGCGATGCCGAGATTGACGTCGCGGCGCAGGATGGTGCTCTCGCCGGACACCGCCGCGTTGAGCGCGGGGTGCCGCCGGAGCCCGTCCGCGGCGGCCTTCGCGATGAAGGCGAGGAAGGTGAGGTTCACGCCGCGATCGGCGTATTCCTTTTTCTTTTTCGCGCGGAGCTGGGCGACCCTCGAATAGTCGACCTCGAAGATCGTGTTTACGTGCGGCGAAACGCGCCGGGACATCACCATGTGCTCGGCCGTGAGCTTCCGGATCCGGCTCCACGGCTCGACGCGGTCGCCCTCCCACCGCTCGACGCCGCTCGGCGCGCGCGCCGGCTGCGGCGCCGTGGGCGCGCGAGGAGCAGTGGCCGCGGGAGCCGACGGCGCGCCTCGCTCGACGGCGGCGCCGCTGTCGATGTACCCCAGCACGTCGTTCTTCGTCACCCGGCCGGCTATCCCGGTCCCGGGGATCTCGCTCAGATCGAGGTTGTGTTCGG
>JACDHV010000041.1 GCA_013820855.1 Gemmatimonadales bacterium | reverse complement strand
CTTGAGACCGGGAGCGAGGAGCTCCCACTCGTCGTGGCCGAAATAGGAGTGATGCGCCCCCGTGCCCACGATCAGGTAGTCGTAGTCGAGGCAGCCGCCGTCGCCCAGCCGGACGCGTCGCTGGTTCACCTCGACCTCGGTGGCCTCCGCCAGCAGGACCTCGGTGTTCCGCTGCCGGCGCAGGACCGAGCGGATCGGCGACGCGATGTCGCTCGGGTTGAGGGCGGCCGTCGCCACCTGATAGAGCATCGGCTGGAAGAGGTGGTGATTGCGGCGATCCACCACCGTCACGCAGACCGGCGCGCCGGCCAATCCCTTGGCGGCGTAGAGCCCGGCGAAGCCGCCGCCGAGGATCACGACGTGGGGCAATCGAGGGTCGGTCACAGGCCCATCGTCTCCCTTCGCCACCGGGCGAAACGCGTCACGTCGTCGGCCGGCGGAACGGCGTCTTCGTCGGCATAGGCGGTGTACATCCGCCACCGCAGGTATGTCGGGTCCGGGATCGGCAGGTACGGTGGCTGGCGGTACCAGCCGCGCCGTCGGAAGGCCCACGCGGTCCGCACGAGGTCCACCGCCAGCCGGGGCCGCAGCACGGCGCGGGCGGCGAGCTGGAGCGTCAGGGAAGACCAGGTGCCGGGCATGGTGGAATAATAGGCGCGGCAGGGCCTCGCGACACGGGAGCGCGGCGAGGGTCCTGTCGGGCAGGTGTCCCGCCTATATTCTCCCCAGGTCCGCCGCCTTCCGATGACCGGGATCATCGCGGACACCCGGCGGGGCCCGTCCGGCTCTCTCCTCCTCTACCACGTGGCCGACGATCACCGCGCCGCGATCGAGCGTCCGACTCGTGACCGACAATCCCTACCGGCATCTCGACGACAAGAAGCTCCCGACGGAAGACGAGCAGCTCCTGGCGAGCCCGCCGCAGCAGGCCCCCGAGCAGCTCTTTCTCAAATCGGACTCGTGGCGTGTGCTCCGCATCATGGGCGAGTTCGTCTGGGGCTTCGACAACCTCGCCGACGTGAGCGACGGCGTCACCATCTTCGGCTCGGCTCGCACCATGCCCGGCGACACCCACTACAAGCAGGCGGTCGAGACGGCCCGGCTGCTGGTCAGGGCCGGAATCCCGGTCCTCACCGGCGGCGGGCCGGGGATCATGGAGGCGGCGAACCGCGGCGCCATGGAAGGCGGGGGGATGTCGATTGGCTGCAACATCGAGCTGCCCTTCGAGCAGGGCTCCAACGCGTACCTGACCCGCAGCCTCAACTTCAAGTTCTTCTTCGTCCGCAAGGTGATGTTCGTCAAGTACTCCACGGCGTTCATCGTCTTCCCGGGAGGCTTCGGCACGCTGGACGAGCTGTTCGAGGCCCTGACCCTGATCCAGACCGGCAAGGTCAAGCACTTTCCCGTCATCCTCTTCGGCCGCGAGTACTGGTCGGGCCTGGTGGACTGGCTCACCCGCACCGTGGCCGCCGAGCGCAAGATCGACGCGGCCGATCTCCACCTCTTCACGGTGACGGACGATCCCGCCGAAGCGACCGCCGTGGTCGTCGAGGCCCGGGCCGAGAAGCCGGATGACCCCGCCCTCCGCATTCTAGGATGACCGCATGACCCGTCCTTCAGCGCCCTATCTCCGGGGTCAGCGCATCGACCCGCGCGGCATCACCGGCCAGGAGACCGTCGCCGATCTCGTGGAGAACGCCTTCCTCGCCTACAACGCCGGCAGACTCCGCGAGGGGTGCCAGCTCTTCACCCAGCGGATGCTCGAGCCCGAGGTGACGGTCGGCATGACGCTGACCGGGGCGATGACGCCGGCGGGCCTGGGGATGAGCTGCCTGATTCCCCTCATGGAGGCCGGGTTCGTGGACTGGGTCATCTCCACCGGCGCCAATCTGTATCACGACGCCCACTTCGCGCTGGGTCTCGCGATGCATCGCGGCACCCCCACCGCCGACGACGTCGAGCTGCGCGACAAAGGTGTGGTCCGGATCTACGACGTCTTTTTCGACTACAGCGTGCTGCTCTCGACCGACCGGTTCATCCGCGACGTCTCCGCGCGGGAGGAGTTCCAGCGGCCGATGAGCAGCGCGGAATACCACTATCTGCTCGGCGGGTACGTCCGGGAGCGGGAGCGGGCGCTGGGCCTGACCCGCCGGTCGGTGCTGGCGGCGGCCCACGAGCTGGAGGTGCCGCTCTATACCAGCTCGCCGGGCGACAGCTCGATCGGGATGAACGTCGCCGAGCAGGCCCTGGCCGGGAGCAAGCTCCGCTTCGACGTGAGCGCCGACGTGAACGAGACGGCGGCCATCGTGCTCGAGGCGAAGCGCACCCAAGGCAAGAGCGGCGTGCTGATCGTCGGCGGCGGGAGCCCCAAGAACTTCATGCTCCAGACCGAGCCGCAGATCCAGGAGGTCCTCGGCATCGACGAGCGGGGGCACGACTATTTCCTGCAGATGACCGACGCCCGGCCCGACACCGGCGGGCTCTCGGGCGCGACGCCGGCCGAGGCGGTGAGCTGGGGCAAGATCGATCCCGACCAGCTGCCGGGCACCGTCGTGATCTACGGCGACAACTCCATCGCGCTCCCGGTGCTCACGGCCTATGCGAAGGCCCGTCACGCGGACCGCCCGCTCAAGCGGCTCTACGGCCGGCGCGAGGCGATGATGGCGAGGCTGCTGGAGGAGTACCGCGCCGCGCTCGAGTTCCGCGACCGGCGCGCCGAGGAGTCGCTGTCGCACATGCATCCCGGCGCGGGGGGAGCGGAGACGGTGGCGCGTAGGTGACCCCCGGGTACCGCTGGTACGCGCTCGGGCTGCTCGCCATCATCAACCTGCTCAACTACATCGACCGGAACGTCATCTACGCGCTGTTCGAGCCGATCAAGCGCGACCTCGCGCTGACCGACGCGCAGCTCGGCTGGCTGGGTTCCGCCTACATCCTGGTCTTTTCGGTCGCCGCCCTTCCTTTCGGGGTGATCAGCGACCTGCGCTCCCGGCGGGCGGTGATCGCGTGGGGGGTGACGGTGTGGAGCGCCTTCACCTTCCTGAGCGGACTGGTGCGGAGCTACTGGCAGCTCTTCACCTGTCGCGCCGCCGTCGGCGTGGGCGAGGCGGCCTACGGGCCAGCCGCGTCGTCGCTCGTGGCGGACTACTTCCCGGGTCCGTCCCGGGCGATGGCGATGGGGATCCTGGCGTCCGGCGTCTCGCTGGGCGGCGTCTCCGGCCTGCTGCTCGGCGGGTACCTCGAGGAGCTGTACGGATGGCGGGTCGCGTTCATGACGGTCGGCGTGCCGGGGTTCATCTGCGCCGTGCTCGTCACCCGGCTCATCGATCCGACCCGCCCGCCCACCCGGCTCACCTTCCGCTCGTTCATGCGGGACTTCCACCTCGGCGCGACGGCGCTGCTCCGGCAGCTCTGGCCGCTCATCGCCAGCGTCGCCATCGGGGCCGTGGTGGCCTACCGGCTGGACCGGTCCTACGGCGCCGACTCCAAGCTCGACGTCGCGGCCCTCAGTGCCGCCGTCGCGATCGGCGTGGCGCTCACCATCTTCCGCTGGGTGCGCCGGACCCCCGCCGACCCGGCGGAGGAGGTGCCGTTCGCGGCGGGGATCAGCAGCACCTACGACGACATCGTGCACGCCGGGAAGACGGTACTCCACACCCCCACGCTGGTCTACGTCTTCCTGGCCGGCGCGATGATCTCGTTCGGGACCAACGGCATCGTCGGGTGGGGGCCCACCTTCGTGTCGCGTGAGCTCCAGCTCAGCCCGGCCGCCGGCGCCGCGCTATTGGGAAAATGGGGACTGATCGCCGGGGTGTCGGGGACGCTCTTCGGAGGGCTGCTGGCGGACTGGCTCCGTCGCCGCTGGGAGACCGGGCGGGTGATCACCATCGGGCTCGGCCTGCTGCTCGGCGGGCCGCTCACCGTCTGGCTGCTCACGATCCGCGACCCCGATCTCTTCAAGGTGGTCTTCACCTTCGCGTTCTTCTGCCTGTCGTGGTACAACGGGCCGATCACCGCCGTGATCTTCGACGTGGTGCCGCCCCGCATCAGCGCCACGGTGGCGGGAGCGTACCTGCTCTTCATCCACCTGGCGGGGGACGCCATCGCGCTCCCGCTGGTCGGAATTCTGTCCGACCGGTTCGGGCTCGACCGGGCGATCCTGCTGCTGCCGCTCGTGGTGATCGGCGGCGGCGTCGTGATCCTCGGCGCGACGAAGACGGCCGGAAAGGACATGGCGCGGGTCGCCGCGGCCGGATAGGGTCACTCCCGCGGGGCGGCCGGGAGCGCTCGCATGTACATCCACACCGCCCGGATCTCGTCGTCCGTCATCAGGCCGCTTCGCACCCAGGGCATCGTCTCGGGGTCGATCACGCTTCCGTCGGGGCGCTTCCCCCGGCGGAGCGCGGTGAAGAAGTCCTGCTCGGTCCAATCGCCCAGCCGCCCGACGGTGAGGTCCGGCGCATCGGGATTCGCATCGCCGGCCAGCGCGAGGCCGTGACAGCCTCGGCATCCGCCGATCGTCGCCAGGTATTCACCGTACTCCGCCGTGACAGAGGCGACCCGGTCCGGGTGAGCCGCACCGTGATCGATCAGCCTCACCGGCAGCAGCGGTAGATTCCCCGGCAGATAGAGCGCCCGCCCGACCGGTCCCACCGTCGGCTCGGGCAGCTCCCGGTCCACCGGCGGCAAGGTGCGGAGGTAGCCGAGCAGCGCCGCCAGATCCTCGTCGCCCATCGCGGCGAAGGCCTCGGACGGCATGAAGACGAGGGGCCGGCGGTCGCGTCCCACACCGTGGCGCAAGGCCCGCTCGAGGTCCGCGTCGGTGAGCGCGCCGATCCCGGCGGAGGTAAGGTTCGAGCCCGCCAGCCGCCCGAACGCCGGGGCGTCCACCCACATCTTCCCGCCCATGTCGGCGCCGTGGCATTCCTGGCACTTGCCGATCGCTTCCACCAGGTGGCGTCCGCGATCGACCGAGGCCGGGTCGGCCGCCGCGCGGACCGGCGAATCGGGAAAGCTGTATACCTCTCGGATGTGTCGGGTGGTGACGAAATAGAGGGCAGCGACGGCGAATGCGACGAGCAGGGCGAGACCGGCCAGGACGAGGCCGGTCCAGCGAATCCATCGGGACACGGCACTCCTGGGTGGAAACGGGCGGGAAAATACCGCTACCGGACGCTCCTGTACACCAGCTCCATGATCTCGTCGTACATCGCCTCGGCGCGGGTCTCGTCTCCCGAGCGGATGGCTTCGGTGGCGCAGTGCCTGAGATGGTTGTGCAGCATCGCCCGGCCGACTCCGCGCAGCGCCTCCTGGACCGACGAGAGCTGCGTCAGCACGTCGGCGCAGTAGCGCTCTTCCTCCACCATCTTCTGAAGCCCGCGCACCTGCCCCTCGATCCGGCGGAGCCGGGTCAGGACCGAGCGCTTGATCTCGGCGTCCACCGCCACGGCGTGCTCGCCGTCCCCCGGCCTGGCTCCGCAGGCACACGCGACCGTCGTCATGAATGTCTCCCCGAGAGGATTGCCACGCCGTGTCTCAGCCTGAGGCTGTTGGCGACCACGCTGACCGAGCTCACCGCCATCGCCGCCGCGGCCATCGCGGGCGTGAGGCGAATGCCGAAGGCCGGGTAGAGCGCGCCGGCGGCGATCGGGATGCCGATCACGTTGTAGATGAATGCCCAGAACAGGTTCTGCCGGATCACGCGCATGGTGCGCCGGGCGAGGCGGATCGCCGCCGGCACGCCCAGCGGATCGCCCCGCATGAGCGTGATGTCACCGGCTTCCATGGCCACGTCGGTGCCGGTGCCCATCGCGATGCCGACATCGGCCTGCGCCAGCGCGGGTGCGTCGTTCAGGCCGTCACCCACCATCGCGACCGACCGGCCTTCCGCCTGCAGCCGCCGGATCTCCTCCAGCTTCCGCTCCGGCAGCACGTCGGCGATCACCCGCTCGATCCCGACGGCGCGTGCCACGCTGCCCGCGGTCCGCGCGTTGTCACCGCTGAGCATGACGCTCTCGAGCCCCATGTCCCGAAGGGCCGCGACGGCCGGTCGGCTGGTCGCCTTGACGGGATCCGCCACCGCCACGACGCCGACCACGCGCCCGTCCACCGCGACGTAGACCGGCGTGAGCGCCTCGGCCGCGAGTCGCTCCGCGTCGGCCACGAACGCTCCCGCATCGATGCCCAGCTCGTACAGCAGCGCCAGATTGCCGACCGCGACCCTCCGGCCCTCGACCCGCCCGCTCACACCACGGCCGGTGCGGCTCTCGAAGTCCTCCGGCTCCGCGAGGGTGAGCCCCCGCGCTGACGCCCCGGCGATGATCGCCTCGCCCAGCGGGTGCTCGCTGCGGCGCTCCACCGAGGCCGCAAGCCGGAGCAGCGTCGCCTGGTCGCTCCCGAGCACTTCCTGCACGCTGGAACGTCCCTCGGTGACCGTCCCCGTCTTGTCGAAGACCACGGTGTCGAGCCGCTCGCTGCGCTCCAGCGGCTCGCCGCCCTTGATCAGGATGCCGAGCTCGGCGCCTCGCCCCGTCGAGACCATCACCGCGGTGGGTACCGCGAGCCCCATCGCGCAGGGGCAGGCGATGATGAGCACGGTGACCGCGGCGACGAGCGCCTGGAGGTAGGTGTGGTCGGGCCCGAACACGAACCAGATCACGAACGTCGCGATCGCGATCGAGATCACCACCGGCACGAAGACCGCCGAGATCCGGTCGGCGAGCCGCTGGATCGGTGCCTTCGACCCCTGCGCCTGCTGCACCAGCGTGACGATGCGCGAGAGCACCGTGTCGGGGCCCACGCGCTCCACCCTGAATCGGATCGAGCCGTTCCGGTTGAGAGTCGCCCCGATCACCGCGTCGCCGCGACCCTTCCGGATGGGGAGCGGCTCCCCGGTCAGCATGGACTCGTCGACGTAGCTGACCCCGTCGATCACCGTGCCGTCCGCCGGGATCTTCTCCCCGGGCCGCACCACGACCTCGTCGCCGAGCCGGAGCTGAGCCAGGGGAATCTCCGCCTCCGCGCCGTCCCGCACGACTCTGGCGGTGCTCGGCCGAAGGCCGATGAGCCGCCGGATGGCGCCCGACGTCCGCCCTTTCGCGCGGGCCTCGAGCAGGTTGCCGAGCAGGATGAGCGCGATGATCCAGACCACCGCCTCGTAGTAGACGTGCGGCGCGATCCCGCGGGCGCTGAACCATTCGTCGGCCAGCGTCACCAACACGCTGTAGACGAATGCGCTGCCGGTTCCCACAGCGATGAGCGTGTTCATGTTGGCGCTGTGGTGGCGGAACGCCGCCCAGGCCCTGGTGTAGAAATGCCGCCCGGCCCAGCCCACCACCGGCGCGGTGATCGCGAGCAGCAGCCAGCGCCACGCATCGGCGGAGACCCCGTCGATCCAGGGTGCCACCCCCCTGAGGAGATCGGTCAGCGGCATCATCAGCGGCATGAGGGGATCGGCCGCGTCATGGCCCACCAGCTCCGCGAGTGGCATGCTCACGAGCATCGCCAGGACCGCGGCGACCAGGCTGACGGCGAGCTTGCGGCGGAGATCGCGGATCTCCTCCTCGCGCGCGGTGTCCTGGGCGTCCACCAGCGCTTCCGGGGACGCCTCGGGACCCGGGAGGTCCGCGCCGTAGCCGGTATCCCGGATCGCTTCGACCAGGCGATCGGGCGTGACGCTCGCGGGGTCGTAGGATACCGTCGCCGAGCCGGTCATCAGATTCACGTTGGCCGCGCTCACGCCCGGCGTACGCTCGAGGACCCGCTGCACCCGTGCGCTGCACGCGGCGCAGGTCATCCCCTGGACCGGGATCGTGAGGTCGGAGGGAACCGCCGGGTGGGTGGTCATGGGCGCGCGCGCGTCTTCTCCCCTCGCCGGCCGGCGAGGAAGAAGTACCAGTTCACCCAGAGGATCGCGGCGATCCCTCCGACGATCACGAGGAGATCGGCGGTGCTCATCCCTGCACTGTCGCGGGGTAACCCGCGTCCGCGACGGCCTCCGCGAGCTTCGAGGGCTCGGTGGTGCTCTCGTCGTAGCTGACGTCCGCCCGGCCCAGCGTGATGGCGTCGATCCGAACGCCGGGTACGGCGTCGAGTGCGCGGTTCACCGCGTCGAGGCAGTGACCGCAGCTCATGCCTTCGATATGGAGTGTGGCGCGTCGCATGGCTCCCTCTCGGGTTATCACCTGTCTATCGTACATAGGGGAGGGGGGTATGTCAAGCACGTTCCGGCACCGAGCTCCGGCCGCAGCAGGGTGCAAACCATAGGGCAGAGCGCCAAGTGGGGACCCGCCGCAACGCATCCGGTGAACTGCCGAGACGGTCAAATAGGGGAGCCGCAAGGCGTTGCGCCTAACCGCGGTGCGGCATGCCTCCTGCCCATTTGACGCGCCATGGATCTCCCCGACGCCGAGCTTCCCGGCGACGCTTTACTGCCCGAACCAAGCGAGCCGCTCGTTCCGATCCTTCGCCTGGATCGGGGCGCGGGGGATCCCGACGCGCTCGCGACCTGGCACCAGGCACTGTCGAACGGGCTGGCTCCCGACGTACCCCACGACCTGCTCGGCCTCTGGCTCTATCCGCACGGCGGCGGTGTGGTGCTGCTCGGTCCCGAGGCACTTGCGCAGGACGGCCTCCCCGTCCCGCTCCCTTCACCACAGGTGCAGCCCGGCCAGCTCGCGGCGCTCGAGGAGATCGTCCGGGCCGCGGGTTATCCCTCGACGATCTCGCTTCCGGTCCGATTCGGGCGCCGCGACGTGGGACTTCTGCTGGTCGCCAGTCTTCAGCCGGGTCGCTACCAGGGGATGGATCTCCAGGTGCTTCGGCTGGCGGCGCAGCGGCTCGCGCCTTCGCTGGGTCGGCTGGCGCGCCAGTGGGATGGCGTGGGTGGCGGGCAGGGGCATGGACCGGAGCGCATCGCGGTCCTGCTCGACGGCATGGCGCAAGCGAGCGCGGCCGGCACCACACCTCCGCGATTCGCCGCGGCGCTGAGCCACGCACTCGATCCGCTCATTCCCCACGACCGGCTCGAGCTCATGCTCGCCGGCCCCGGTGGTGGGCGCTACTACCGGCTCGGGGAGCACCCTGGCGGAGCCCTGTGGGCCGACCCTTCCCTCATGCTGGAGTCCGCCTCGCTGGATCTTGCCGGCCTCGCCGCGCAGCACGACCGCATTCTGCTCGGCGACGCGGGGCGGGACGCCCGCTGGCCTCGCGGCTACTTCACCGTGGCCGATCCGGCGGGCGCCGAGCTTCGCGGGGTGGTGGGTGCCCGCGCGATCGGGCCCACGCGGCTGACCACGTATCTCCTGCTGGGGAGCGTCGGGGCCGATCTCTATGACGAGGCGGACGCCGAGTTGCTGGTGAAGGTGGCCGCGCTGATCGCGCCGCACGTGGCCCTGCTGGCGGAGGCGGCGGCGAGGGAGCGCGATGCGGCGCCGGCGCTCCCGCCGCTGCCCGCGCAGCTCATCGAGATCGGTGAAGTGCTGGCGCTGGGGGCCGAGCCGGGCGACGCGTCTCGCCGGGTGGCCGAGCTGGCCGGCCGCTTCCTGCCGTTCGACGAGCTGCACTTCGCGCTCCGTCTCAGCGAGGGAGACCGGGTGGTGCTGCTCGACCCGGGCGAGCGGAGACCACTTCCCGACCTGGCGTCCGTGCCGGTGGCCGGCACGGGCCTGGGCCAGGTGCTGCAAGGCGAGCTGCCTCATCTGTTCGCGCTCGCTCAGGGCGAGGCGCGGCTCATCGTGCCGCTGCGCGTGGCGGGCCGCGTGCACGGCGCGCTGGTACTCACCGCCGCGCCTCCAGCGGTCCTCAATCGCGCCCACGTCGAGCCTGCCCAGCGGCTCGCCGACCTGATCGCGCCCCATCTGGAGCTGCTGCGCCGGGCCGCGATGCTGCCACCCCCGTTCCGGCCCGGCTGGAAGCGCGAGCCCCGAGGCTAAAGCTCCGCGCTCAGCCGCACCACGAAGTTCCGTCCGGGGTCCAACGCGTAGGTCTTGTATCGGCTGAGAAAGCTCGCGTACTCCTTGTCGAATGCGTTGCGAAGCTGGAGATCCAGCGCCACCGCGCGCGCTCCCATCGGCACCATGAATCCGGCGCCGAGATGCACCAGCGTGTAGCCGGGAGGCGCGAAGTCTTCCGGGTCGAGGTTGGTCTGCCGCGCGTGTGACTCCCCGCCGATCATCAGGTAGGGATGCTGCATGCGCGTCCGGTCGCCGCCCTCGAGCTTGACCGAATAGGTCGCCCGGAACGGCGGGATGAACGGGAGCGGCGAATCCGTCGACCGGTTGTGCCCCCTGGTGTAGTCCGCCGTGGCGCGAAGGTGGAGCCAGTGGGTGGCGTGGTACTCCGTGGCGGCCTCGAAGCCCGTGAGCCGCGCGTTTCCCTGGGTGATGTCGAAGACCTGGAGCCCCGATTCGAGATCCACTTCTCCGCTCGGGTCGGGGAAGATGAAGTTGTCGATGTAGTTGGCGAACGCGCCCAGCTCGGCGCTGACCGCGCTGGTCTGGACCCTCACCGCGAGGTCGGTGTTGACCGACGTCTCGTTCTTCAGCGTGGGATCGCCCCGCTCGAACCGCACCGTGCCCTCGTGGACCCCGTTGGAGAAGAGGTCGAACGCCGTGGGCGACCGGTATCCACGGCCCAGGTTGAAGACCAGTGCCACCGGGTCGGCGACACGGTAGAGCGCGCCCAGGTTGCCGGTCGCGGAGTTGTAGGTGCGCCGCTGCGCCACCACGCCGAGCTCCGGGTCGTCCTCCACCGTGAGGCGCCGATAGTCGTACCGGGCGCCCGCCGAGAGATGCCAGCGTCCCAGCTCCGCCTGCTCGAAGGCGTAGATCCCGAGATTGTTGTAGGCGTTGTCGGGGATGAGCGTCTCCTCGCCGAACTTATCGAACGAGTTGCGGAGGACACTGGCGCCGATGATGCCCGCGAGCCGGCCGACCGGCGGGTGGTGCAGCCGGAAATCCGCCGTGTAGGTGCGGGACAGAAGGCCCAGCGCCACCTCGCCCGCGCCTTCCTCCTCGAATTCGCGGCGGCGGTTCCGCGTGGCCCCGAGGTCGATGTCGAGGTGCGACACGCCGACCGGAAGGCTCGCGCTCAGGTTCACCCGATCGTCTCCGATGCGCTGGAACGGGGTCGCCCCCGCCTCTTCGGCCGGGTCCTCGTGGATCTCCACCTTCTCGTCACGGCGCACGTAGGTGCCGCTCACCGAGCCCCACCCGCCGCGGTAGCCCACCGTTCCCGACCCGTTCACCGCCCAGAGGCCGCTGTTGAACAGCTCGCCCGCCGGCGTGCGAACGTCGCTGCCGATCCGGCCCGTCAGGCTGCCCCGGAACCCGACGCCACCGCTGGCTCCTTCGACGGAGAGCGTGCCGTCGGGCTGCTCGTTGTTCGCGCTGTAGGAGGCCACCGCCCGCCCGCGGACGAAAGGGTCTCCGTCGAGCGCGTCCGGGAGGGTGGGAGTGACGACGTTGACGACTCCGCCGAGCGCGTCCGAGCCGTACATGACGCTCGCGGGCCCCCGGATGACCTCGATCCGGTCCGCGTCGGCCGCCTCGATCTGCGGCCCGTGCTCGTCGCCCCACTGCTGGCTCTCCACCCGCTCGCCGTCCGCCAGGACCAGCACGCGATTGGAGGAGAGGCCCCGGATCACCGGCTTTCCGATTCCCGCGCCGGTGCTCAGGCTGCGCACCCCCGGCAGGGCGCTCACCGTTTCGCCGAGGGTGGCCGATCGGCTGGACTGCAGATCGGAGCCGCCGAGCACGCTGACCGGCTGGGGCGAAGTAAGGGAGGTGGTGGCGACCGGCGCGGCGGTCACCTGAAGATCCGGCAGCTCGACCAGGGACGGCTTGAGTTCGACGTCGAGGGTCACGTCGTCGTCGCCCAGCGTCACCCGCGCGACCAGCGGCGCGTAGCCGATGGCCGAAAAGCTCACGCTGTAGGTACCAGCCGGCAGGTTGGTGACGGCGTAACGGCCCTCGAGGTCGGTCGTGGCGGTGCGGTTGGTCTCGAGCACGGTGACTCGAGCCTGATAGAGCCCGTTGCCGGAGGGATCGCTGACCCGGCCCGAGAGGACTCGGCCCGGGGGCGGTGCGTCCCCGCCGCCGGGAGCGGACGCGAGCAACGCCGCGGCGATGAGAATTTGATGCATGGCTGACTCCAGTGCGCTGATGGCCCGCCTGTCGATCGACAGGCGATGGACGGTGACCCGGATTGTCGGGGGGAGACGATCAGGCCAGCGGCACTGGAGGGGCGCGGGGGCGAGGAGTGGCGAAGAGGTCGGCGGGACGCGGCGTGGCCACGGGTGCGGGCCGTGTGAGGTCCGTCTCGACCTCGATCGCCGGGAGCGGAGCCGGTGTCAGCGATGCGGTATAGGGCCCGCGTGCCGACCAGTCGAGCAGGAGGCAGGAGTCGCCGTGCGGCCGCGGGGCCTCGGTGCCCGCGATCCGGTGCGTCGCGGCCGCGGCAGGCGCACCGCCGAGGTGGAAGACCGCCAGGTCGAAGGCGGATGCGCCGCTCCCGCCGACCAGGAGGACGGTGGTGAGGATCAGCGCTTTCAGGCGACGCAGAGCGATCGGACGCATGGCTCCGGGGAATATATCACTCGCCGGACGGCGGGGGCGGCCCCCGGGGTTCACGCCGCGGATCCCGTGGCCGTCGCACCGCCGGCGCGGCGCACGGGCCCATCGGAGGGGAGGATCAACCAGAAGGTGGAGCCGCGGCCCGGCAGCGACTCGGCTCCGATGGTTCCGCCGTGCATCTCGACCAGCTTCCTGCTCAACGCGAGCCCCAGCCCGGTGCCCGCCGGCTCGCGGTGCTTTCCACCTGACTGAACTCCTGGAACAGCTTCGGCATGTCCTCCGGGGCGATGCCGATGCCGGGTATCGGCCACCGACACCCAGACCACGTCCACGTCCTTGGTCACCAGCTTCCGCTCATCCCCGGCGCGATCGGCCGGAGTCGCCATTGGGGCGCGGGTGCTGAGCGCGGAGAGGATGATGGTGCCGCCCTCCCCGGTGAACCTGAGGCGTTGGAGAGCAGGTTGAAGAGCACCTGGCGGACGCGCACGCCGTCGGCCACCACGGCGAGCGGGCGGTCGTCGAGCTCCAGCCACACCTCCTGACGTTTCGAGCTTCTGAGGCTCGCCGTGTCGGCCACGGCCCCGGTGATCGCCTCGCGCAGGTCGGTCGGGGCGAGCGACAGGGCCATCCGGCCGGCTTCGATCTTGGAGAGGTCGAGGACGCCGTTGATCAGCTCGAGCAGGTGCCGCCCGTTCCTGAGCACCGCCTCGAGGAACTCGCGCTGCTGGGGGTTGATGTCGCCGACGCCCTCGGTGAGCATGAGGTCGGAGAAGCCGATGATGGCGTTGAGTGGAGTACGAAGCTCGTGGCTCATCAGCTCGGTATTCTTGGCGGCAGGGCGCGCTCGTTGCGGCGGCTTTCCTGCAGCACCGACGCCCGGTCGA
This sequence comes from Gemmatimonadales bacterium, assembly GCA_013820855.1. GTDB lineage: Bacteria > Gemmatimonadota > Gemmatimonadetes > Gemmatimonadales > GWC2-71-9 > CAVVWJ01. Next base: position 5,607 of record JACDHV010000041.1, on the reverse strand, counting down.
TGCCGACCACGACCTGATCGCCGAGCGTCTGGAGCAACTGGAGATCATGATCGCCGAAGGGCCGGCCGTCGCGGCGATTGTAGACCGCCACGGCGCCAATCATGGGCCCGCGGATCGCAGCGGCACGATCGCCGCGGTCCGGAGGACAAAATCGAGGCCGGGCATCCTGTAGGTCCGGGGGTCGGCATCCATGTCATTCGAGAGCACCGGCGTCTCGCTGGTGACCACCGAGCCCATCAGGGAGCCGTCCACCGGGATCAGGCGATCCCTGATCACCGACAGAGGCCCGGTGATGGCGGCCACCCGCAGAAAGCGTCCCTCCTCGACGACCAACGCCACACCGCCGCTCTCGGCCTCCAGCAGCTCGACAGCGGCGTCCGCGATCTCCTGAAGCAGGTCGGAGAGCTCGCTGCTGGCGAGCAGCGCGCCGAAGGCGAGCACCGTGGTGACCAGGGGAAGCGCGCGATGCCGAGCAATGATTATCGAAGGCGAAATAGATGCCGAGCCAGCCGACCACGAGCGCGAGTCCGGTGAGCGCGCGCGCCGTGTCGATGCGGGCCCAGTGGAAGTGCTCCATCAGCCGGGCGGTTCCCAGAGCAGCTCGTGGAACGTGGTCTCGCCGGAGGCGAGCATGCGCCGGAGATAGGGCCGGCAGAGACCGCACCCCGTGCCGCAGCCCGTCTCCCGCATCAGGGTTTCGAGGCCCCACCCCGCCGCGCGCGCGCGAAGGAGCAGGTCGCTGAACGGCACTCCGCGGCAGACGCACATCGAGACCGCGACGGGGGACATGCCGCCGCTACGGGTTGGAGGGGCGCAGATCGATCTCGCTCACCAGGGCGCGCTCCGGAAGTCGAAGCGAGTGCAGAATGGTCTCGGCCACGTCCTCCGGGTGCAGGATGCGATCCGGATTCGAGGGCAGCATCGGCTGGTCGCGGAGCATGCCGGTGTCCACCGATCCCGGACATACGGTGACGACGCGGATCCCTTCCTTCCGCAGCTCGAGCATGAGCGAGCGGCCGAAGCCGAGCACCGCGTGCTTCGACGCGGCGTAGGCCGAGCCGCCGGCGAAGCCGCTGCGGGCCGAGAGGCTCGCCACGTTCACGATGTCGCCCCGTTTCCGGGCGCGCATCGGGGGCAGCACCGCGCGGGTCATGAGGAAGAGGCCGCGGAGGTTGGTGGCCATGGTGGCGTCCCAGTCCTCCAGCGTGAGCTCCTCGATGGGCCGCGCGATGAGCACGCCCGCGTTGTTGACCAGGACGCCGATCTCTCCGAGCGTGCGCGAGATGTGGTCGACCACGCCGCTCACGGCCACCGGGTCGGCGACGTCGGCCGGCCGGCCCGCGGCCTCGATCCCCGCCGCGCGAAGCTCCGCCACCAGCGACTCCACCTTGCCGCCGGTGCGCGCGCAGACGCCGACGCGGTAGCCCGCGCGGCCGAGCGCGAACGCGGTCGCGCGGCCGATGCCGTGCGTGGCGCCGGTGACGAGGGCGGTGGTCGTGGGAGGCATGGGAAGAAGATAATTACCTTCCGGCATGTCTCTGCCGCTCCAGCACCCCGTCATCAGGCCGAACAGCAGCGGTCGCCGGCGGCCGGAAGACCGCGAGGTGTCGTGGCGGGAGCGGCTGCAGGCGCTGCGCCATCTCCCCCGCCTGCTGCGCATGGTATGGGAGACCGAGCCGCGGTACGTCGTCGGCATTTTGCTGCTCCGCATCGCACGGGCGCTGGTGCCGCTCGCCGTGCTCTGGATCGGCAAGCTCATCGTGGACGAGGTAGTCCAGGCGGTGGCGGGGGTGGGGGCCGGCGGCGCCCTCCCGTGGGCGCGCCTGGGCGAGCTCCTCGTGCTCGAGCTGGGGATCGCGCTGGTGGGCGAGGGGCTCAGCCGCGTGTCCGCGCTGCTGGAGAGCCTGCTGGGCGATCTCTTCGCCAATCGCACCAGCGTCGAGCTGATGCGGCACTCCGCGATGCTGGATCTGGAACAGTTCGAGAACGCCGAGATCTACGACAAGCTGGAGAGGGCCCGCCGGCAGACCGTCGGACGCATCGGGCTCTTCACCCTCCTGCTCGCGACCATCCAGGACCTGATCACGCTGGTGACGCTGGGCGCCGCGCTGGCGGTCTACGTGCCGTGGCTGCTGGTGCTGCTCGCCGTGGCGGTGCTGCCGTCGCTGCTGGGGGAAACCCACTTCGCCTCCCTCGGCTACTCCCTGCTGTACTCGTGGACCCCCGAGCGGCGCCAGCTCGACTACCTGCGCTACATTGCCGCCAGCGACGTCTCGGCCAAGGAGCTCAAGCTCTTCGGCCTCTCGGACTTCCTGGTCGGCCGCTACGACAGTCTCTCGCGGCAGTTCTACGAGGCGAACAAGGCGCTCGCGGTCCGCCGGAGCCTGGTATCCAGCCTGCTGGCCGCCGTTGGCACGCTGGGGTACTACGCGGCGTACGGGGTGATCATCTACCTCACCGTGATCGGGTACCGATCTCCGGCGGGGCCGTTCACCATCGGCGTGCTCACCTTCCTGGCGGGCTCCTTCCGGCAGAGCCGCGACCTGATCCAGCGGGTGCTGCTGTCGCTGTCCCAGATCTTCGAGCAGAGTCTCTACCTGGACGACCTGTTCACCTTTCTCGCGATCGAGCCGCGCATCAGTCCGGTCGAAGGCGCGCGGCCGGTGCCCGTGCCCATCCGGGAGGGGTTCCGGTTCGAGAACGTGGGCTTCAGGTATCCCGGCGCCGACCGCTGGGCGGTGCGCGGACTCAGCTTCTCGCTGGCGCCGGGCGAGCGGATCGCGCTGGTGGGCGAGAACGGCGCGGGCAAGACCACGCTGGTCAAGCTCCTGGCCCGACTCTACGACCCGACGGAGGGGCGCATCCTGCTGGACGGCGTGGACCTGCGCGAGTACGACCTCTTCAGCCTCCGGCGCAACGTGGGGGTGATCTTTCAGGACTTCGTGCGCTACGACTTCCTGCTGCGGGAGAACATCGCGGTCGGCAACATCGGCCGGCTGGAGGACCAGCCGGCCATCGAAGGAGCCGCCTGGCGGAGCCTGGCGGACACCGTGGCCGAGCGCCTCGCGGGCGGCTACGGGCAGATGCTGGGGCGGCGGTTCGAGGGCGGGGTGGATCTCTCGGGCGGCGAGTGGCAGAAGGTGGCGCTGGCGCGGGCCTACATGCGGGAGGCCCAGCTCCTCATCCTGGACGAGCCCACCGCGGCGCTCGACGCGCGGGCGGAGTACGAGGTGTTCCTGAGGTTCTCCGAGCTCACCAAGGGGCGGATGGCGGTGCTGATCTCGCACCGCTTCTCGACCGTGCGCATGGCCGACCGGATCCTGGTGCTGCGCGGCGGGGAGCTGGTGGAGCAGGGCACCCACGAGGAGCTGCTGACGGTCGGGGGGCTGTACTCGGAGTTGTTCCAGCTGCAGGCGGCGGGGTACCGCTAGCTCGTTCCGAGTGATGCGGCCGGGTTTGACAACCGCCGGAAACGTCTTCACCTTGGAAATTCAACTCTCCCAAGGAGGTGGAGACCATGAAGGTCTATGGCTCCAGCGCCATACGAAACGTGGCGTTCGTCGGCCATGGCGCGAGCGGAAAAACGTCCCTGGTGGACGGGCTCGCCTGGGTGTCCGGATCAGGGCGCCGGCACGGCAGCATCAAGGACGGCACCACGCTCACCGACTACTCCCCCGACGAAATCGACCGCAAGCACTCGATCAACCTCGCGCTCGGCTTCGCCGAGTGGCTCGACACCAAGCTCAACCTCATAGATACCCCAGGCTACCTGGACTACTTCGGCGAAGTCGTGACCGGGCTCCATGCGGCCGACGCGGCCGTGGTGGTGGTCAGCGGCACCGGCGGGGTCGAAGTGGGCACCGAGAAGGCGTGGGAGGCCTGCGATCAGCTGCATCTGCCACGCATGCTCTTCGTGTCCATGATGGACAAGGAGCACGCCGACTTCCAGCGGGTCTACGACGACGTCCGCTCCCACCTGACGTCGAAGGTGGTGCCGGTGGAGGTGCCCATCGGCGAGGGGCCCGACTTCCACGGCATCATCAATCTCTTCTCCGGCCACTGTCATGCCTACAAGAAGGGGACGGCGAAGAGCGAGTACGAGGTCGTCCCGATTCCCGCCGAGTACCAGCCGCGGTACCAGGAATACAGCGACCAGCTCACCGAGGCGGTCGCGTCCACCGATGACGAGCTGATCGAGCGCTACCTGGCGGGAGAGGAGATCCCGCGCGAGCACTTCATCAACGCGGTGAAGCGGGCCATGCTCGCCGGTCAGATCGTCCCGCTCTTCTGCGGCAGCTCGACGCTCACCTTCGGACTCCGCACGCTGCTCAAGAAGATGGTCGAGCTCCTGCCCTCCCCGGTCGACGTACAGCCGCCGGTCGCGGCGCCGCTGGTGGGCCGGGTCTTCAAGACCCTCTCCGAGCCCCACGTGGGCGACGTCACCCTGTTCCGGCTCTATAGCGGCGAGATCCGCAACGGCCAGGAGGTCTGGAACGCGGAGCACGAGACCACCGAGAAGCTGAATCACCTCTCGATTCAGCAGGGCAAGGAGCGGATCGAGGTCCCCGGCCTGAGCAGGGGTGACATCGGCTCCGTCGCCAAGCTCCGCGACACCCATACCGGCGACACCTTCTGCCAGCGGGACCAGCCGGTGCGGCTGCCGCCGCTCCCCCTGCCCGAGGCGGTGGCGACCTCAGCCGTGCTGGTGAAGCAGCGGGGTGAGGAGGACAAGCTCGCCGCCGGGCTGCACAAGCTGCACGAGGAAGACCCGACCTTCCACTTCGAGTACAGCTCCGAACTGGGACAGACGCTCATCCACGGCATGGGCGAGCGGCACTTCGACACGATCCTGAACCGCCTCGAGCGCAAGTTCGGGGTGCATGCCGAGCTGACCCGGCCCAAGGTGGCCTACCGCGAGACGCTCAAGGGAAAGGCCGAAGGACAGGGAAAGCACAAGAAGCAGACCGGCGGCCGCGGCCAGTACGGCGACTGCTGGATCCGGCTCGCGCCGCGGCCGCGAGGAGGCGGCTACGAGTTCGTGGACAGCATCGTCGGCGGCGTGATACCCAACAAGTACATCCCCGCGGTGGACAAGGGCATCCAGGAGGCGGCGGAGCGCGGGGTCGTGGCGGGCTACCCGCTGGTGGACTTTCAGGCGGAGTGCTACGACGGCTCGTACCACGACGTGGACAGCAACGAGATGTCGTTCAGGATGGCCGGCATTCTCGGCTTCCGGAACGTGGCGCCGAAATGCCGGCCGGTGCTGCTGGAGCCGCTGGCGGACGTCGAGGTGTGGACCCCGGACGACGTGCTCGGCGACGTGATGGGCGATCTGAGCGCGCGGCGGGGGCAGATCCTCGGCACCGAGCCCGATGGGCGGCTCACCAAGGTCCGTGCCGTGCTGCCCGAGGCCGAGCTGTACAAATACTCGACCACGCTTCATTCCATCACCCACGGCCGCGGCACCCACCGCCAGCGATTCCACGGGTACGCCGAGGCACCGCCGGAGGTGGCGGCCAAGGTGGCCGCGGAGAATCAGCGGGAGCACGCAGTCGCGTGACCCGGCGGCGGGGGGAGAGGCGGTAGTGTCCGGTTTTGACTTGGTAC
>JACDHV010000040.1 GCA_013820855.1 Gemmatimonadales bacterium | reverse complement strand
CGCTCGGCCCCGGTGGCCTCGACGGCTGCCAGCAGGCCCGGCCAGTCCACGTGATCCGACAGGGGAAAGCCGCGGTCGAGCGACCGGCGCCGCCGTGCGCCCCGCACCAGCATCCACCCCGAGGCGAAGGCGGTGGCTTGCGGCCCGAACCGGCGGGTCCAGACGGACCCATCGGCCGAGGGCGGCGCCAGGACGATGGCGCGCGACCAGTCGGCGCGGCGATCCACCGTGCCGGCATGCGCCGTGGGCGGAAGCGGCACGCCCGCGGCACGGTAGACGGCGGTCATCCGCTCCACGGCACCGTGGGTGAAGATCGGACCGATCTCCGGATCAAGCCCCGCGAGCAGCCGCTGGGCTTTTCCCAGCGCGTACCCATACAGAAGGCTGCACTTCCCGGCCGCCTGATTGGCGCGCCACCAGGTTTTGACGTCCGCGAGCACCTCCCGCTGCGGGGGCCAGCGGTAGATCGGAAGTCCGAACGTGGATTCGGTGACGAAGGTGTGACAGCGAACGGTCTCGAACGGCGTGGTGGTCGGGTCCGGATCGCACTTGTAGTCGCCGGAGACGACCCACACCTCGCCGTTTCGCTCGATGCGCACCTGCGAAGAACCGAGGATGTGACCTGCGGGATGAAGCGAGACCGTGACGCCATCGAGGGATGTCCGCTCGCCGTACGGCAGCCCCGCGACCACCGCCTCGGCGCTGAGCCGCGCCCGGAGCACGGGGACACCTTCCGCCGAGGTGAGGTAGACGCCGCAGCCCCACGCCACGTGGTCGCCGTGCGCGTGGGTAACCACGGCGCGGTCCACCGCGCCCCATGGGTCCACGAAGAAGTCGCCGGCCTCGCAGTAGAGGCCGCGATCGGTGAGGCGAAGCAGGGGCATCCGGCCGGCGTCCGGCCGGCTCAGCGGCGCTCGATCACCCCGCAGACGACGCGCGCGCCGGAGTTGCCGCTCGGATCGGTCCGCTGATCGTCCGGGTCGGCGTGGATGACGAACGCACGGCTCTCTCCACCGATCATCGATCCCGTACCCTCGGACAGCAGGCCCGCCGATACCGCGACCGTGGTGTCCGCGCTACCGTCGGCTTTCACCACCAGGTTCGGCAGGTCTCCGGCGTGGGGCCCCTTCGGATTCTGAAGGCCGTGCTGGCTGGAGGCGGGGTTGAAGTGCCCGCCGGCGGACTCGAAGCTCGGTGGCGTGCAGGCGCCGGTCTCGTGGATGTGCATGCCATGCTCGCCGGGCGTGAGTCCGGAGACGCTGACGCCCAGTTGTCCCTCTCCGCCGGCCATGGTGAACGACGCCACTCCGACCTGGGTGCCCGCCGTGTCCCGGAGGTCGGCGCGGGCGGTGGGATCGGCAATCGTCGAGCCCTCCGGGCCGCGGGCTTGGCCGCCGCAGGCGGCGAATACGATGGCCGCGAATGGCGCGGCGATGCGATGTATGAGCATGTCGACTCTCCTGTGGGTCGGCGGCGCAAGGTCACCCCTTAGGCCGCGCATAGGTTCCCATGACGGTCCCCTCGGCGAGGATGTGGCCGGCCATTGCCGCGTCCAGATCGGACCGGTTGACGCCTGGCGGAAGATTCAATGACGTGTCCAGCGAGTACAGCCGGAAGAAATAGCGGTGCGGCGGGCCGCGGGGCGGACACGGCCCGCTGTAGCCGAGGTCGCCGCCGTCGTTGAGCCCCTGTCGTGCGCCCGCGGGCAGCTCGGGTCGGGGGGGCACGCCAGGCCCCAGCTCGACGGCATCGGCCTGAAGGTTCCACAGGAGCCAGTGGACCCAGGTGCCCCGGGGCGCGTCGGGATCTTCGCAGACGAGCGCAAACGTCCGGGTCTCCACGGGAACGCCGGCCCAGGAGAGCGGCGGGGAGAGATCCTCTCCGTCGCAGGTGTGCGCGACGGGAATCGTCTCGCCGTCACGGAAAGCGGGGCTGGTGAGCGCCAGATGGCGCGTCGGTGAACCGTCACGCGGCGCGGTCATGTCACGACTCTCCAGCGCCGAGCCACAGCCGGGCCGCGGCGATCACCAGGAAGACGGCGAACATCCGTTGCAGCGTGGCCGGCGGGAGGACGTGCGCCAGGCGCGCACCTCCCCAGGCGCCGAGCAGGAGGCCCAGGCCGAGCAGCAGCGCGGCTCGGACATCCAGGTTCCCGTGTTGGTGGTAGGTATACGCTCCGAGGATGCCAACGGGCAGCAACAGGGCGCCGAGCGAGGTGCCGAGGGCGAGCTTGAGAGGGAAATGCACCAGGATGATCAAAGCCGGCACGATGAGCATGCCCCCGCCGATGCCGAAGAGTCCCGAGAGAATGCCCGCCACGACACCGATCGCTACGTAGGTGACCACCATGGGCCCGAGCTCCGCGTAGGGGATGCGCCGCTGCCGGAAACTTAGCATCCGCGGCTCGCTTGCCAAACATGCCGCATCCGTCTCTCTTACGCCCAACGGTGAACATCCTGGCTTTCGCGACGTGCGGAGTGGAGCGGTGACGCGCAGACGCAGCGGTCTCGACGGGCAGTGGGACTTCTTTCCGGACCCGGGGCGGCGGCTCGGCCCCGACCGGCTGGCCCTGGAGCAGTCTCCGCGGGCGATCCGCGTGCCGGGCCCCTGGCAGGCGCAGTTCGACGATCTGCGCGACTACACCGGCGTCGCATGGTACCGCCGCCGGTTCGACCCCATGCTCCCCGACCGGACGAGGAAACCGCGGGCGAGGGTGACGGCGCGGCCCGGTACCTCCTGCATTTCGGGGCGGTGGACTACGCGGCCACCGTCTGGCTGAACGGACGGCGGGTGGGCGAACACGAGGGAGGCTACCTCCCCTTCGAGTTCGATGTCACCGGTCTGCTCGAGGAGGGGGCCAACGAGCCAGAATGCTGCCGTCTTCGAGCGTGACCGTGTGCCGCGACGGGGATACCGCCGTGACTCTGGTCTCGAGCCGCAGGTCGCACTCGAGCAGCGGCAGGAAGCCGTCCATCAGGGCCTGGAACCCGCCGCGCAGCGGATAGCCGAACCGGGCGTTGGGCCCCATCGGCTTGGGCGAAGGCGAAAGGGCGCCCTCGATCATTTCCCCGCGGTTCGGCAGGGGAACCCTGCCGCCGAGCCAGGAGGTCTCCATCTCGGCGAGAGGCACCGCCCAGAGCTTCTGGTTGTACGGAATGGCGAAGTGCCGGGCGATGCCGGCGCCCCATACCTTGTAGATGAACTCCTCGTAGATGAACTCCTCGAAATTCCGCGGCGCGCCCTTGTGTGGCGCCTTGCGCCGGCGCACCGAGCCGGAGTAGAGCGGCCGCACGCGATCGGGTGCGCGGCCCCGCTTCATCAGCGGCTCGAACGAGGTCGAAGGTGAAGCCGTTGTCCTCCATCGACCGGCACCACCCTCCGACCCGGTTCTCCTGCTCCAGCAGCACGGCCTCGGATCCGAGATGATAGGCGGCGCTCAGGCCCGTGGGCCCAGCGCCGATGACCACGACGGGCGGGAACGCCCGGATCGATTCATTTGACTTGGGTGGCATGCGACAGCGTCTTCCTTTCCGGTAGTGCCTCGGGACGGTTGCGGCGCACCGCCTCCGTCACCAGTCGTTCCATGTGTTCGGCGGTGGAGGCCCCACGACGTGCCGGCGAGCACTTCCCGCATCCGCCCGACCCGCCGCACGTGCTCGCCGGGCTCCTCCCTGAGCGCCGCTTCGCAGGCCGCGACGAACTCCGCCGGTGTGCTTCCCAGATACACGATGTCGCCGTAGGGCTCGGCGACATCGGTGATGTGCGTGCTCACGATCGGCCGTTCCGCCGCCATGTACTCGAGCGTCTTGGTCGGGCTGATGAAACGTGTCGCGTCGTTGCGGGGGAACGGAAGCAGGCACACGTCCCATCCCGCCAGATACGCCGGCAGCTCGCCATACGATCGGGGGCCCGCGTAATGGATGTTGGGCCGGCGCGGCAGCAGCGCGGGGTCGATCTTGACGACGGGCCCGAGCATGATGATCTGCCACTCGGGATGCGCGTCCGCGGCGCCCGCGACGATCGAGAGGTCGATTCGCTCGTCGATCACGCCGAAAAATCCGAGGCGCGGGTGGGAAGTGCCGGCCTGGCGGCGGGGGCGCGCCCGACGGAAGTGGTCCGCGTCCACGCTGCTCGGGAAACAGTGGATGTTCCGGTGGCGATGACGCTTGGCACGGTAGAGGCTGCGACCGCCGGTGAAGACGAGGTCGGCCCGCTCGAGGAGCGCCTCTTCTCGCGCGACCAGCTCGGCGGGTGCTCCCAGGAAGAGCGACAGCTCGTCCATGCAATCGTAGACGACGGCCACCGGGTCGAGCCGCTCGACCAGCGGCAGGGCCAGCGGGGTATAGACCCACGCGACCGGATGGCGGCCCGCCTCGGCGAGCAGCTGGGGAGCAGCGGCTGGATCGCGGCCAGCTGGTCGGCATGAAATCCCGGCTCCGGGCTCGGGGTCATCGGCCGGTAGACCGTCACGTTCGGCGCGGTCCTGCTGCGCTCCCACCGGGGCCCGGCGTCGTCGCGCTCGGGCTCCTCGATATACAGCACCTGGCGCCCGGCGGCGAGCCGCGTGAGCAGATGCTGGGGGCGTTGATGCACGAAATTCCAACGGAGGTGAGAAAACACCACGAGTGACGGATGAGGCGGCATTGAGCGCTCTTCAATGAAAACCACCCGGAAGTTCTCGCCAGCTCGGGCCGGACGACTCTCGTGCAGCACGGGCGCGGGTGCGGCGTCCTTTCAAGAGCAAAGCGTCGGCCGTGGGGTCGACGGGGTGTGGCGTTCGACCGGGTGGAATCTGCGGCTTCGTGAAGCGCTTTTCGGCAACCTGCGCCCCCCTCAGCTTGTGAGCGGGCTCACGGAACTGACGATGCAAAAGGTCAGCTTTCCTGGACTTACCAGATGCGGTGGCTGTCGGGCACCCCTTGGTCCGGCCTGCAACCCCACCTCCGAGGAGCCGAGCATGCGAAGGGGAGGATTATTGGTGGGAATGGCCCTGGGCGCGAGCCTCGCCTATCTGCTCGATCCGGAAGCGGGGGAGCGGCGAAGGGGCCGGTTGCGGAGCCGAATTCAAGAGCGGCTCGGTGATGGCTGGGCGGATACGCAGCCGACGGTCGGAGTGCCGGTTGGCCACTACGGCTCCCGCCGCGGCGATACTCCGGGTCTGCAATCCGCCACGCTGGATCGGCGATCCGACCTGGGCTCGGTCGACCGGGTATTGGCCCTGACCGGCGGCGTCCTCGCGCTCTATGGCTTCGCCCGCCGTGGCCTCGTCGGCATGGTGGCGCGGACGGTCGGCGCCGGCATGCTGTGGAGCGAGATGCGCGAAGCCAGGGCCGGGACCGGAGAGACCGTCCAGGAGCGACGCAGGACCGTGGACATACAGAAGAGCCTGTTTATCGGTGTGCCGGTGGACCGGGTGTACGATTTCTGGACGGATTACGAGAATTTCCCGCTGTTCATGTCCAACGTGCGGGAGGTGCGGGATCTCGGTGCTGGCCGATCGCGCTGGGTGGTCACCGGACCGGGCGGCGTGCCGATCGAATGGGAGTCGGTGCTCACGGAGCAAACGCCTCGTGCGACGCTCGGGTGGCGAAGCCTGCCCGGTTCGATGCTGGAGAACGCGGGGACCGTGCGGTTCCGGTCCGAGGGGGCGGGCACCCGCGTGGATCTGCGCCTGTGCTACAATCCACCGGCCGGCGGGGCGGGCCAGGCAGTTGCCGAGCTGCTGGGCGCGGATCCCAGAGGCAAGTTGAACGAAGATCTCGGGCGGCTGAAGGCGCTGCTCGAGGGAACCGAGAGGAGCAGTACGCATGGCGGATAATCTGAGTGACCGGTTCGCGACCATGAGCGAGGAGGAGCGCCGCCGCTTCGCGCTGGAGCAGGATCGCGCCGGCGCGGAGAATGACGACGAACGGACCGGCGAGCTCGACTTCGACGACCCACGGAACGATCCCGGCCCGACGAAGGCCAACCTGGAGGATCGCGACGGCGCGGCGGCGCTGCTGGACGAGCGTCAGCACGAGGACAGGGTGCGGAAGGAGTCGCAATCTCGCGACAAGCAGGATCGCGTGTCGGAATGAGCTCCGCCGCGCGTGTGCTGGCCGCCGGGGCGGTGGCAAGTTGGGCGGCGATGAGGCTGCTTCGCGGCGAAGGCTCGTTCTCGTTCGACGGCAAGACGGTGCTGATCACCGGCGGGTCGCGGGGGCTCGGCCTGGTGCTGGCGCGCGATGTCGCCGGGGCGGGAGCGAAGGTCGCGATCTGCGCCCGCGATCAGGATGCCCTCGATCGCGCTCGTGCCGTCCTGGAGCGTATCGGCGCCGCCGTCATGGCCCTCCCGGCCGATGTGAGCGACCGCGAGTCGGTCCACCGGCTGATCGCGGCCGTGACCGCCCGATTCGGGCCGATCGACGTGCTGATCAACAACGCGGGCGTCATCGAGGTAGGACCGGCCGAGACCATGTCCGTCGCCGACTACGAGGAGGCGATGGCCACCAACTTCTGGGGCATGGTCTACCCTACGCTCGAGGTGCTGCCCGCGATGCGCGAGCGGGGCGGCGGACGGATCGTTAACATCACCTCGATCGGGGGGAAGCTCGGCGTCCCGCACCTGCTGCCCTACAGCGCGAGCAAGTTCGCCGCGCTGGGCTTCTCCCAGGGCCTGCGCGCCGAGGTCGCAGGCGACGGGGTGTCGGTCACGACCGCCATTCCCGGTCTCATGCGAACCGGCAGTCCCCGTAACGCCATCTTCCGTGGCCGCCACCGCGCCGAGTATGCCTGGTTCAGCATCGGCGACTCACTGCCCGGTCTGTCGGTGAGCGCCGAGGACGCCTCGCGGCGTATCCTGGCCGCGGCGCGCCGGGGGGACGCGGAAGTGCTCTTCCCGGCGGTCGCCCGACTGGCCGTGATCGCGACCGCGGTAGCGCCGAACCTGACCGCGTCCGCCCTGGCGCTAGCCGACCGGCTGCTGCCGGGTGCGCCCGACCACGGCACGGGACGCAAGCGTGGCAAGAACAGCCAATCCGGCCTCTCTCCCTCCTGGCTCACCAGGCGCGGAGACGAAGCCGCTCGACGATACAATCAGATAGCGCCCGCCGAAGGCTCGAGCACGTGAGCCGCGCGGCGGGCAGAGAGGATGCGAACATGACGGCAACGTATGACGGGATCGGCCGCACCGACGCATGGGACAACCTGCGGCGGCGCGAGCCGGCCCAGGATGGCGTCAACGTGGGACGTCGGGAGCGGTGGATCTCGGCCGCGGCGGCCGCGGCGGTCACCGCGTACGGACTTCGACGGCGCCGGGGCCGGCGGCTGCTGCTCCCGATCGCGGGTGCCCTGATCGGCCGGGCGGTGAGCGGACGGTGCGCCGTGAACCGCATGCTGGGACGGAACACCGTTAACGACGACACGCCGTCGAGCCCGGTCACCAGCGTGCGGCGCGGCGAAGGCGTGCGGGTGGAGGAGAGCGTGGTGATCAACCGGCCTCGCGCGGACGTCTACCGGTTCTGGCGCAACCTCGAGAATCTGCCGCGCTTCATGGACCATCTCGAAACCGTTACGGTGCTGGACGAGCGGCGGTCCCGCTGGACGGCGAAGGGGCCCGCCGGCAGCCGGGTGGAGTGGGACGCGGAGATCCACAACGAGATACCCAACGAACTGATCGCGTGGCGCTCGCTCGAGGGGTCCGAGGTGGACAATGCCGGCTCGGTGCACTTCATGCCCACCGAGAACGGCGATACGGAGGTGCGCGTGGTGCTGCGGTACGATCCTCCGGCCGGGCGGCTCGGAGCCGCCGTGGCCCGCCTGTTCGGCGAGGATCCGTCACATCAGGTGGCCGAGGATCTGCGGAGGCTCAAGCAGGTCGTGGAGGCCGGCGAGCTCGTGTGACCTACGACTGCATCATCGTCGGCGGCGGCCCCGCCGGGCTGAGCGCGGCGCTCATGCTCGGACGGTGCCGCCGCCGAGTGCTGCTGTGCGACGGCGGCGAGCAGCGGAATCTCGCCGCCCGCCGGATGCACGGCTATCCGACGCGCGATGGCACGCCACCCGCCGAGTTCCTGCGGCTGGCCCGCGCGGAGCTGAGCCGATATCCCACCATCGAGTGCCGCGAGCTGAAGATCGTGGACGCGTCGAAGGATGGGTCTGGCTTCGTAGTCCTGGCCGACGACGGCACCCGGCTCAAGGGCCGAAAGCTCCTGCTCGCCACCGGCATCGTCGATGACCTCCCCGACCTGGAGGGGCTTCAGGAGTTGTACGGCGCCAGTGTGCACCACTGTCCGTACTGCGACGCATGGGAATGGCGCGATCGGCCGCTGGCCGTGTACGGCGGGCCCGAGCACGGGCCGGGGCTTGCGCTGAGCCTCACGCCGTGGTCGGCCGACGTGCTGTTGTGCACCGGCGGTTCCCGCATTGTTCCCGATGCGGCGGCTCGGTTGAGCGCGGCGGGAATCAAGGTGCGGGAGACCCCGATCCTCCGGCTCGAGGGCCGACACGGAATGCTGGAGCGGATCGTGTTCGCCGGCGGCGACACCGTGGCCCGGAGCGCCTTGTTCGTCTGCACCGGGCAGCGGCAGCGGAGCTCGTTGGCTGAGCGGCTGGGTTGCCGGTTCACCCTGAAGGGGGCCGTGGATACGGGAAAGTGCGAGGCGACCAATGTCTCTGGGCTCTATGTGGCCGGCGATGCATCCAAGGAGGCCCAGTTCGTCGTAGTAGCTGGAGCGGAAGGCGCCGAAGCGGGAATGGCTGTGAACCGCGCGCTACTGGAAGAGGATCTGGCGCACTCCGCGCGAGTGTCGGGGCTCACCGCCACCGGCTGACGAAGGCTTTACGATCCAGCACCTAGCCGTGCTCGCCGCTCGTGCGCTGGACGCCCGCGCTTGGGCCACCCACTACCCGAATCGGGAACGTCAACAATGTTCGATAAAATCGCTCAAGGGTCGCGCGAGCTGGAGTTTCTCTCCCAGGTCGCCCGAGCCACTGATCGCAGGAAGTTCCTCACATGGTCGGGCGTGACTCTGGCCGTCGTGGCCACCGCCTGTGGCGACGATGACGACAACGGCACCGGACCGGTCGGAGAGGTGAGTCCCCCCGACTCCACCGCGACCGTCCCCACCGCCGTAGCCGTTGGAGAAAACGTCAACATCAGCGTGCAGGCTCGGGACGCCGACGGCCGGCCGCTGACGTCCGGCGGCGCGGCGGTCGCGGCGACCGTGGAGGGCGCCAACCCCGCCGGCCCGATCGCGGCCACTGATAACGGCAACGGCACTTACGCGATCACGTACGCCGCGGCCAACGCGGGGACCGACACCGTCGCCGTCACGCTCAATGGCACCGCGATCTCGGGCAGCCCGTTCACCGTAACGATTAGCGAGGATGCCGTAAATCTCGGAACCGGCGATGCCGGGGTTCTCAACTACGCCCTGGCCCTGGAGCAGCTGGAGGCCGCTTTCTATACCCAGGTGGTGGCGAGTCTCTACGCCGGAGCGACTGCGGAGGAGACCCAGATTCTGACCGACCTCCGCGATCACGAGGTGATCCATCGTGACTTCCTCAAGGCCGCGCTGGGGGACGGCGCCATCCCCGACCTCACCGTGGACTTCACGAGTGTGGACTTCACATCGCGGGAGAGCGTGCTGGGCGCCGCCAAGACCTTCGAGGACCTGGGCGTCTCCGCCTACAACGGCGCGGGGCAGCTGCTCGAAAGCGCCGACTTCCTGCTGTTGGCCGGCAAGATCGTATCGGTCGAGGCCCGGCATGCCTCGGCGATCCGCGATCTGCTCAATCCGCTGAGCGCCGATTTTGCCGGGGACGACGTGGTCGACCCGGACACCGGGCTCGACACCGTCAACTCCCCGGCCGACGTTCTGACCGCGGCGGATCCCTTCGTCACTACCCCGATCGACGCGTCGGGCCTGCCCACCGCTTAGGAGATTGAGACCCATGAATCCGAACACCATTCTTGGTGGCCTCGATCCTGAGCTCACCGAACAGGTCGTTTCCCGGCGCAATGCCGTCGTTCGAAGCGGCAAGCTGGCGGGCGCACTGGCGATCGCATCGGTGCCCGTGGCCTTCGGGTTGTTCACCCGCAAGGCGTTCGCTCAGGGCACCCTCCCCGGGGACATCGTCGACGCCCTTAACCTCGCCCTGACGCTGGAATATCTGGAGGACGAGTTCTACCTCGCGGGCCTGGAGGCGGATACCGCGGGAGACCTGGACCTGGGTGATACCCGCACGATCTTCGAGCAGATCAGCAAGCACGAAACGGCCCACGTGGCGCTGCTCCAGGGCGTACTCGCCACCGATGCGGTTGAGAAGCCGACCTTCGATTTTACCGCGGGTGGAACGTTCGCGGACGTCTTCACCAATCCCGCCACCTTCATCACCCTGGCGCAGGGATTCGAGGACACCGGCGTGCGGGCGTACAAGGGGCAGGCGGCCAATCTCATGTCGGACGACGGGATCCTCACCACCGCCCTGCGGATACACTCGGTCGAGGCGCGGCACGCGTCCGTGGTGCGGCGGCTGAGCCAGTCGCCCGCCGAAAAGGGCTGGATCACCCTGGCGAGCAACACCGTCCCCGCTCTCGACCCGGTCTACGCGGGTGAGGACCTTACCACTCAGGGGGGCGTCGATCTCACGACACTCGGCACCGCCGAGGCGGCCTCGGAGGCGTTCGACGAACCTCTTTCCAGGGAGGACGTCGAGGCGATCGCGGGGTTGTTCATCGTAGCATGAGAAGCGGATGAGGCAGAGTGCCCGAAGCTCGGGGCGCTCCGGCGTCATGTGTCATCGAGCGAATCGAGGGATCCTGCCCGCAGGTCTGGAACGCGCGGTCAGGGTCCCTCGCTTCGTGGGATGACACCAGTTCGGCAATCGACGCCATGCCAAGCGCTCTTCAGAACAGCAGCTCCACCCCCAGCCTCGCGAGACGCGGGCGCCCGTATGCGAAGATCGGCTGCGCGTAGTCGGTGGCGGCCGCCACGTACATGGGATACAGCTCCTCCCGGCCCGCCACGAAGCCATCTCCGTCCAGATCGGCGGCGGCGCGGTACCGGCCCGATTCGTAGGGAATCGGATTCGGGTTCGCCGCATAGGCGGTCTCTGCCATCAGCTGGATCGCGCGCTCGTCGGCGCGAGGCTCTCCGGTATCGCGCCGCACGGCGACGATGTTTCGCCGGTCGAGCAGGTTGCGAACGTCCAGGTAGATGCCGCCCATCGCCCCGCCCAGCCTGATCGACCGCCGGATCAGCAGGTCGAGCGACGAGTTGTTGGGCAGCCGGGAGCCGTTCGGCAGACCGACCAGCGAGTCCCCAGTGCTGTCGCTCATGGAGAAGGGAAGTCCCGAGGCGAGCCGCAGGATCACGGCGCCCTCGAGCCCAGCCAGCGGTCGGACGCCTGCGATGGCCGGCCCGGCGCCGTCCGCCACCTTCCCGCGAGCGATCGCGGTGAGCGTGTGGCGCTGGTCGTAGTCGAGCGGGAACTCCGTCCGCGACGGACGGGTCGTGTCGCCGGTGACCGGATCCACTACGATGAAGCGGTTGAGGAGGAACGGATCGGTCGCCGTAGCCACGGCGTCCTGGAGGGTATACCCCAGGCGAAAGCCCATCCCACCCCGCAGCTCGCGCTCGAAGAGCAGCTCGGCGCCTTTGACGGTGCCGGCGTCGGAGTTGCCGAAGATCGTGGAGTCCGGGTTCACGCCCAGAGGAACCGACGCGACGAGGCCGGTGAGGCGCTTCAGGTAGACGCCGACACGGAGCGTGAGCTCCTCCTTGGGGCGCACCCGCGCGCTCAGCTCGTATTGGTGAGCCTTCTCGAAGCCGAGATTCGGATTGCCCCTGCGGAACCGGCCCGTTCGCGTCGTGTCGTCGAAGGCGGCATCCACCAGAAACTGGTAGTCGGGCGCCTGGCTGAACCGCCCGTAGCTGGCGACCAGCGTCGCGCCGCTCAGCACCGTGCTGACGGCGAACCGCGGGCTTACCGAGCTCTGGGCGCCGCGCGCCTCTCCCGGCAGGCTGCTGCCCGCGTCGAACCGGTCGAATCGGAGCCCGCCGGTGACGGCGACGTCCTCGATCCGGAACTGTCCCTCGGCGTACGCGGCGGCGCTCCGCGGCGAGAAGGCCGATCGCGCCGCCGCTGGAACGCTGCCGCCGACGGGAAGGAAGCCGAGCGCCCGCTGGAAGGTGCGCACCTGCTGCGCGACGTATTCGCCGCCGACGTACAGATCCAGCCCAGGCAGGCCGCCGATAGTACCGTCGAGCTGGAAGCGGCTCTCGGAAAACCGGTTCCACGCCAGATCGCCGCGCGAGCCCGCCGTCTGGAAGAATGCGGGCACGCCCCACGGGGTTCGCACGCTCAACTCCGGCTCCACCAGACCGGGAATCGGGGACGGCGAGCTGGACTGCGCCCGTGCCAGGTCTTCACCCAGGAAGCGAAAGCGCGATCCGGTCAGGGCGCCGAACGCATGGTCGGGCTGCTCCGCCAGCTCGCCCCGAACGAACTCCCGGACGTAGCGTCCCGCCCGGAAGTCGAGGACGAGGGGGAATCCCGAACGCGGATCGCTGGTGTACTGGACATGACCGCTCACCAGGTCGCCGCGAAGCCGTTGCGCGGGCGCGAACTCCGCATCGTACTTGTACGCCGGATCGTACAGCAGTCGCTGGTCCTCCGAGTGCAGGCCCAACGCCCGCACGCTGGCCCGATCGGTGATGGGCACCACCAGCTTCGCCGCGCCGGTCCACTGCTCCCCGCTGTTGTGGGGCAGGGGATACGGTGCCGTGGCCCGTGGATCGCGCGTATCGGCCGGTGCCGGAGCGCTCACGGGATCGGCGTCCATCCGCCCAGAAACGTCGAACGCGGTCACCAGCCCGAAACGGCCTGACAGCGGACCGCCGGCCCGGACCGCCACGCGGTCCAGGCCACGATCGAGGCCGCCGCCGAACGGGCGATCGCCTTCATAGGCGACCCGTCCCTCCCAGGCCTCTCCCGGCTCCCGCGTCACCACGTTCACCAGACCGGAGAGGGCCTGGCCATAGCGGGCGGAGAAGCCGTTGGTCACCAGCGACGCCTCGCCCAGCAGGTCGGGCGGGATTTGGAGACCCAATCCGCCGCTGGAGGCGTCGAGCTGGTTCTTGACGCCGAGACCATCGAGAATGAACGACTCCTGGCCGATCCGCCCGCCGCGATAGCTGGTGCCGACGCTGCCGGCCGAGAGCGCGAGCGCTTCCTCCAGGGAGCTGATCGGCAGGTCGCGGAGATCCTCGGCGCTGATCTTCTGCTCGGTGCCGGTCGCGAGCGGGTCGAGCACCGCGTCGAACGGCGCGGTCACTACCAGCGGCTCGAGCTCGAGCGGGTTGGGCTCCATGTCGAAATTCACGGTCACCGTGGCGCCCGCCGGAACGAAGACACTGTCCAGAACCACCCCGCGGTACCCGATGAGCCGCGCGGAGACCCGGTGCCATCCGGCGCGGACGGCGCGCACCCGGTATCGTCCCGCCGTGTCGGTGACCGCGCCGATCCTGTCGTCCACGAGGACCTGCGCCGCGGGAAGCCCCTGCGCGGACTCCGTCTGACGAGCCAGTCCGGCGATTGCTCCCTCGGCCTGAGCCGCAAGACAGCGAGGCACCGTGAGCCACGCGATGCCGCCGAACGCGAGCAGGACGGTGAGTCGTGTCCGGGCCATCACTCGCCTCCGAACAGGAACAGGTCGCCGCTCTTGCTCACCGTCGAATCGGGGTCGGCAGGAGGGCCAGAGACCGTGACCGTGAAGCCCTCCGCGACCACCTGGGTTCCATCGGGGGAGACCGCCGGCCGGCGGTAGAGTCGCAGGGCCGTCTCCAGCACCACTTCGACTTCGCCGCTCAGATCGACCAGGTGAAGCACTCCGCCGCTGTCCCATTGGGTCGGTCCCATCGTCGGGTGTAGTCCATACGCCACCCGCCCTCCGACGACGGCCGCGACGCGGCTGCCGGCCGCGTGCACGTCCCGCGCGATCCCGGCAGGTCCGAAGTCGTGGAACACCGTTACCTCGCCGCTGGCGAGCACGCGGCGGTACACCCGCGAATCGTTGGCGAGAGTGTAGAGAATCGAGCGGCCGTCGTCGATCGCCGCGACCCCGGTGGCTTCCGCGGTCGCCGGAACGGCGGTGGCGGTTGCCGGTCCGCCGGCGAGCTCCAGCACCGTCACTTCGGTGCCGTACAACAGCGTATCGAGCGGGCAGGCCACGTCGGGGCAGGCCCTGACGGGGCGGAAGCGCTGCCCGACGTACACCAGCCGAGTCTCAGTGAGCCATCGCAGATACCCGGCGTAATCCTGCTGCACTCCGGCGGTCGGGGTCAGGGGCAGGGTTCGAACCGTCTGGAGCGTCAGCGCATCCAAGCTGGGTGCCAGACCGATGTCGAGGAAAACGGGACTGGTGCCGCCGAGGGTGCCGTTGCCGGCGGCGACCAGGGCGATCCGCCCGTCGGCCGCCAAGGCGGGCCACTGGGCGGCGTCTGTCGTGGACTTGGCGCCCGGGATGTCGCACACCAGGCGCCGCTGACTTCCTCCCGTGGGGGGCAGCTCCGCCAGGCACACATCGTCGTCCACGCGCTCGACCTGCTGCGTCGAGTAGAGCAGTCCGGACCCGTCGGCCAGCCACGCTGCGTTGCCGTCATGCGCCGGGTTCAGTGTCAACCGGGCGGGCGGACCGGGATCGAATGGTGTTTCGGTGCCTTGGGGATTGGAGAACGGCTCACTGTGACTGCAGGCGGCGGGCAGGCAGGCCAGGAAGAGTAAGGCACACGCAGTCCACCTCGATGGCGTCACCGACGAGCAATGTGTCATGCCATGCCTGAAATAGGGGTGGGATCCTGCTGGGGACGAGCGATGGACACCCCTCACCACAGCGAAGTGTTCGATTCCGGGATTCGAGCATCCCACAACCGAACGTCAACGGGCCCGGCGTGCTCGAGGGTCGTATGCACAAGTCGCGATGAGTCAATTCGTTGTGATGAATCCAAGGTTCGGCACGATCCTTCCCTCCGGGCACGCAGGCAGCACAACCGCCATGCTGCCGCGGACACAGGAAGACTCACTATAAGGAATAGGCGTGGACATTCCCCGGGCACCAGCCAACCGAAGCCGGAAACGCTTGATCTATGGCGGCGTCGCCTTGGCGGCGCTAGTGGCCACCACCCTCGGTCTTCGGGGCCTCAAGCCGGCGGCCCCCCGGGTCGATCGGGCGACGGTCTGGATCGACTCGGTGCAGCAGGGGCCGCTCGTGATCGAGGTTCGGGGGCCCGGCACCCTGGTCCCGGAGCGTGTCCGATACATCTCCGCCGTAACCGCCGGGCGGGTCGAGCGCCGCCTGGCCGAGCCCGGACAGGTGGTCCAACCCGAGACGGTGCTGCTCGAGCTGAGCAACCCCGACGTCCAGCTCGAGGCACTGGAGTCCGAGCGCCAGCTGACCGTCGCCCAGGCGGACCGGGTGAACCTGGAGACGAATCTCGAGACGCAGCGCCTGAATCAGGAGGCGACGGTCGCCGCCGCCAAGGCGGCCTATCAGGACGCCAAGCGGAACGCCGAGGCGGCCCAGGGACTGGCCACGAAGGAGCTCATCTCCGCCATCGAGGCGAGCCGCGCGATCGACCGGGTGGAGGAGCTCCAGACCCGCTACGAGGTCGAAGCGCAGCGGCTCGCGGTGATGGTCGGCGCCTCGGGATCGCAGCTCGCGCTTCAGCGGGAGCAGGTCGGGAGGCTGAGGGCGGTGACGGACTTCCAGCGCGGCCGGGTGCGTTCGATGAAGGTGATGGCGGGTGCCGACGGCATCCTCCAGGAGCTTCCGCTCGAGGTGGGGCAGTGGGCGCAGTCGGGTGCCACGCTGGCCCGGCTGGTGGAGCCGGGAAAGCTCAAGGCGGTGCTCCGGATTCCCGAGACGCAGGCGAAGGACGTGGCGATCGGCCAGCCCGCCGCCATCGACACCCGCAACGGCATCGTCAAGGGCAAGGTCTACCGGATCGATCCCGCGGTCCAGAACGGCACCGTGACGGTGGACGTGTCGCTCGAAGGCGAGATGCCGAGAGGCGCTCGCCCGGATCTCTCGGTGGACGGCACGATCCAGGTGGAGCGCCTGGACGACGTGTTGCACGTCGGCCGGCCGGCCTACGGCCAGGCCAACAGCGCGGTCGGCCTCTTCAGGCTCACGCCGGACGGCGCGGAAGCCTCCCGGGTCAATGTCCGGCTCGGCCGCACGTCCGTCAACACCGTGGAGATCCTCGGCGGGCTCCAGCCGGGGGACAAGGTGATCATCTCGGACATGTCGCGCTGGGACGGGCACGACCGGGTGCGGGTGAATTGAGCCGTGGGCTATGCGCGGTGGACCGGGCAGGCTCAAACTCACGGACGTGACCACTCGTAGTACCTGCTTGACTCGCCGCTCATAGCTCACGGCTTCCACTCAACCCGAGACCGCCAATGGCCGAATCCCTGATCCGACTCGAGGGCATCAAGAAGGTCTTCTACACCGATGAGGTCGAGACCCACGCGCTCTCGGAGATCCACCTGGACATCAAGCACGGGGAGTACGTGGCGATCGCCGGCCCCTCGGGCTGCGGCAAGACGACGCTGCTGTCGATCCTCGGCCTGCTGGACACGCCGACGGACGGCTCGTACACGCTGGACAGCCAGCCGGTGGCGAAGCTCTCCGCCTCGGATCGGGCCCGGGTCCGCAACCGCCAGATCGGATTCATCTTTCAGGCCTTCAACCTGATCGGCGATCTCACGGTGTACGAGAACGTCGAGCTGCCGCTCACCTATCGCGGCACGGCTTCCGACGATCGCCGCAAGCGGGTGCAGGCCGCGCTGGAACGGGTCGGCATGTCGCACCGGATGAAGCACTTCCCGGCGCAGCTGTCGGGCGGACAGCAACAGCGCGTCGCCGTCGCGCGCGCCGTGGCGGGCGACCCCGCGATCCTGCTCGCCGACGAGCCCACCGGCAACCTCGATTCCACCAACGGCGAAGCGGTCATGGAGCTGCTGCGCGAGCTGCACCAGGCCGGCGCCACCATCTGCATGGTCACCCACGATCCGCGCTACGCTCGCCACGCCGACCGCTCCGTCCATCTCTTCGACGGCAAGGTGGTCGAGGAGCGGCAACTTTCCGCGGTGAGCTGAGGACCAACCTCGACATGCCTCACGACCTGCGTTACGCGATGCGGCGGCTGATCCGCGCTCCGGGATTCACCGCGGCCGCGGTGGTCTGCCTCGCGCTCGGCATCGGCGCCAACACCGCGATCTTCACCGTGATCAGCGCGGTGCTCCTGCAGCCGCTGCCGTTCCACGAGCCCGACCGGCTGGTCGGTGCGTGGGAGGCCAACAGCTTGCGCCGAAGCGAGCGCAACACAGTCTCACCGGCCAACTACCTGGACTGGGAGGCCGCCAACACCGTGTTCAGCGGTATGGCGGCGGTGCACGATGTCAGCGCCAGTCTCACCGGGGCGGGAGAGCCCGAGGAGATTCCCGTTCAGCGCGCGACTGCCGGCCTCTTTCCGGTGCTTGGCCTGCGTCCCGCGCTGGGCCGCACGTTCTCCAGCGCCGAGGACGTTCCCGGCGGTGCCGAGGTCGCCATTCTGAGCCACCGGCTGTGGGAGCGGCGCTACCGCGCCGATCCGGGGGTGGTCGGGACGGTCGTGCGGGTCGATGGGGCGCCGCTCACGGTGATCGGGGTCATGCCGCCGGGCACCGAATCCGTCGGTCGGCAGCCGCGCCCGGACCTGTGGGTGCCGATGCGCCTGGATCCCGCCGAGGACTATCGCGAGACCTCCGGACGCTATCTCCAGTCGGTGGCACGGCTCGCGGCGGGTGTGACGCCCGAGCGAGCGCAGGCCGAGCTGGCGACCATCGCCGGCCGGCTCGCCGCGGAGCATCCCGGCTTCAACAGCCACTGGTCCGTCAACCTGGTTCCGCTGGGCGAGCAGCTCGTCGGACCGGTCCGGCGCCCCCTCGTGCTCCTCGGCGGCGTGGTGCTCCTCGTGCTGCTGATCGCATGCGGCAACGTCGCGAACCTGCAGCTGGCCCAGGCCGCGGCGCGCAGGCGTGAGATCGCGGTGCACGCGGCACTCGGCGCGAGCGCTCTGGCGCTGGGCCGCCGGCTGGTCCTCGAGAGCGTCCTGGTCGCGATGGCCGGGGGCACGCTCGGTGTGCTGCTCGCCTGGTGGTGCACCGACGCGCTGGCGGCGCTCGCTGCCACGAGCATCCCGCGCATGCACGAGGTCGGAGTGGACATGGGCGCGCTCGGATTCACCCTTCTCGTCTCGCTGGTGGCGGGGATCGGGTTCGGACTCGTGCCGGCCTTCCACGTCGCCCGGGGGATGCTGCACGAAGACCTGAAGGAGGGCGGGCGGGGATACTCGGGTCACGGAGGGCGCACCCGGAGCCTCCTGGTCGGTGCCCAGGTGGCGGGCGCACTCGTGCTGTTGGTGGGGGCCGGCCTGCTGATCAAGAGCTTCGCCCGCCTCAGCGAGGTGAACCTCGGCTTCAACCCCGATCAGGTGCTCACCGCCCGGGTGTCACTGGGCGGCGAGCGCTATCAGGACGAGGAGCGCCAGGTTCGCTTCTTCGAGGAGCTGCTCGGCCGGGTGCGCGAGCTACCGGGCGCCCGGGCCGTCGGAGCCATCAACTGGCTACCGCTCTCGGGGCAGCGGTCGGCGACCCGCATGACGATCGAGGGCGAGCCGCCCACGGCGCCCGGCGAAGAGCCCGGGGCGGACGTACGGGCCGTGGATCCGGGGTTCTTCGGGGCGCTGGAGATACCCGTCGTGCGCGGCCGCGGCATCGAGGCCCAGGACCGCGCGGGCGTCTCCAGGTCGGTGGTGGTCAGCCAGAGCTTCGCGGACCGCTATCTCGCAGGCCGCGATCCGATCGGCAGACGAATTCACATGGAGTGGGGCGACACCCTGGTCGCCACCGTGGTCGGCGTGGTCCGCGACATCAAGCACACCGGCGTCGACTCGGCCACCTCCCCGACGGTGTACTGGGCCCTGCCGCAGTTCCCGCAGGGCTTCATGACGCTGGTCGTTCGGACCAACGACGAGCCCATGAATCTCGCGAACGCACTGGTCGCCCAGGTGCGTGCCCTCGATCCGGACCAACCGGTAGCCGATCTCAAGGCCTACGACG
>JACDHV010000213.1 GCA_013820855.1 Gemmatimonadales bacterium | reverse complement strand
GCCCCAAGCACCTGTTACCTGGGAACGGCGCGCGCGGCCGTGCACTGGTCAGGTATCGCCGCGACGAGGTCCTCGCCTGGGGCGCCGCTCGCACGCTGGCGCCGCGCATTCGGAGAGCTTGAGCATGGCCTTTCGCAGAGGAAAGCGCGCGACGTTCTACGTCTGGCTGCCGACCCGCACGGGGCGCGAACAGCGCTCGACGGGAACCTCGGATCGTGCCACGGCGCGGGCGATCGCCCGAATGCTCCATGATCTCGGACCCCGGGGGAAACGCGCCTGGGATCTCCTCGATGAGGTCGCCGCCGGGGCGCTGTCACTGGGGGCGCTCTTCGATGCGTGGTCCGCAAACGACCTCGAGGGACTCCGCGCCCGTCGGGCTGACGTGGATCTCCGCGAGCATGTCGCCGGCTGGCAGGGGTGGCTCCGAGACCGTATCAAGCCGGACACGTCACAGCACTACCTCGCCCGCATTCGCACGCTTCCCCGAAGGTGGGCCGTTCTGACGCTCGCAGCTTACCGGGCCCGTCGTCGCGCAGTGGCTCGCCACCCGCACTGCGCTGACTCCCAAGCGCCAGCGTGCTCCGAAAGGCTCGCGGCGCACGCCGGAGCCTATCCCCCGGGCGGCCGGCGCCAGCACGAAGCGGAAGTACCTCGCTGCGGTGCAGTCATTCGCCCGCTATCTGGTTGAGATCGGCATCCTCACTGAGAATCCCCTGCGGGACGTCTCGCCTCCCCCGGCGGCCGCGCCACGCTGCGTGTTCCTCGAGCTGCCCGACGTCCAGCGTTTCGTCCAAGGCGCCCCCCTGCCCTTCCAGGCCATCTTCGCCCTCGCCTACGGCGCTGGGCACGAGATCTCGGCCATCCTCGCTCTGGTGGACGCTGACGTGGATCTAGGAGCGCGCCAAGTGCGGGCGCGCGGGACCAAAGAATGGACGCGTGATCGCATCGCCCGGGTGGCTGACTGGGCCTGGCCCTATGTCGAAGCCCATTTGGCGGCCGTGCTCCCGGGTGAGCGCATCTTCCGGGGGGTGGATCGCCACCAGGCAGGCGAGGTGCCGTGAGCGGCTCCGGGCGCTCGGATTCCAGGGCTACCGGCTCCATGATGCCCGCCACCACTGGGCCGTGCGCATGGCGCGCGCCGGCGCTCCCTTCGAGCTCATTGCTAGGCAGCTGGGGCACTGCGACGTGGCGATGGTGGCCAAGGTCTACGGCCGCTTCAAGCCGGACACCGAGGAACGCGATCGGTGGGAACGCCTCGCCGGCGCACGTGATCAGGAGAAATGGCCCGGAAAGGTTGCCACCATGGTTGCCAGGGACGGGGACAACGGCGAGAAAGGGCATGAAGAAGCCCCCGTAAGCGCTGAGACTCACGAGGGTTATGGCGATAGCAGGGGCGGGACTCGAACCCGCGACCCCGGCATTATGAGTGCCGTGCTCTAACCACCTGAGCTACCCTGCCAGAGGCCGAGGAACCTAACGCCTGACACACCCCTACTCAAGCTGGCGGCCGGTGTCGCCGGGCACGATCCGATACAGATGCTCCCCCCTCCGGATCATGCCGAACGCCTCGCGGGCCACCCGCTCCTGGACCAGGGGATTGGTCCTGATCGCCTGCACCGCCCGCTCGAGCGAGTCGACCTCGACCTTCAGCCGGACGACCTGTTCGTGCTCCCGCCGCACGTCGGCGCGAAGCTCCAGCAGATGGGTGGTGCCGTACTCGCCGCCCTGGATCGCGAAGTAGACCGCGAAGGCGAGTGCCGCCACCGCCGCCCACCGCGCGAGCGTCACAGTGGGTAGAGGTCCCGCCCGGGATAGTGGGCCAGCTCGCCCAGTTCCTCCGCGATGCGGAGCAGCTGGTTGTACTTGGCGGTGCGGTCGGTGCGGCTCGCGCTCCCGGTCTTGATTTGCCCGGCCCCGGTCGCGACCGCGAGATCGGCGATGAAGGTGTCCTCGGTCTCGCCCGACCGATGGGAGATCACCACGCCGTACGCGCTTCCCTTCGCCAGCTCGATGCACTGCAAGGTTTCGGTCAGCGTCCCGATCTGGTTCACCTTCACCAGGACCGCGTTGGCCACCCCTTCCTCGATGCCCTTTCCCAGGCGATCGACGTTGGTCACGAACAGGTCGTCGCCCACCAGCTGAACCCGGTCGTGCAACCGCTCGGTGCAGTGCGCCCAGCCGGCCCAGTCGTTCTCGGCGAGGCCGTCCTCGATGGACACGATCGGGTAGCGGTCCACCCACCCCGCGTAGAGGTCCACCAGCTCCTGCGCCGAGCGGCGGCTCTTGTCGCCCTTCTTGAAGACGTACTCCCCGT
This sequence comes from Gemmatimonadales bacterium, assembly GCA_013820855.1. Taxonomy (GTDB): domain Bacteria; phylum Gemmatimonadota; class Gemmatimonadetes; order Gemmatimonadales; family GWC2-71-9; genus CAVVWJ01. Next base: position 3,409 of record JACDHV010000213.1, on the reverse strand, counting down.
CTTGGAACAGCTCCGACGCCGCGACGTCGAGCGCGATGGCCACGTCGCGGCCCGGCTCGTATCCGGCGGCCTCGATGGCCTGCATCACCACGTCGAGCGCGGCCTCGTTCGACGGCAGCATCGGGGCGAAACCGCCTTCGTCCCCCACCGCCGTCGAGAGCCCCATCTTGCTCAACACCTTCTTGAGCGCATGAAACACCTCGACGCCGATCCGCAGTCCCTCCGGAAACGTCTCGGCCCCGATCGGCACCACCATGAACTCCTGGGCATCCACGTTGTTCGATGCGTGGGCCCCGCCGTTCAGGATGTTCATCATCGGCACCGGCAGCACGCGCGCCATCGGTCCGCCGAGATAGCGGTAGAGCGGCAGTCCGCAGTCCTGCGCCGCGGCTCGCGCCACGGCGAGCGACACGCTGAGAATCGCGTTGGCGCCCAGCTTGCTCTTGTTGGGGGTGCCGTCGGCGTCCATCATCTCGGCGTCCACCGCGATCTGGTCGGTGGCGGCCATTCCCTCGAGCCGGGGACCGAGAACTTCGTTCACATTTCGCACCGCCTCGGTGACGCCCTTGCCGACGAAGCGCTTCGGGTCGCCGTCGCGCAACTCGACCGCCTCGTGCTCGCCGGTGGAGGCGCCGCTCGGCACCGCAGCCCGCCCCTGGGCCCCGCTCGACAGCACGACATCCGTCTCGACGGTCGGGTTGCCTCGGCTGTCCAGAATCTCGCGCGCGTGAACTTCGATGATCGTGCTCATGGTCGCTCTGGAAGGGGAACGGGGGGCAACCTAGCCGCGGCCCCGGATCAACGGAAGTGGTCGTAACCGCGCAGCGTGAGCGGCCGGCCCGCGAGCTCGGCGCGCACGCCGCCGCCCCGCTTCACCGTGCCCACGCGGGTGAGCGCGATCCGGCATGCCTCCTCGAACTCCCGGACGTCGGCGGCGGCGAAATCGGAAGGCAGAGCCACGAGAAGCTCGTAGTCCTCGCCGCCCTCCGCGGCGAACTGCTGGACCGGAAGATCGAGCCGCTTCGCCGCGGCAATCGCGGCCGCCGCCACCGGCACGCTCTCGAGCGCGAGCTCGAGCCTCACGTCCGACGCCGCGGCGAGATGGCCGGCGTCACCGGCCAGCCCGTCGCTGAGGTCGAGCATGGCCCGGGCCCCGTGGGCGGACAGCCAGCGGCCCGCGGCGATCCTCGGCTCCGGGCGAGCGAATGCCGCGCGCGCACCGGGCTCGGGGGTCTCGCCCCGGCGCCAGGCCTCGAGCGCGGCGCGGGCACCGCCGAGCGTGCCGGTGACCCATATCCCGTCGTCGGGACTCGCGCCCGCGCGCGTGACCGGACGCTCCGCGCGACCGAGCACCGTGATCGCGATGCTCCACACGGGCCCGCTGGAGAGGTCGCCACCGATGACGGGGGCACCGACGGCACCGGCGGCATCGCCGATGCCGCCGGCCAGCGCGACGAGATCGTCCTCCGACGCTTGGCGGGGAACCGCGATCGCCGGCAGCACGCCGACCGGCACCGCTCCCATCGCGGCGAGGTCCGACAGGGCCCCAGCGCAGGCGCGCCATCCCGCCTCCGCCGGCTCGATCCAGTCGAGCCGGAAGTGCACGCCTTCGACGCTCAGGTCCGTGGAGACGGCCAGCGTTCGATCGCCGTCAGGCAGCAGGGCGCAGTCGTCGCCGAGGCCGTGAGCGCGGGCGCCCAGCCTGTGCGCGATGCTGCGGATCCGATCGAATTCGGGGCCGGGACCCAGCGCCACGCCGCGGGGCCTCACGGGCGTATGGCGTCGAGGCGGAAGCGGACCAGCCCATTCTCGGTGGCGACCCACAGATGATCGCGATCCACCGCGAGATCGGTCGCGGGCCCCGGAAGATCCCCCTCCAGGAGGGCGCGGGCCGGTGACCCCGTGAGCCTCGCGAAGCCCACTCCCCGCTCGCCCGCGATCCAGAAGCCCGGGCCGTCCGGCGCGAACCGGCGAAGCCGGCCGAGCAGGCCCGACAGGTTGGGGCCGAGGGACCACGCGCGGCTGCGTGGGTGCCGCCAGATCATCCGGTCGCGGGTGAGCGCGACCAGCGTGTCGCCCAGCGTCGAGAACCCGAAGACAGGTGCCTGGAGCGCGGCGGAGGCGAGCCCTTCGGGGCGCACCAGGTCCTGCTCGCCCGGCAGGGCGAGAAACACACCGCGAGGCGTGCCGACCCAGATGGAGTCGCCCGACGGAAAGACCGCGTACGCGGCATCGGCGAACAGGGGTGCCACTCGTACGACCCTGAGCGAGTCGTCCATCCGGGCCAGCCCCCGCGCGGTGCCGACCACGACACGGCCCTGCCGTCCGGCGACGTCGTACACCCGGCTGTCCGGCAGACCGCGACCCTGGTCGTAGAGCTCGATGCGCTCGTCGGCAGGCTCCACCCGGGCGAGGCCGAAATCGGTCGCCGCCCACACCGACCGGTCCCGGCCGGCCAGCTCCAGAACCCGGCTGAACGGCGTGCCCGTGGCCGGAAGTCCACGCACCGTGCGGAACTCTCGAAGTTCGGACTCCACGAACGTGAACGCGGCATCCACCTGCGGCGTGCGGTTGGTCGCCACCCACACACCACCGGGCCAGGTCATCACGGCGCCCACGAACTGCGCCGGGAGGCCGAACGGCACCCGCTCCGGCACCGCGGCAGCGTCCTGGAGGTAAAACAGACCCAGTCCCGCGGTGCCGAGATACCACCCCTGATTGTCGAAGGCGCGTGCGGCCGCGGTGAACCGCACCGGGCGCATTCTCGAGTCGAGGAGAAACTGCGAGGCATTCGTCTGCAGCGTGGGAACCTGACGGAGCACTTCATCCACGCTGGTCGGCCTGATCGGCCGCGCGGGCGGTCTGGCCGGCGTGGCCACGATCCCGCCGCGCGGGAGCAGGAACCACTCCCCCCGCGTGCGGATGTAGAGTCCGCCAAGCGGATCGTTCTCGTCGAACGCGATGGTGACGACTCCGCCCGGCACCGTGCCCTCGTCCCAGATCTGGAGCTCCGGCTGGTAGTGCACCCAGCCGTTGGACCGGGCGAGCCAGAGCGAATGATCGAGCGGATCGATGAGCGCGGCGAACACGCCCGCGAGCGCATCGCGGACCGGCGGCTCGAAAGGGCCCGTCCAGGTCTGGAGCTGGGGGTGGCGGATCACGACCGACGTCGGCGAGGTGACGTACACGCGGTCGATCGAGCTGGTGATGGAGGTGATGCGGCTGAAGTCTCCGATGACGGTGCGATCCTCCGGCCGCCAGTCGCGACTGGGAGACTGCGCGGTCGAGACCGTGGCGGTCAGCGACATCAACCCGGCGCCGAAGAATCGCATCAGGGTCACAGGGTCTGAGGTCGAGGCACTTCGAGCAGAACCGGCGGCCGCGGCACGGGTGGCGAGCGGTGCAGCAC
>JACDHV010000212.1 GCA_013820855.1 Gemmatimonadales bacterium | reverse complement strand
TCTGCTGGAGGCCGCCGAACACCATTTGCTCACCGCTCTGACCCACCGGAGCCGGCGCCTGGCCGGCGACCAGCTGCGGGGCGCCGAAGGTTTGCGGCCCGGCCGACGGCAGCAGCTCCTGCTGAATGCCCTGCTTCTCCTGCATGTAGCGCTCGATGGCGATACCGACCGCGTCCGGCACGGACAGCACCTTGTTGGGACCCAGGCCGATGACCCGGTCGGAGCTGATCCCGCGGAGCTGGCGGTAGATCTCCCGCATCGGCACGCCCGAGCGGAGGGCGAGGCTGATGACCCGCCCGAGCGCCTCGACGTCGGCCATCAGGGCACCGCCCGCCTTGCCGAGGCTCATGAAGACCTCGAAGGGCTGGCCGCGGTCGTCCTCCGTGATGGTCACGTAGAGGGTGCCGAGCGGCGTCTCCAGCCGCCGGGTGGCGCCGCGGAGCAGCTCGGGACGTGAGCGCTTCTGCCGCCGCTGGAGGTTCTCCGCCTCGAGGTCGTGCACCAGCCGCCGGAGGCGGCCGTTCTCCGCCTCCAGCTCGGCGAGCTGGCCCCTCAGCTCGGGGACCGCGTCGGGCATCGCGCCCAGGTCGGCTCGGGCCACCGCGTGCCCGCCGGTGGTGGCCTGCTCCTGGACCTTCTTGGCGACGCTCCCGGTCGAGAGCACCTGCATGTCGCGGCTGCCGTCGCGGTACACAGTCACACCCTTGCAGTTCAGGCGATAGGCCAGTCGGTAGATCTCCTCGACGTACTCTTCGGTGGCGTCGTGGGCGAAGTTGCAGGTCTTGGAGATGGCGCTGTCGTTGTACTCCTGGAACGCCGCCTGCATCCGGATGTGCCACTCGGGCTTGATGTGATTCGCGGTGACGAAGACCCGCCGCCACGGCGCGGGGACCTCGGGAAACTCGATGTGCCCCGCCTCCGCGATCCGCCGCATCAGATCCTCGGAGTGCCAGCCCTCCGCCTTCGCGATGGCGACGAAGTCCTCGTTCACGTCGGGCATCAGCACGCCGGCCTGATTCCGCATGAACGCGACGGCGAACAGCGGCTCGATGCCCGAGCTGCAGCCCGCGATGATGGAGATCGTCCCGGTGGGCGCCACGGTGGTTACGTTGCAGTTCCGGAGCCGCCGCATCGGGCGGATCCGTTCGCCATCGGCGCCGCGGGCGGCCGTGGCATCGGGCCCCCAGATGCTCCGCTCCCACTCGGGAAAGGCTCCCCGCTCGCCGGCGAGCCGCTCGGACTCGATCTTCGCCTCTTCGTCCACGAAGCACTGCACCTTCCGGCCCAGCGCCACGCCTTCCTCCGAATCGTAGGGGATGCCGAGCTTGATGAAGAGGTCGGCGAGCCCCATCACGCCCAGCCCGATGCGGCGGATCCGCTGGGCCAGCTCGGTGATCTCGGGCAGCGGGTACTGATTGGCGTCGATGACGTTCTCGAGGAAGTGGGTCGAGCGATGCACCGCGCGGCGAAGGCCGTCCCAGTCGATCTCGCCGTCGACCACGAACGCCCCGAGATTGATGGAGCCGAGATTGCAGACGTCGTACGGCAGGAGCGGCTGCTCGCCGCAGGGGTTGGTCGCCTCGTAGTCGCCGAGGTGCGGCACCGGATTGTAGCGATTCGCCCGGTCCACGAAGAAGACGCCGGGCTCTCCCGTCTTCCACGCCCCGTGGATGATCCGCTCCCAGACCTCGCGAGCCCTGAGCTGCCCGGTGATGGTCCCGGTCTTTGGATGCACCAGATCGTACGGCTCGTCGGCCTCGACCGCCGCCATGAACGCGTCGGTGACCGCCACCGAGATGTTGAAGTTGGTGATCTTGCTCGTGTCGTCCTTGCAGGTGATGAACTCCATGATGTCGAGATGGTCCACCCGGAGGATCCCCATGTTCGCTCCCCGGCGGGTCCCGCCCTGCTTGACGACATCGGTCGAGGCGTCGAAGAGCGTCATGAACGACACGGGCCCCGAGGCCACGCCCATGGTCGAGCGGACGATGTCGTTCTTGGGCCGGAGCCGGGAGAAGCTGAACCCGGTGCCCCCGCCCGACTGGTGCACCAGGGCCATCGCGCGCAGCGTGTCGTAGATCCCGCTCTTGCCGTTGGAGAGGGCGTCGTCCACCGGCAGGACGAAGCAGGCGGACAGCTGACCCAGCGGCCGGCCCGCGTTCATCAGCGTGGGGGAGTTCGGCATGAAGAGCCGGGTGGCCATCAGCTCGTAGAACGACTGGGCGACCTCCTCGACCGCCTCCTCGGACGCGCCGTACCGCCGATCGGCCTCCGCCACGGTGCGCGCCACCCGCCGGAACAGGTCGCTCGGTGTCTCCACCGGCCTGCCGTCATCGTCCTTCACCAGGTACCGCTTCTCGAGTACCGTGACGGCGTTAGGCGATAGCTGAACCGCGTCCCGTGGGGTGGACGATTTCATGATGCTCCCCGCTTGGAGTATGGATGAGACGAGAGTGGAGCGGCGACACGTGCAACCATGACCTCATTCCCGCGAACAGCGGAAGGCCAAACTAGGCCAAGCGGAGATGGGGCACAATAGCGCCGAAAAGCCGCGTCACTGCGTGCAATCCTGATTCCCACATCACAAAAATAACCACAGTTTGCGGGCTGTGCAGAGTGTGGAAAAAGTGCACGACTGTGGATCGTGAGCCGCGTCGAGGCTAGACCCCGTGCAGCGGGTATCGGCCCGCCCGATGCGCCCGCGCCTGCTCCACGTAATGGGTCCAGGTGCCCTCGATTCGTCGGGCGAGGCGATCGTCCGCGGGGCGCACGACACGGGCGGGAACGCCCATGACCAGCGAGCGCGGTGGGACCTCCATTCCCTCGGGCAGCACCGCGCCCGCCGCCACCACGCTGCCGGTCCCGACGCGCACTCCGTTGAGCAGAACGCTTCCCATGCCGATGAGACAGTCGGGCTCGACGGTACAGCCGTGAAGAATGACCCTATGCCCGACACCCACTCGGGAGCCCACGTGGCAGGGCACTCCCTCGTCCACGTGGACGATCGTGCCGTCCTGCAGATTGGTCTGCGAACCGATCACGATGGGCGCCATGTCGCCGCGGAGGACGGCTCCATACCAGACGCTCGATTCTGCCCCGATCGTCACGTCTCCCATGACGGCGGCGGTCCGGGCGATGAAGGCGGTCGGATGAATGTTGTGCAGCGGGGGTCTACTGCGGCATCGGGGGAAAGAGCATCTGGGTCCACGCCTCGACGGGCGCTCCTTCCCTGAGCGCCGGGTGCCAGGTGACGGTCCAGACGAAGTCGCGAACGGCTCGCTCGAAGGCCGAGTCGTTGGACGCGCGCAGGCGCCGGAGGTCGAGCGTGCGACCGTCGGCCGAGACCTTGACCCAGAGCAGCGAGGGACGCGCCGAGCCGCTCACACCCTCCGGCAGCGGCACGAACGGCGGGTTCACCGGTTTCGGCCGCTCGTCGAAACACGAGCCGTCCGCATTGTACCCCGCGCCCGGTGAGCAGCGCACGATGGATTCGACTGGCCGGCCCTGGGCCCGGGGGGATGCCGGCGCGGAGGCCTGTCCCGAGGCGCCGATCGGCTGCAGCTGGGGGGTCAGCTCGAGGGTGTCGCCCCCGCGGATCACGATGGTATCGGTGAAGAACTGGAAGCGGGGCGCGGACACCGCGAGCACGTGCGGTCCCGCGGCGAGCACCGTCGTCGGATCGCTGACGGGACGCTCGTCGATGAGGACGGTCGAGCCCCGGGGGAGGCCCACAAGCCGGACCCCTCCGCTGTCGCGCGATGAGGCCGCAGCGGGCGGTGCGCCAGCCGGTCGCGGCACGGCGCGCCTCGCGCCCCCCGGCGGCGGCACCGGCTCGGCGACGGCCCGCGCCTCCGGCGGTGGAGTGACTGTCGGTGCCGGCGTGGGCGAGGCCGCCGTGACCGAGTCCACCGGCGCCGCCGCGGCCGCCGCGAACGGCGCGAAGCCCCGCTTGCTGTAGTAGTAGGCGGCGCCACCGACCCCGCCGGCGATCGCCAGCACCAGCCACAGCCACCCGAGTCCGGAGGCGCTCCGCCGCATCGCCACGGAGCGATCGGCAACCCGACGCCGGGAGTCGCGACGCTCGCGAGGCGTCGTCCTCCGGTTCACCAGCGGCGAGTCGATCGGCGCAGTTGGCTGGCTCACGATGAGGGCCGGCCCACCCAGCGCCGGGCTCGGCATCGTGGGCCCGGCGCCGGCCCCGACTCCCGCCGTAGCCACGGATGCCCGCACGCTCCCGGCCGCCGCGATCGGCTGGCCCTGAAGCGACGCCACCAGCTCCTCGCAGCTCTGGAAGCGGTCGGCCGGATCCTTCATGAGCATCCGCTTGATCACCTCGTACAGCCGCCGCTCGTCGGCCGTGATCAGCTGAGGCGTCGGGATGGGCTCGGTGATGTGCTTATACCCGATCGAGAAGCTGTCCTCGCCATCGTATGGCACCGTGCCGGCCAGCGCCTGATACGCCACCACGCCCAGGCTGTAGATGTCGCTGCGACCGTCGATCGCCTGGGCCCGGGCCTGCTCCGGGCTCATGTAGTGCGGGGTACCGATGGACATGCCGGTGCCGGTGAGCCGCTGGCCCGAGGCGGCCTTGGCGATGCCGAAGTCGGTGAGGACGCATTGCCCGAATTCGTCGAACATGATGTTGTCGGGCTTGATGTCGCGGTGAACGATGCCCCGCTGCGCCGCATAGCCCAGGGCGCTGCCGGCCTCGATCAGCAGCCTCCGGATCTCGGGCGGCATGAGCTTCCGGCGCTCGCCCAGCACCGTGGCGACCGACCCGCCCCGGAGGAACTTCATGACGAAGTAGATGACTCGCCCCGACCGGCCGACCCGGTAGATCGGAATGATGTTGGGATGCTCCAGCTGCGCCGCGGTACGGGCCTCCCGCTGGAACCGCTCGACGAACTCTGAGTCGAAGGCCAGCGAGAAGGGCAGGACCTTGATCGCCACCTCGCGCTCGAGCTGCCGGTCGCGCGCGCGGTACACCATGGCCATCCCGCCCCGCCCCAGCTCCTCGATGATCTCGTACTCGGTCGCCAGGGCCTCGCGAACCAGGTCGGTCTCTTCCAGAGCCCCGGTGGCGATCGCGTGAATCGGCGTGGTGGCCATCAGGTCGAGACCGCAGGAGGGACAGAACTTGGATTTGCCGGTTATTTCGCTGCCGCAACGGGAGCAGAACATGCGCGGAAGCTACCGACCCTCCGGGGGGAGTCAAGCGGAAATGTACGTGGCGTTGTGCGAGACGAAATGCAGAAGACGGGGCGACTTCACGCCGACTTGGCGACGAAAGCGACGGGCCCGAGATGCGCCCTCTCCTATGAGAATCGGGGCCACTCGGCGGCACGGTCAGACGGCCGGCCCTCATGGCACGTCCCATGCAACAATTCGCACCCAATTCCCCGTCCAATCCGGAGAGTCACCGTGGTCCCGTACCACACGATTGCCTTCAGCCAGCAGAAACTGCGTGCTGCCCTGCGCCGTGCCGCCGGGCAGGATCCGGGGTTCAACTACGGTTTCGTCGTCCACTCGAGACGGCACAACGAGCGCCCCACGCTCGGCGTGATCACCCTCCATGGTGAGAGCCTGGCGCTGAGCGAGCAGTTGCTCAGGGGGTTGGACGGCCTTCCGATCTGGCTCTTCGGGCACGCGCGGATCACGTTCGCCGCCGGCGACACGCTCGAATCCACCGAGTCCGGAAAGCCCACCGCGGCCCAGCGCCCGCTGGCCTCGCTGGTGATGCATATCTCGACCTT
>JACDHV010000211.1 GCA_013820855.1 Gemmatimonadales bacterium | reverse complement strand
GGCATCTGGATCAACCGTCGGGGGTGGGCGCCGCCCGGCGTCCGGCCGTACTCCAATCTGGCCCTCGAGCCCGCCATCGGAGCACCCGACCGGCTCGACGACGCGGTGCTGGACTGGAAGGCCGCCGAGACGCTGGGGCCGGGAGAAGAGCGAAGCTGGGGCCTCGAGGTGTGGCTGCTGGAAGGAGATGAGGCGGCGGGCTGAGGTGTGACGTCCCCGCGTCTCACGCTGGCTCCGCGCCCTGGGTGGGCCGCTCCAGCCGCGTGTCCTCCCACGACACCGGATCCTCGATCGGCTCGAGATGAGTGTCCACCACGCTCCGCGGCACCGCCTCGCGGACCCGCTCCTCGATCTCCTCCAGCAGGTCGTGGCCGCGCTGCACCGTCCAGTCCCCCGGCACCAGAATGTGGAAGGAGATGAACCGCCGCGCTCCGGCCTGGCGGGTGCGCAGCGCATGGTACCGGACTCCCGAGTGCCCGTGTGACTCCAGGATCGTCTTGATTCTCACCAGCGTCTCTTCGGGCAGCGAGGTGTCGAGGAGACCGAGCATGGAGCGCCGGACCAGGCGGAACCCGGAGTACAGTACGTTGGCCGCCACCGCGATGGCGACGATGGGGTCGAGCCGGTGCCATCCGGTGAGCACCGCGGCTCCGACCCCCAGAATGACGCCGAGGGAGGTCCACACATCGGTCATCAGGTGCTGGGCATCCGCCTCGAGCGTGATGGACTCGTGCCGCCGCCCGGCCCGGATCAGCACCCGGGCCACGACCAGGTTGACCAGTGAGGCGACGCCGATGATCGTGAGGCCAACGCCGGCCTCTTCGATCGGCTGCGGGTCGATCAGGCGGCCCACCGCCGCGACCACGATGCTCGCCGCGGCCACCAGGATGAGCGACCCCTCGAATCCGCTCGAGAAGTACTCGGCCTTGGTGTGGCCGTAGGCGTGGTCGTCATCGGCGGGCCGCGCCGCCACCGACAAGGCGAAGAGCGCCACCACGGCGGCGATCAGGTTGACGAACGACTCCAGCGCATCGGAGAGGAGGGCGATGGACCCGGTGAGCAGGTACGCCCCACCCTTGAGGCCGATGGTGACGATCGCCGCGAGCACCGAGAGGGCGGCGTAGCGAAGCAGCCCGCGCCGCTCGATCATGCGATTGGCTCCGGCAGCATCCGCGCCACCTCGGCGACGGTGAGCGGGGAGCTCCCCTCGGCGCGGTTGTTCACCAGCAGGTAGGCGGGGATCCGGGTCTGCCCCGCGGTGTCGATGAGCCGCAGCAGATCCCGCCGGAGCTCGGGGTTGGGCTCCAGGATCCGGTCGTAGGGCGCGAACGCGTCCACCGCCTCGTCGTAGGTTCGGCCGGGCCGGAGCAGCGCCCGGGCGACGATGAAGGGGCCGGAGACGGAGCCGGGGAGGTCGAGCTGGTCGCCGATGGCGGGCATCCGGGTCCAGGAGTTGAAGACGTGGGCTACCCCATGCTCCCGCAGGACCGCGAAGTACATGGGGGTGAGGAACTCCTCGTTCCGGGTCTCGACCGCGTACTGCCCCTCCCGGGGCAAGGCCGAGAAGAACCGGTCGAGCCGGTCGGCGAACTCGGAAGGTCCGGGCCCGCTGCCGCGGCCGATCGCCTGGAACTCGAAGACGAAGGGTCCCGAGTGGTCCGCGAAATGGGTCTGGTACGGCTGATACACCGCCTCCAGGAACACCTCCGGACTGAGAAAATCGGGGTTCACCTTTCCGGCCCGGGCGGCGTCCTGCGCCTTGCTGAAGGTGTGAACCGTGATCTGGTTCCAGACCTTGCTGACGCAAGGGAACCCTGGGGGCAGGCGCTCGGCGTAGGAGCGGAGCACCTCGTCCGTGGGCGGCGCGTAGAAGCTGGAGTCGATGCCGATCGTACGGAAGAGCGGAAAGGCGGCGTACTCCTCCAGCATGCGGGCCGGGGCGCCCCTGCCCTCGTAGGTCCGGTGGTAGACCAGCCCCCGCCAGCCGGGATAGTTCCACGATGAGGCGCCGAAGCGGACCACGGGAGGAATCCGCTTCGCCAGGGAGGCGAAATCCTCGGCAGCGTGCGTGCCCATCGACCCGCTCAGCCCGGCACGATCCTGAACACCACGCCGTCGGCGCTCATCACGTAGAGCTCTCCGGCCGCGTCACGGCCGAAGCTCGTCACCTCGCCACCCGGCGCCAGCGTGGGCCACTGAGACTGGTCGGCCGCGCTTCCGTTCTCGTAGCGGAAGCTCCGCACCCATCCCGAGCAGAAGTCGGCGTAGAAGTAGTGGCCCTGGAGCGCCGGCATCGCCGCGCCGCGGTAGACGTAGCCACCGGTGATGGAGCAGCCTTCGTCGTGGCCGTAGGAGAGCACCGGAAGCTCCAGGCCTGCCGGGTCGCAGGGTTCGCCGAAGCAATCCGGTCCTTCCATGAGGTTCCAACCGAAGTTGAGTCCCTTTCCCGCGCCATCGTCCGAGGTGGAGACGTTGACCTCTTCCCACCGTCGCTGGCCGACATCCGCGATGTAGAGATCGCCGTTCGCCGGGTCGAAGGTGACCCGCCAGGGATTGCGCAGGCCGTAGCTCCAGATCTCCGGGCGGGTGCCCGTCGTCCCGACGAACGGATTGTCGAGAGGCACCGCGTAGCCCCCGGCCTCGAGCGGCTCGACCCGGAGTATGGACCCGAGCAGGTCCGCGAGCGACTGCCCCCGGCCGCCGGGATCGTCCGCGGCCCCGCCGTCGCCCAGCATGATGTAGAGGTACCCATCGGGACCGAAGAGCACCTGTCCGCCATTGTGGTTCGGAAACGGCTGCTCGGTCTCGAGAATGGAGGCCTCGCTGGCCGGATCCGCCACATCGGGGTCGCCGGACGCACGGTAGCCCGAGACCCGCGTGTGGCCGGCCGTATCCGTGTAGTGCACCACGAGCCGCCCGTTCGCGGCGTACTGGGGATGAAACGCCAGTCCGAGCAGTCCCTGCTCCCTCCCCGTCGAGACCAGGGCCGAAATGTCGAGGAAGGGAGCCGGGAGCAGGGCGCCGTCCTTCACGATGCGGATCGTTCCGGTCTTCTCGACGATGAAGAGCCGTGGGTCGCCGTCGGGGGCCGTGAGGTAGACCGGAAAACTCAGGCCCGACGCGACCTGCTCGAGCGCGACCGGCTCGGCACCTTCGGGCGGGTTCGACGTTCCACTTTCAAACTGGGAGCTGCACCCACTGGCGGCGAGCGCGAAAATGAGCGAAAGTGCGGTCGAGACACTCCAGAGCAGCCGCGAGACCATGCCTCGTCCTTTCGCCAACGAGTACAGATGATGCCGAGTCGTAGAGTGCTCGGGACCTGCCTGGTCGCGGCCGTTGCCGGCTGCACGCCGCTGGGTCTCTGGGTCTACGACGACCCCGGACTCGAGGTCTCCCGGGTACGGCTCGATCACGATGGGACCGGCGCCGAGCCGGTGGTGCTGGGGCTGGCCGTGTGGAATCCCAACGACTACGACGTCTCGACCTCACGACTCGAGCTGCAGCTCACGCTGGACGACGTGGCCGTGGGCCACTTCTCGAGAGACAGCATCGTCCCCGTGCCGCAGACCGGTCTGACCGACCTCGCGCTGCCGCTCACGGTGCCCTCCGGTCCGGTGCGCGAGCGCATCCGGGCGCTGCGCTCGGGCACCCACCGGTTCGCCGTCCGGGGGCACGCCACGTTCTCGACGCCGTTCGGCCGTCGCAACGTGCGCTTCGCGCACGCGGGCGATCTGGCGTTCGGCGGCGCGCAGGAGGTCGAGGTCGGCGCCGGCCTCTCCGCGGACTCCATCCGGGTCCGCCGCGGACCCTACGCTCCACGCCTCCCGGCGGTCCGGCCGCTGCCTGACCGGGGGCCCCGCGAGCCGCCGCGGGGCGGAGGAGTCGGTCGCGAGCCGCGCTGAAATCTAATCCGCATCGGTCTCGAAGATGCCGCTGCGCTCGATGATTCCACCGCCATCGTCCTGAGCCGGTCTCACCGCGAAAAATCGACGGCGGTGGTGTTGCCGCCGCAGATCACCACGGCCACGCGCTCGCCCTCGATTGGTCGGTAGGCCCCGGAGAGGAGCGCGGCGAATGCGGCCGCGCCGCCGGGCTCGGCCGCCAGCCGGAGCACCCGCCAGAGCGCCTCCTGCGCGGCCCGGATCGAATCGTCGGTCACCAGCACCACTCGGTCCACGTGCCGGCGCGCGATGGGAAACATCAGCTCACCCACGCGCTTCGGCGCCAGGGAATCCGCGGCGAGCCCGCCGGCTTCGGCGTCCACCGGTCGTCCGGCGGCGAGCGCGCGGGTGAGCGTGGGCGACAGCTCCGGCTCCACGCCCACGAGGCGCGGCGCGCGCCCGGCCCCGGCGTACCACGCGGCCGTGCCGCCGAGGAGCCCGCCGCCGCCGACGGCGATGAGAATCGAGTCGGCGTCGGGCGCCTGTTCCTCCAGCTCGGCGCCTAGGCTGCCGGCGCCGAGGAGGGTTTCCGCCTGATCGTAGGCGTGCACCGCCATCGCGCCGGAGGCCGCCAGCCAGCGCTCGCTCGCGGCGAGCGCGTCGGCGTATCGCTCGCCCTCGACCACCAGCTCGGCGCCGTAGCTTCGGATCTGCGCGACCTTGACCGCCGAGGCGACCGAGGGAACGAACACCCTGGCGGGCACCCCCAGCCGCCGAGCCGCGAAGGCGACCGCCGCGCCGTGATTGCCGCCCGAGGCGGCCACCACGCCGGCGGGCGGCACCGTGCGGGCGAGCAGGTTGGCGAAGGCGCCGCGGGGCTTGAACGAGCCGGCGTGCTGGAGGAGCTCCAGCTTGAAGACGAGACGCACCGGCAGGGCGAGGCCGAAGTCGCCGCCGTCCACCTCGGCCACCGGGGTGCGGCGGATGTGCGGCCGGATCAGCCGGTGCACGGCGGCGATCTCGTCGCGCTGGATGGGGGGCATGGGAGGAAGAATATCCGGAGCGCGGCCTTCGCCCGGCAGGTTCAGCGTCCGGCCGCGCGCTCCAGCCGGTCGAGATGGGTGATGGTGACGGTGATCGCCCCGAACTCCTCCTCCACTTTTCCCCTGAAGATGAAGGGTCCCTGGTCGAAGAGGACGTGGCCCCGCTCGCGGTAGAGCCGCGGGAAGAGCACGGTCTCGATCAGCCCGTCGCCGTCGTCGAACGTGGCGAACTCCATCGGCTCGTCCTCGTGGGTGTGGACCGGCTTGGCGGTGGTGAGCATGCCCGCCATCATGACGTGGCGGCCGACGTGCCGCGGCAGGTCGGTGCTGCGGCAGAGCGTGAAGCGCGCCAGCCGGTCGGCCTGGAGCCGCATCGGATGGGTGTCGGTGACGAACCCCAGCGCCGCGTACTCCTCCCGCCGCCGGCGCTCGGCCGAATACTCCTTGAGCACGGGGATGGCGGGCGGGAGGTGGCCGAACCAGTCGCTCCCGGCGGGACCTGCGGCCGCCCCGCCGCCGGCCTCGCGCATGGCGGCCCGCTGCCCCACATCGATCATCCACAGCATCATCGGCCGGGTCCACCCGTCGGCGATCGAGTCGAGGGCCCCGACCTTGACGAGCGCCCGGAGGTCGTCGGACGCGATGCCGGTGCGGGAGCGGAGGTCGAAGAGGGAGCGGAAGGGCCGGCAGCCGGACCCGGCGCCGTCCCGCGCCTCCAGCAGCCGCTTCGCCCCCTCCGCCGAGAGCCCCTTCACGAACTGCAGCCCGATGCGGAGGTCGCACCCCCGTCCGGTGCAGCGGAAGTCGCTCGCGTTCACGTCGGGCGGCCGCACCGTGA
>JACDHV010000210.1 GCA_013820855.1 Gemmatimonadales bacterium | reverse complement strand
GTGGACCGGGTGCTCGCCCTGGACACGATGTACATCAACACCGTCGCACTGCTGGTGTTGCTGGGCATCTCGCGGGACAGCTCGCTGTACTTCGAGGCGGCCCTGGTCATCGCCATGGTGGGGTTCATCGGAACCGCCGCCTGGGCCCGCTACCTGCTGCGCGGCGACGTGATCGAGTAGGCGCGACATGTCCCCAATCGACGAGCTCCTGGTCTCCTTCTTTCTCCTGGTGGGGGCGGTCTTCGCCTTCATCGGGTCGCTGGGGCTGGCCCGGCTGCGCGACGTGTACAGCCGACTCCACGGACCGACCAAGGCCACTACGCTGGGCGTCGGCGGAATGCTGATCGCCTCCGCCGTCTACTTCAGCCGGACCGGAGCCGGCGTCAGCCTGCACGAGGTCCTGGTGACGCTCTTCCTGTTCATCACGGCCCCGGTGAGCGCGCACCTCCTGGCCAAGGCGGCGCTGCATCTTCGCCTGCCCAACATCTCGGGCGCGCCGCAAGGCCCGGCGTCGGGGTCATTCGGGCCGCGTGACCACGACGTCGCAGCGGGCGCGGCGCAGGACGTCCTCCGCGACGCTGCCGAGCAGTAGCACCTCCGCACGATGTCGATCGTTCCACGAGCGAGGACCGGGCCGTGACCGGTCTCACCGCGACGCCGGGGCCGGTGCTTCATGTGTTCTGCAGCCACTCACCCGAGAGAACGCAATGGACGACCAGCGAACGGACCGACCAAACCCCCACGTGCCCGACGCCGGTCCGCAGGCGGGCACTCGGCTCTCGGCCGTGGAGATCCACGACAACATTCTCGGCCCGGGCGAAGAGGAGCTGCGCCGCCCGGCCGGGGCGCTGTTCTGGTCGGCGCTCGCCTCCGGCCTCGTCATCGGCTTCAGCTTTCTGGCGGGCGGATTCGTCGCGTCCCTCGCGCCGGCGGAGCTGCGGCACGCGGCCGCGGCAGCGGTGTACCCACTGGGCTTCATCCTCGTCATCATGGCCCGGAGCGAGCTCTTCACCGAGAACACGCTGGTCCCGGTGATTCCCCTGCTCAACCGCCGGGACCGTGAGACCTTCCGCCAACTGGTACGAGTCTGGGCCACGCTCCTGATCGGGAACCTGCTCGGTGCGCTGGCTTACTCCATGGTCCTGGCACGCACCCCCATGGTGTCGGCCGACCTGCACCCGCCGCTGCTGGAGATTGCGACCCGTGCCACCGAAGGCGGGTTCTGGATCGTGGCGTACCAGGCCGTCTTCGCCGGATGGCTGATCGCGCTGCTCAGCTGGCTGCTCGCCGCCACGCGTGCCACCGGAGCACAGCTCGTGCTGATCTGGCTCACCACCGCCCCCATCGCGGCGTTCACCTTCCGGCACTCGATCGCCGGTGCCGTCGAGGCGTTCTACCGAGCTGCCGTGGGCGCAGCGCCTTGGGGTGCGATGCTCGGTGAGTTCGTGCTGCCGGCGGTGCTGGGCAATGCCGTCGGCGGGGTGCTGCTCGTGGCACTTCTCAACTACAGCCAGGTGGCCGCGGAGCGCGCGAAGCGGGCTCCCGTGTGATCCTGCTCACGGCCATGACGGTTGGGCCTGCTTACATCACAAGGTCATAGCTCGATGGGCGTCGAAAGCGCGTGCCGGCCTCGACGCACCCCCCGCGTACCACCGGCGCTCGCGCCAGTGACTGCCACAGGGTCGCCGATGCGCTCACCGCCGCCCGCTCCCCGAACCCACCTTCTCTCTCAGATTTCCGCGCTGCTTCTGAGCTGCTCCTTCGCGATCGGCGTCGCGGCGTGCGGCGACGCGCCCGCAGCGGCGGCGACCCCGATCGACGGCCAGGAGAGCGCTCGAGGGACGATCGCGCCGGAGGCGACCCGGCCGGAAGATGGGGAATGGCGGATCCCGGCGAAGGATTACGCGAGCACACGGTACAGCGGACTGGATGAGATCACCCCGGAGAACGTCGGTGGCCTCCGCCTGGCATGGTCGTTCTCCACCGGCGTGCTGCGGGGTCACGAGGCGGCCCCGCTCGTGGTGGGAAGCACGATGTACTTCGTCACGCCCCACCCCAACCTGCTGTACGCGCTCGACCTCGCCACCGACGGGGCGCTCAAGTGGAAGTACGATCCGGGCACCTCGCGCGCCGCCATCGGGGTGGCGTGCTGCGACGTCGTCAACCGCGGCGCCGCGTATGCCGACGGGCGAATCTTCTTCAACACCCTCGACGCCCACACGATCGCGGTGGACGCGGAGAGCGGCAAGGAGTTGTGGAAGGTCAAGCTGGGGGACATCAACCGCGGCGAGAGCATGACCATGGCGCCGCTGGTGGTGAAGGACAAGGTGCTGGTGGGGAACAGCGGCGGCGAGTTCGGGGTGCGCGGCTGGATCACCGCCCTCGACGCGGGCTCCGGCAAGATCGTCTGGCGGGGCTACAGCACCGGTCCCGACACTGACGTGCTGATCGGTGACGACTTCCGGCCGTATTACGAGATGGATCGCGGCCGGGACCTCGGCGTCTCCACCTGGCCGCCCGACCAGTGGCGCATCGGCGGGGGGACGGTGTGGGGCTGGATCTCCTACGACCCGGCCACCAACCTGATCTACCACGGCACCTCCAACCCGGGCTCCTGGAATCCCGCCATCCGGCCGGGCGACAACAAGTGGAGCTCCGCCATCTTCGCGCGCGACGCCGACAATGGGCGGGCGCGCTGGGCCTATCAGCATACGCCGCACGACGAGCACGACTACGATGCCGTGAACGAGAGTATCCTGCTCGACCTGCCGGTCGGCGGCCGGACCCGACAGGTGCTGGTCAAGCCTGAGCGGAACGGGTTCGTGTACGTGATGGACCGGCTCACCGGGGAGGTGATCTCCGCCGACGCCTTCGGCACGGTGAACTGGGCGAGCTCGGTGGATCTGAAGACCGGCCGCCCGGTGAAGAACCCGGAGAAGGCCACAGGCAACCGGATGGCGCGCAACGTCTGTCCGGCGGCGCCCGGGATGAAGGACTGGCAGCCTTCCTCCTACTCGCCGAGGACAGGGCTGCTCTACATCCCGCACAACAACCTGTGCATGGACTACGAGGGCGTGCAGGCGAACTACATCGCCGGCACGCCGTATCTCGGCGCGGAGGTGGTCATGCACGCGGGCCCCGGCGGCCACCGCGGTGTCCTCACCGCGTGGGATCCAGTCGCCCGGCGAAAGACCTGGGACATCGAGGAGAGCTTCCCGGTCTGGAGCGGTACGGTGGTCACGGCGGGCGACGTGGTGTTCTACGGCACCATGGACCGCTGGTTCAAGGCGGTGGACGCGCGCAGCGGGAAGCTGCTGTGGCGCTATCGGGTGGGCTCCGGGATCGTGGGGCAGCCGATCACGTACCGCGGGCCGGACGGCAAGCAGTACGTGGCGGTTCCGTCCGGCGTCGGCGGCTGGGCCGGCGCCGCCGCTCTCGGCATCGATCCGGAAGTGGACCGGTTCATCGCGCTCGGATTCGCGTACGCCGTGCGGGATCTGCCGGAGCACACGGGGCAGGGCGGGGCGGTCCACGTCTTCGCGCTGCCCTGACGGGAGCCAGGACCATGCCGCTCCGACTGCCGCGCGCCCCTGTCAGCGTCCCTCTCGTAACCGCCGCGATCCTTGCACTTGCGTTCACCCCAACCCCGACAGCCGCTCAGGCCACCCGGGAGCTCCGGGTCTGCGCCGATCCCAACAACCTTCCGTTCTCCAACGAGCGGCGGGAAGGATTCGAGAACCGGATCGCCGAGCTGCTCGCGGCGGAGCTCCACGCGAAGCTGAGCTACACCTGGGCGCCGCAGTGGCGAGGGTTCATCCGCAAGACCCTCGGCTCGGGGGAGTGCGACGTGGTCATGGGCGTGCCGAGCGACTTCGAGCTGGCGCAGCCCACCGACGCCTACTACCGGTCCACCTACGTCTTTGTGTCGCGGAGAGACGGGCCATCGATCCATTCGCTCGACGATCCGGCGCTCCGCCGCGTACGGGTCGGGGTGCATCTGATCGGCGACGACTACACCAACACGCCGCCGGCGCATGCGCTGGCGAACCGCGGCATCGTGGACAACGTCGCGGGCTACCCGATATACGGCGACTACTCGAAGGCGAACCCCCCGGCCAGGATCATCGAGGCGGTCGCGAGCGGCGAGATCGACGTGGCGATGGTCTGGGGTCCCTTCGCCGGCTACTTCGCACCGCGGCAATCGGTCCCGCTACGCATCGTGCCGGTAAGCCCCGAAGTGGATCCGCCCGCTCTGCCTTTCACCTTCGCGATCTCTCTGGGTGTGCGAAAGGGTGACGACCGGCTCCGCGGCGAGCTCGACGAGGTGCTGCGGCGCCGGCGGATCGAGATCAGAAAGATCCTCGATCGGTACGGAGTTCCCCAGCCGGCCGCCGCCGTGGGCGTGCGATGAGGCGGCCCCGGATGCCATGTCATGCCGGGGGCGGTACTCTCGCGATCCTGGCGACGCTCGCCGGCTTTGCTGCGGCCTGCCGGGAGGAGACTCCACCCACCGCCGAGCGACTGGTGCCCGAGGTGGCGGGTGTCGCCGCCGTTCGCACCAGTGAGCTCCACGCAGGACCGGCGGTCCCTGTGGCGGAGATCAGAAACCCCTACGAGGGAGATAGCCGTGCCCTCGAGGACGGACGCCGGTACTACAACTGGTTCAACTGTACCGGCTGCCACGGCGGGCGGGGCGGAGGCGGGATCGGCCCGGTGCTGGCCGACAACGACTGGATCTACGGCGGCAGTCCGGCCCAGATCTTCGAGAGCATCGTCAAGGGCCGGCCCAACGGGATGCCGTCGTTCGGCGGGCAGATTCCCGAGGCTCGGCTCTGGATGATCGTCGCCTACGTGGAATCACTGTCCGAGGCGTCCGGGGAGGACCAGCGTCACGACGCCAGGGCGGAAGGCACCGGGCCACGATGAATGGGGACCAGGGCATCCTCGATGCTGCCGGACCTGCCGCCGAGCGCATCGCCGACCTGTGGTGGGCGCACTTCTGGCCCGGTCTGGCCGTCTTCGTCGTCGTCGTGGTCCTCCTCCTCGTGGGACTCTACCGCCGCCACCGCTGGCCGGCGGATCGGGCCCACGAGGCCCGGGCGAGCCTCTGGATCGGCGTCGGCGGCATCGTAGTGCCGGCGGTCATCCTCCTGGTGGTGCTGGTCTTCACCGTTCGCAGCATGGCGCAACACTCCGCTTCCTCGCGGGACGCCGAGGAGCGCGGGCTCTCGATCCGGGTGGTGGGCTATCAGTGGTGGTGGGACATCACGTATCAGGATCCCCAGCCGTCCCGCCGGGTCCGTACCGCCAACGAGATCAACATCCCGGTGGGCCGGCCCATCATGCTCCTGCTCGAATCGGGCGACGTGAACCACAGCTTCTGGGTGCCGCGATTGCAGGGAAAGCTGGACCTGATCCCCGGCCAGACCAACACCCTGTGGCTCGAGGCGAGAGAGCCCGGCGTCTACCGCGGCCAGTGCGCCGAGTACTGTGGAGAGCAGCACGCTCACATGGGGCTCGTGGTCGTGGCGCAGCCTCCCGAGGAGTTCGACCGCTGGTACGAGGGGCAGTTGGGTACCGCCGCCGAGCCGACGGACTCGGCCGCGCTCCTGGGGCAGGCGGTGTTCATGCGCTCCGGGTGCGCCGTGTGTCATGCCGTGCGCGGCACCGATGCGATGGCATCGGTCGCACCCGACCTCACCCACCTCGCCAGCCGGCAGACGCTGGGAGCGGGAACGATCCCGAACACCCGCGGCTATCTCGGCGGCTGGATCGCCAATCCCC
>JACDHV010000039.1 GCA_013820855.1 Gemmatimonadales bacterium | reverse complement strand
GGACGGCCCAGCCCTGACTAGAGGCCGCGGCTGTGGCGCCCGGAGCGGCAGCGCCGTGCCGAGCCGAGAAGTCCAGAAGAACACCGAAGGCTGCTTCGTCCCACGTGGGACGAGGCAGCCTTCGCCCATTCCCCCGCCCGCAGCCGATGAGATTCGAGTGAGATCGGGGGGCCCTGCGCGCCGACGGCAGCTACGAGCTTGAGGTGGATGCCGAGTTCAACGGCGGCGCCATCACGATGACCGACGAGGGCCTCTACGACGTCGGCGGCAACTCGATCGATTTCACCCCGACCGGCGATCCCGCCCGGATGAAGGACGGCACCATCAGCGGCACCTCGATGACGGCCGGGACCCAGTTCGGCGGCATTCCGTTCGAGATCGATCTCCAGAAGTGAGCCGGCCCCCACCGGGTCTGCTTCCCGGTGACCGGGCCGGTTGATTCCGGGCGTGACTGCCTTATCTTCATGCCCAAGAAGGGGAGTAGCTTATCCGCCGGGTGGCGGACCTCCGAATCGTCAGGACTGTCCGCCAAGCGCGGGCACGGTTCGGTGGGGGCCGGGGCGACCATTCGCCCTCGAGCCAGAGCGAGACCTTCGTCCAACGCGCATGTCGCGGTGCGGACGGGGTCTCGCTCTTTTTGTCCCCCTATCCAACTGGCGCGCGGCGCGGCAGAGGAGCGTATGAACAACGTCAAGACGTTCGTGTTGATGGGCACCCTGGTCGGGCTGTTCGGTCTCGCGGGCCAGCTGCTCGGCGGCTCGCAGGGCCTGGTCATGGCCCTCGCCTTCGGCATGCTCTTCAACTTCGTCATGTATTTCTTTTCCGACCGGCTGGTGCTCAGGATGTACGGCGCCCATGTGGTGACGGAAGCCGAGGCCCCGGAGCTGTATCGGATGGTGGACCGACTGCGGCAGCGCGCCGGGCTGCCCATGCCGGTGGTGGCCGTGGCGCCGCACGAGCAGCCCAATGCCTTCGCCACGGGCAGGAGTCCCAAGAAAGCGGTCGTCGCGGTCACGACGGGCATCCTCAAGTACATGCCGAGCGAGGAGCTCGAAGGGGTGATCGCGCACGAGCTGGCCCACATCAAGAACCGGGACATGCTCATCGCCACCGTGGCGGCCGGTATCGCGGGTGCGCTCAGCAACCTGCCCTACCTGCTGATGTTCGGTGGCGGCCGGGACGACGAGGGCGGGCACCCCTTCGCCCAGATCGCGCTGCTCCTGCTCGCCCCCCTCGGCGCGGTCGTGATCCAGATGGCTGTGTCCCGGCAGCGGGAGTTCGAGGCCGACAGGGTAGGCGCCCTGATCCTGGGGCGGCCGATGCCGCTGGCCCGCGCGCTCGTCAGGCTCGACTCGATGGCCCGGCAGATCCCGATGGAGGTGGCGCCGGCCGCGGCCCCGCTGGCCCAGGTTAACCCTCTCGCTGCGCACGCGGGCGGCATCGGCCGGATGTTCAGCACCCATCCGCCAACCGCGGAGCGAGTCGCGCGGCTCGAAGCCATGGCCTCGGGCCGGTAGTTGTTCGGCCATCACGGAGCGGCGGTCTGGCTCGGGTTCACCGGGCTGGTCACCGCCCTGCTGATCCTCGACCTTGGCGTCCTGAATCGCCGGTCGCACGTATTGTCGTTCAAGGAGGCGCTGAGCTGGAGTCTCGGGCTCATCGCCATCGCGCACCTGTTCGGGCTCTTCATCCTGTGGCGCGAGGGAACGGGCCCGGCGCTGGAGTACTACACCGGGTACCTGGTCGAGCTGTCGCTCAGCGTCGACAATCTCTTCGTCTTCATCCTGATCTTCTCGTACTTCGGCGTATCCGCCGAGGCACAACCGAAGGTCCTGAAGTGGGGCATTCTCGGCGCGATCGTGATGCGGCTGATCATGATCGCCCTGGGCGCGCTGCTGCTCGACCGGTTCGAGTGGATCATCTACGTCTTCGGCGGGATCCTGATCGTCACCGGGATCAGGATGATGAAGCAGCAGGAGGGTCACCTCGAGCCCGAGAAGAATCCGGTCGTAAAGCTCGCGCGCCGGATCCTGCCGTTCACCAACTACTACGACGGCACAAAATTCTTCACCCGTGAGCGGGGTGGCGCGGTTCTCGCCACCCCGCTGTTCTTGGTGCTCCTGGTGGTCGAGTGGTCCGACCTGGTCTTCGCGATCGACAGCATACCTGCGATCTTCGCGATCACGCGGGACCCCTTCCTGGTCTACAGCTCGAACGTCTTCGCCATCCTCGGCCTCCGCGCCCTCTTCTTCGTGCTCGCCGGAATGATGGACAAATTCGCCTACCTCAAGCCCGGCGTCGCGATCATTCTCATCTTCGTCGGCCTCAAGATGATCTCGAGCCACTGGGTCCACCTGCCGACCGTGGCTTCGCTCGCGGTCATCGTGATCATCCTGGCGTCGGCCATCCTGTTCTCCCTGCGTCGGAGCGCGCGGGAGGCAAGCCGGCCGGCCTAGCCCCGGGCGCGCCCCGCAGCTTCTCCAGCATCTGTACCGCGTTCTCGTTGGCCGGGTCGAGGGCCAGGGCGCGCTCGTAGCTTCGGATCGCCTCCTCCCGCCTTCCCGACTCCAGGTAGGCCTCGCCGAGGCTGTCGAAGGCGTTCGACGAGCCCGGGTGATCCGCCGTGTTGAGCTGCAGGACCACGATGGCGTGGCCGTGCCGGCCCTGCCGCAGGAGCTCGTAGCCGAGGGCGTTGAGCTCGAGCTCGGTGTCGGCGTAGGCGTGGCGCGGGTCGGCCTTGTAGGCGAGGTGGAGCTTCAGGGCGCCCGCGGAATCTCCCGCCGCGAACGCGTCCCGCATGCGCTCGGCGAGGGGCGGCTCCGGCCAGTAGGCGAGCACTTCGCGCATGGCGGGATCCACGTTCGCCCGGAAGTCCCGCGAGGTAAGCTCCGCCGCGACGTCGGGACCCTTCCATGGACGCTCGTCGAGCGGATGGCTTCGCTGCCAGTAGAAGATCGAGGCGCGGACGGTGACTCCGCTGTTGGGCAGCGTGATGCGACGGGAGTCGCCGTAGCTGTTGGGCTTCCCCGCCGTGGGCTCGCCGACGAACACGGCGTCGGTGTACTCCTCGAGATCGTGCACCAGAAACTGAGCCGCGGAGAAGGTGCTCCGCCCGATGAGGACGAACAGCCGGCCGGGGCCCTCGAGCTTGGGTGACCGGATGAGACTCAGGAGCAGCGGCTGGTTCAGGGTCCCGTCGCCTCCACGGTTGAGGCGGAGATCGAGGATTAGCCGGTCCACCGTGGCGGAGTCGAGGAAGGCCCGGAGGCGGCCGGCGAAGGCGGCGATGGTCTCGTCGGGCTGGTCGCCGACCCTGTTGTACTGAACGTAGGCGGTCCGGCTCTCGGGCAGGTACTCCAGCCGCAGGTTGTCGCGCGGGTCGCCGCGCAGCCAGAGCGGGGTCCGCGGGCCGTCTACTCCGCGCATGTCCACCCAGCCGGATTCAGGGACCCAGCTCACGTCGGTGTCGGACGGCATCATCGCCGCGCTGCCCGCGGGCTCGAGCACGGCCACGGTCCGGTCGCCGGCCTGCTCGAGCAGCAGGGGAACGTTGTCGGGGTCGTCGATGGCGCCGATCGCGTGCAGGATCTCGGGCATCACCAGGAGCGCCGGCGCGAAGTACCGCGCGCTCATCTCGTTGTCGCGACCGATCAGCTCCCGCACGGCGTCGTAGGCCTGGCTGGTGGTGAGCCTCCCCAACCGCACGACCTTGGCGCCCACGAGGTCGGCGTATTTGCGGGCCGCGCTCCGGACGAAGAGTCCGTCCTTGAAGAAGTACAGCTTCACCGGATAGGTGCGGAACCCGATCCTGGAGTCGCGGGTCGGGGCGACGTTGGTGTGCCCGTCACCGACCAGCGCGACGATCCGGGCGAGCTCCACGATCACCTGGTGGCGGGCCAGGGTCGGCAGCTTCCGGTCGAGCACGGCAAGCGCGCTGTCGAACTGCTCGCGGCGCATGGTGTGGAACAGATGCTTGTGCCGGCGCGGCAGCTCGCGGGCCAGATAGGCGAGGTCCTCGCGCCATTGGCGGACGAACGCGGAGTCTGGGGGTCGGACGGCCGCGAGTTGCGGCATGGCGCGCGGACCCGAGAAGGCGAGGGAACCGACGAGCGCCAGTGCGAGAGGTGGGAGCATCGGCGTACCTGAAGGAGTGGCGGAACGGTCCGCGAGGGCGGCAGGGATCGCGTGGTTGGACAACCGACCCGGCGCAAAGGTTGCCAGCGCGGCCGGCCGCCCCGATCTTGTCCGCCTATGCCGCCACCATCGCTGCTCGACCGCCTGGGCCTCGGCCGCCCGGAGCTGCGCGCCTGGGCGATGTACGACTGGGCGGCCTCAGCTGTCCAGACGACGATCATGGTCGCCGTGTTTCCGATCTATTTCGTCAGCGTGGCCGGCGCCGGCGCCCCGCCGGGCGACGCCACTCAGCGGCTGGCGGCGATCAACTCGATCGCGCTGGTGATCATCGCGCTGGCCTCCCCGGTGCTCGGCGCCATCTCCGACTATCGCGCCGCCAAGAAACGCTTCATCGCCACGTTCATGGGACTCGGCGTGGCCGGGTGCTGTGGGCTCTTCCTGGTTCGCACCGGCGACCTCGACCTGGCCTCATGGCTCTTCATCGTGATCATGGTCGGGGTGGCCGGCAGCTACGTGTTCTACGAAGCTCTGCTGCCCCACATCGCCCGCCCCGGCGAGATCGACCGGGTGTCCGCGGCCGGCTACGCCATCGGGTACCTGGGCGGCGGCGTCCTGCTCGCGCTCAACCTGGGCTGGATCCAGGCGCCGGCACTCTTCGGGCTTCCGTCCGGCCCCGGGCTCGACGACGGCGAGGCGACGCTTCCGGCGCGGCTCGCGTTTCTCTCCGTGGCGGTATGGTGGGCGGTGTTCTCGATTCCGCTCTTTCGGAGCGTACCCGAGCCGCCGGCCCGCATCGAGCCGGACGAGCGGCCGGGACAGAACCCGGTAAAGACGGCGTTCGTGCGGCTGGGCGAGACCTTTCGGGAGCTCCGCAGCTATCGGCAAGCATTCCTGATGCTGCTGGCCTTTCTGATTTACAACGACGGCATACAGACCATCATCAAGATGGCCACGGCCTACGGCACCGAGATCGGCATCGGCCAGAGCGCGCTCATCGGGGCGATCCTGCTGGTCCAGTTCGTCGGCATTCCCTGCACCTTCCTGTTCGGCAGCGTCGCGGGCCGGATCGGCGCCAAGCGGGCGGTGTTTCTGGGGCTCCTGGCGTACACGGCGATCAGCATCCTGGGCTTTTACATGACCAGTGCGACCCACTTCTACATCCTCGCCGGCCTGGTGGGCATGGTGCAGGGCGGCACCCAGGCGCTGAGCCGGAGTCTCTTCGCCAGCATGATCCCGCAGCACAAGGCGGGCGAGTTCTTCGGCTTCTTCAGCATCTTCGAGAAGTTCGCCGGGATCTTCGGGCCGCTCATCTTCGCCGGCACGATCGCGGTCACCGGCTCGAGCCGGAACGCGATTCTGTCGGTGATCGGCTTCTTCGCGGTGGGGGCGGCGTTGCTCGCCCTGGTGGACGTGGAGAAGGGCCAGCGCGTGGCGCGGGACGTCGAGCGGGAGCTGGAACAGGCGGCGTACTAGTCCACGGGTCCGGATCCGACGCCACACCCCACGCGAATCGCGACCCGGACGGTCTTGCCGGGCACGACGGTATAGGGCTGGGGATTGCCGCCGTGCACCTCGCAGAAGTCGGCGACGTCCTTCAGGGTCACCAGATGGAGACCGGGCTTCAGTCCCTGGTACGTCTCCTCGGCATTCACGCCGATGTGGCGGAGCGGTGCCCCGGCGACGGAGAGCTGATAGCCGTCCTCGTCCGTCGGGCTGCCCGCCGTAGTCACCACGACGCGGAACCCGCCGGTGATCGGCGCACGGCAGACGACGGTGAAGTCGATCTCGATGACGCGGCCGCCTCGAACGTTCACCGAGCGCGGACTGGTGGTTCCGCTCACGGCACAGTTGTCGGCGAGGGCGAAGAGGTGGACGACGTGGGTGCCTTCGGGAACGTCGTCGTAGACGCCGGATCCGTTGGGCGCGATCGAGAGCGGGCGGGCGCCGTCCAGGGTGACGAGATACTCGTCGGTCTGCGGATCCGCGCCGCTGGTGGTGACGCCGATGCGGATCCGGCCATTGGAGGTCGTGTCGGTCGGCTCCCCGCAGGCGACGGAGCCCGCGGCGCAGGCCAGCACGAGCCAGCGGAGTCCGCGCATCATGGTCCAGAGTTAGAGGCCGGTCCCGGCGGCGTCAAGCAACCCCACTTGCCGGGCCCCCGACCCATCCTCTACGTTAGACGCATGACCCCTTGCATGACCGCACTGCTCAAGCGCCGCTCGCGCGGCGGGCGACCACCGGCCTAGGGAAGTCACGACCATCCTTCGACCTGGAAGCCCCGCCATGCCTAAGCGCAGGCGGGGCGTTTGCATTCATGGACGCACTCGAGCTGACCCGCGCCCTGGTGGCGCTGGAGACCCCGACCGGATCGGAGCAGCCTGCCATCGACCTGCTCGACGGCGTGCTTCGGGGCGCCGGGTATCGCACCGTGCGGCAGCCCGTCTCGCCCGGCCGCGACAACCTGTACGCCTACCGCGAGCGTCCCGAGCTGGTCTTCTCGACCCACGTGGACACGGTGCCGCCGCACCTGCCGCTGAGCGAGGACGCCGACGCGATTCGGGGACGGGGAAGTTGCGACGCCAAGGGGCTGGCGGCGGCGATGGTGGCCGCGTCGGAGCGGCTCGCGGCGGGGGGGGAACGGCGCATTGGGCTCCTGTTCGTCGTCGGCGAGGAGAACGGGTCCGATGGCGCCATGGCCGCCGCGAACCTGGCCCCGCGCGGGCGGTTCCTGATCAACGGGGAGCCGACCGAGAACCGCCTTTCGGTGGGGCAGAAGGGCACGCTTCGGGTGGATCTGACCGCGAGCGGACGAGCGGCCCACTCCGCTTATCCGGAGGAGGGCTCGAGCGCGATCGCCGCGCTACTGGACACCATCCAGCGGATTCGGGAGCTGCCGCTGCCGCGCGACCCGCTGCTGGGCCAGTCGACGCTCAACCTCGGGCTCATCGCGGGCGGCGTGGCGCCCAACGTCATCCCTCCGAGCGCGAGCGCGCAGCTGCTCGTACGCACCGTGGAGCTGACCGACCGGCTCAAGGGCGCGATTCGTGAGCGGCTCGCGCCGGGTGTCGGTGTGGCGTTCCCGGTGGAGCTGCCGTTCCACAAGGCGGGAGGCGCCCCGCCGGGGTGGGACACCACGGTCGTGAGCTATGCGAGCGACCTGCCGTTCCTCGCCCCCTGGGGCGAAGGCTACCAGTTGGGCCCGGGCACCATCCGCGTCGCCCACACCGCGGATGAGCACATCCTGAAGGCCGACCTCCTGCGGGGCGTGGACCTCTACGTCCGGCTGGCCACCGACCTGCTCGCACGCGAGGCGCCATGAGCACGAAGATTCCCGTCTGCATCCTGGGCGCCACCGGCACGGTGGGACAGAAGTTCGTGCGGCTGCTGGCGAGTCACCCCTGGTTCGAGGTCGCGGCCGTCGCGGCGTCGTCGGCCAGCGCCGGCCGGCGGTACGGGGACGTGGTGCGGTGGCGGGAGCAGGTGGAGCTGCCGCCCGGGATCGCCGGCCTCACGATCCGGGAATGCGCGCCGCCGCTTCCCGGGGCCGTGGCGTTCTCGGCGCTCGACGCGGAGGTGGCGGGCCCGATCGAGCAGGCGTTCGCCGCGGCCGGCGCCTTCGTGGTCACCAATACGCGCACCCACCGGATGGAGCCGGACGTCCCGCTGCTCATCCCTGAGGCCAATGCCGACCACCTGGTCCTGATCGACCGGCAGCGGACGGAGCGGGGCTGGAGCGGCGCGATTCTGGCCAACCCCAACTGCTCCACCGCGGCGCTGGCGCTCGCGCTCGCGCCGCTGCACCGGGCGTTCGGGGTGGAGAAGCTGTTCGTCTCGACCATGCAGGCGGTCTCGGGTGCGGGCTACCCGGGCGTCCCGTCGCTCGACATCCTGGGGAACGTCGTTCCGCACATCGGCGGCGAGGAGGAGAAGATCGAGCGCGAGAGCCGGAAGATCCTCGGCGTGCTCGGCCCCGCCGGAGTGGAGCCGGCGGCGTTTCCGGTGAGCGCGCACACCAATCGGGTCGCGGTGGTGGACGGTCACCTGGAGACCGTCTCGGTCGGCTTCCGCCGGCGGGTGGCGCCCGAGGAGGCGATGGCCGCGCTGCGCGAGTTTCGAGGCTCTCCCTGCGTCGCCGAGCTGCCCTCGTCGCCCAATCCGCCGATCGAGCTGGATTCGCGCGCCGACCGCCCGCAACCGCGGCTCGACCTGGAGCGCGGCGGCGGCATGGCCGTGACGGTCGGCCGGGTCCGGCCCTGCCCGGTGCTGGATCTCAGAATGGTGCTGCTGGGGCACAACACGATCCGTGGCGCCGCGGGGCAGGCGGTGCAGATCGCCGAGCTGCTGGTGGCCGACGGCCGCCTCGGTCGGCGTCCGTGATCGTCTGCAAGTTCGGCGGGACCTCGGTGGCCGATGCCGCCGCGGTTCGCAGGCTGATCGGCATCGTCGCGGAACGGCGAGGGGAACGGCCGCTGGTCGTGGTCTCGGCCCTGGCCGGCGTCACCGACGGCCTCCTCGGCCTCGCGACCGCCGTCTACGCGGGCGGCGGCGCGGCGCTCGACTCCGCGCTCGAGGCTCTGGTGCGCCGGCACGAGTCGGTCGCCGGCGAGCTGCCCGGGGCGGGCCCGGCGGTGGAGACGGTGCGAGCCGACGCCGAGTCGCTCCGTTCCTCACTGTCGGCCGCCCTGGGCCGGCGGCTCCGGTCGGCGGAGATCGACGACCTCGCGGGGCACGGAGAGCTCTGGAGCTCGAGGCTGGTCGCCGGTGCACTCGGCGGCGCCGGTGTCCTCTCGGCGTGGGCCGACATCCGCCCGATCATGGTCACCGACGACCGCTTCGGCCGGGCCACGCCATACGTCCAGGTGCTCAACACCCGGGCGCGGGAGTGTCTCGGCCCGTTGCTGGAGGACGGCCTGGTCCCGGTGACGCAGGGATTCATCGGCGCCACGCCCGATGGCGTGCCGACGACGCTGGGACGCGGCGGGTCGGACTTCACCGCCGCGCTGATCGGCGCGGCGCTCGGTGCCGGGAGGGTCGAGATCTGGACCGACGTGAACGGACTGATGACCGCGGACCCGCGGATCGTGCCCGCCGCACGCACCCTGGCCGCCGCCAGCTACGAGGAGGCCGCCGAGCTGGCCACCTTCGGCGCCAAGGTGCTCCACCCCGCCACGGCGATGCCGCTGGTGCGCGCCGGCATCCCCATCGTGGTGCTCAACTCGACCCGGCCGGACCTTCCGGGAACCACTATCGAGCCCTCGGCAGAGCTGGAGCGGATGGGCGACTCGCCGATCCGCTCCATCTCCTGGAAGCGGGGGATCACCGTCATCAACGTCCGGGCGCCGCGCATGCTGGGCGCGTACGGCTTCCTGCGGGCGATGTTCGAGGTGTTCGAGCGGCACGAGGTGGTGGTGGACGTGCTGGCCAGCGGGGAGATCAGCGTGTCGCTCACGGTCGAGGACCGTGCCAGGCTCGAGCCGGTGGTCCGGGAGCTGACGGAGCTCGGGGAGGTGTGGACCGACGACGCGCGAGCGATCGTGTCGGTGGTCGGCATCGGCCTCCGCGGCACGCCGGGGCTGGCATCGAGAATCTTCCGTGCGGTTCAGCCGGCGAACGTGGAGGTCATTTCGCAGGGGGCCTCGGCGATCAACATGACCTTCGTCGTGCGCGAGGAGGATGGACCCGGCGTCGTTCGCCGGCTGCACGACGAGTTTTTCGGCGCGGGGTGAGGAGTCGACAGGAGGCGGTCACCGAATGCGACTGGCGATCGTAGGCAATGGCCGGATGGGCCGCGCGGTGGCGGAGCTCGCGGAGGAGCGGGGCCATGTCGTGCACGCGGTCGTCGGGCGGCAGGAGAACGCCGGCGGCGCCGCGCTGACCCCGGAGCTGCTCGCGGGGGTGGACGCCGCGATCGAGTTCACCCGGCCGGACGCCGTGGTCGCGAACCTCGAGCGGCTGATCGAGGCCGGCGTACCGACCGTGACCGGCACGACGGGATGGAGCAGTGAGCTGCCGCGGATCGCGCGGCTGGTGGAGGCCAGGCGGGGCGCGCTGCTCCACGCGGCCAACTTCTCGGTGGGCGTCCATCTCTTTCTCCGGGCCGCCCGCGACCTGGCGGCCCGGTTCGCCGGGCGACCCGAATTCGACGGCTTTATACTGGAGGAGCACCACGCTGGCAAGGTGGACGCGCCCTCGGGCACGGCGGTCGTGCTTCGCGCGCAGCTCCGTCGGTCCGACCCGGCGCGTGAGTTCCCCATCACGTCCATTCGCGCCGGAGCCTTCCCGGGTACGCACGTGGTGACGTACGACGCGACTCACGACACCGTCGCACTCACCCACGTGGCGAGAAGCCGGCGGGGGTTTGCCGCCGGCGCCCTGGCGGCGGCGGAATGGCTGCCGGGCCGGGCCGGCGTCCACGACTTCGAAGCGATGCTTTTCGGGGGTGACCAATGACACGCCTGCAGGGATGCGGGACCGCGCTGGTCACCCCGTTCACCGACCGGGGCGAGGTGGACTACCCCGCCCTGCGCGCGCTGGTGGAATGGCAGGTCGCCGAGAAGATCGATTTCCTGGTGCCGTGCGGCTCGACCGGAGAGGCACAGACGCTCGACGACGCCGAGCGCGAGCGCGTGGTGGCCCAGGTCGTCGAGGCGGCGGCCGGAAGGGTTCCGGTCATGGCGGGGGCGAGCAGCAACGACACCGCGCGCGCCGTCGCCGAAGTCCGCCGGATGTGCCGCGTCGGGGCCGACTACATCCTGACGGCCACACCCTACTACAACAAGCCCACCCAGGGCGGCCTCTTCCGTCATTTCACGGCCATCGCCGATGCCTCCACGAGGCCGATCTGCCTCTACAACGTGCCCGGACGTACGGCGGTGAACCTCCAGCCGGCGGTGGCCCTGCAGCTCGCGGAGCACGCCAACGTGATGGGCATCAAGGAGGCGAGCGGCGACCTGGCGCAGGTGATGCGGATCCTGCGGGCCCGTCCCGAGCGCTTCGCGGTGCTCTCGGGCGACGACTGGCTCGCTCTGGCCATCGTGGCGGCGGGCGGCGACGGACTCATCTCGGTCGCCTCCAACGAGATGCCGGGGCCGATGCGCGCGCTGGTGCATCTGATGCTATCGGGGGAGGTGGAGAAGGCGAGAGAGTGGCACTATCGCCTGCTCCCGCTGATGGACGCCAACTTCCTGGAGACCAATCCCGCGCCCGTGAAGGCGGCGCTCGCGCTCACCGGCAGGATTCGGAACGTGCTCCGGCTCCCGCTGGTGCCGGTGACCGAGAAGACCCGTGCGGCCATGGCCGCGGCCCTCGGGGATCTCGGAGTGGGGATCTAGTGCCGGCGACCGAAGCGTCGGCGCTACGCTCGGAGTTGGTTCGGTTCGCGGACGGCGTGCCCGACGGCCAGGAGCCGGCAGCGCTCGAGGCGTTCCACACCCTCATGGCCGAGCTCAACGCGGGCCGGGTGCGAGCCGCCGAGCGGGGGCCGGACGGGCGCTGGCGCGCCAATGCATGGGTCAAGGCCGGTATCCTTCTCGGCTTCAGACTGGGTCGGGTCGCGCCCGCGGCGACCGGGGGGCCGTTTTCTTTCTTCGACAAGGACACATTCCCACTCCGTGCCCTGGGCCCGCAGGACGGCGTGCGCGTCGTGCCCGGCGGCTCGGCGATCCGCGACGGCAGCTATGTCGCTCGCGGCGTGGTCTGCATGCCGCCGATGTACGTGAACGTGGGCGCCTACGTGGACGAAGGAACCATGATCGACAGCCACGCGCTGGTCGGATCCTGTGCCCAGATCGGCCGGCGTGTCCACCTGTCCGCCGCGGCACAGATCGGCGGCGTGCTCGAGCCGTCGGGGGCGCTGCCGGTCATCATCGAGGACGAGGTACTGGTGGGCGGGAATTGCGGAGTCTACGAGGGCACGGTGGTGCGGGAACGGGCGGTGCTGGCGCCCGGCACCGTGCTCACCGCCGGCACGGTGGTGTTCGATCTGGTGCACGACCGCATGCTACGCCGTGATGGTGAGCGCCCGTTGGAGATTCCGGCGGGCGCGGTGGTGGTGCCGGGCACCCGCCCGGTGCGGAGCGGCCCCGGACGGGATGCGGGGATCTCGCTCTACGCGCCGGTGATCGTCAAGTACCGCGACGACAAGACCGAGACCGCGGTCCGCCTGGAGGACCTGCTCCGGTGAGCGCTTCGGATTGGGTGCGCAGAGTCGAGCGCCTCCTCGAGGGCACTAGGTTGGAGCCGCTGGCCCGGCGGGTCTACCGGAAGATGTACAGCATCGCCCGGCCGCACTCGGCGCAGTATCACCGTCAGACAGTCGAGGTCATGGCGCGGGTGCTGACGCCGGCATCGACCTGCGTGCTGGTGGGTGCGCATCGGGGCTCGCTGCTGGAGGAGATCGTCAGGCTCGCGCCGAAGGGGCGGCACTTCGCCTACGAGCCGCTTCCCCACCTCGCGGCCAGGCTCGCCCGGCGCTTCCCCGGCGTGAGCGTCGATCAGGTGGCCGTGAGCGACAGATCGGGTGAGAGCCGCTTCTACCACGTGGTGGACCATCCGGGCTACAGCGGACTCAGGCGGCTGGGCAGCATTCCCTCCGGTCTGACGGTGCGCGACATCGTGGTCCGCACCGAGCCGCTCGACGACCTCCTCCCCGCCGATCTCCCGATCGCCTTCATGCAGGTCGGCGTCGGAGGCGCCCAGCTTCAGGTCCTCGAGGGCGCGCAGCACACCATCGAGCGATGGAAGCCCCCGATCGTCTTCGAGCACGGGATGTCCGCGATGCTCGCGTACGGCACCAGCTCGGCGATGGTCTGGGACCTGCTGGTGGGCAGGTACGGGCTCAGGATCTCCCGCCTCGGGGACTGGCTCGCGCGCAAGCGTCCGCTGACCTCGGCGGAGTTCGAGGCGAGCGTGGGCTTTCACCCGGAAGCGGAGTCATCCTTCCTGGCGCATCCGTGAGCGGGGAGCTATGACCACTCATACCCACTATCTCTGGTTCGAGACGAAGAGGCGCCAGGAGATCATAGACATCACCGACCAGGTCGCGGAGCAGGTGCGAGGGAGCGGCGTCAGCGAGGGCATGGTGCTGGTGTCGGCCATGCACATCAGCGCGTCGGTGTTCGTCAACGATCACGAGTCCGGGCTGTGGCACGACATCCTGAAGTGGCTGGAGGGAACCATCGCGCCCTGGGACCCCGGACGGTACCGCCACAACGAGACCGGCGAGGACAACGCCGCTGCGCATCTCCGGAGCCTCACCGTCGGGCACGAGGTGATCGTGCCGATCACGGAGGGGAGGCTCGATCTCGGGCCGTGGCAGCGGGTGTTCTACGGGGAGTGGGACGGCCAGCGTCGCAAGCGGGTCGTCATCAAGGTCATGGGCGAGCGCTGAGAATGAGGAGCTCGACCCGCGCGTTGGCCGGCACGGGATCGGCTTCCGCGCCGAGCGCGGGCATCATGCCGATGCCCTCGACCGAGATCGTGAGCTGCTGGCGCCCGGGGAAGTCGCCCAGCCGCCACATGGTTCCCACCATGCCGCGCCCATCCGAGGTATCGAGCGCCGGCTCGGCCGACGCTCCCGGTGCAACGGAATGGAAGACCGCTGAGACGCCCGCCATCGGCCGGCTGGTCCGGGACACGATCTGCGCCGAGATGGAGCTGGGCACCGGCACCACTTCCACGGCGAGCGGCACCTGAAGCGGCCCGGCCATGGCGTGAGCACGGTGCGACCGAGGCTGATGCCCACGACCTCGGCGCCCTGGACGATCGCGACGGCGGTCCGGATGCGGCCCAGACGACGTCGGCGCCGATGATCGGATTCCCCCGTACGTCCACCACGCGGGCGGTCAGCGGCATCCGCTCGCTCTCGGGCGTCTCACCAGCGGGTCGTCCACCTGGAGCGAGGCCGGAATCTGGCGCACCACGATGCGAGCCGCGCCCGCCGTCCAGCGCGGCTTGGTGTCGCTCACCGCATGCGGTCGCAGAGCGGCACCCCTTCCTCGCCCGCCATGTCCCGATCGGCGTCGGTGCGGGGCCCCTCTCTGCCGTCGAGCAGGCCCACGAAAATTACGCAGCTCCGCCCCGGCTGATCCTGATGCCGGGCCCTCGCCTGCCAGCCCGCCCGGCCGGCGGCCACGATCTCGATCTGCACGCCGGGCGCCGGCGGCAGCCGGAGCAGGTCCACCGAGGCCGCATACGAGCGCCGCGCGACGTGATGCTTGGTCTGGGCCGCCACCAGGGAGCGGAGCGCGCCCTTGAGTTGCGCCGCATGGCTGGGCCGCGAGCTCGGGACCGTCGAGGCCACCGCCTGCGCCACCAGGGGCGGGCTCGAGACGAGCAGCGCCAATGCGGCGAGCAGCGCGCAGCGTGAGATCGGAGATGCCGGCATCGTGTCCTCCAGGAGAACGCGTGACCGTACGCAGGTGGCGGGCGGTCGGACAGCGACTGACGCGCCGCAGTGATCTACCGCGCTCGTCAAGCACTCCCCGCCGCCCGCCTGTAGCTCGGGCCTACATCACCCATCGAGATGTGAAGGGCTGGGTACCAGTGTGCGAAAAACCGGGGAAACGCACAATCCGCAGGAAGCGAACACCGTCGTGCTTTGCGACGCGCACAACGTGTCGGCATGGCGGGCATGCCATCGACTGCAGCCGGACGATCTACATGGCGCGGTACTTGGGGCCGCTTCCACCCTCTCGCGGCGTCCAGCGAGGCCCGAGCACGTCGGTGGCCTTGCAGTCGATGCAGTTCGGTGCGTTCACCCGGAGCTCCTCGCCCACCCGCTCGTAGACGCCCGCGGGGCACACGTGGGAGTAGAAGTCGGCGACCTCGGGGCTGATGTCGCGCCCTACCAGGAGGTGCGAGGGGATGGTGTCGCGAGTGGCGTTGCCCGACTTGAAGACGGCGTCGAGCTTGCCGAACGTGAGCTTGCCGTCGGGTGTGAACGGGTCGGCCGGAGTGATCCGGCGCGGGGTCGCGGCGTCCTCGGGCATGTCGATCCTGCCGCCCGGCAACCGGCCTCCGCTGATGGTCATGAGGCCGGCCTTGAGCCCGCCCAGGTAGAGCCCGTCCTTAAAGGCGAGGCGCATGTTCCGGGTCCGGTACATGTCGGCCACGATGTAGCTCTCGTCCACCATCCGATCGTAGTCCGCGAGGCGAGCGGCGGAGGTGTCGCCGGCCTGGAGCGCGGCGAACGCCGCCCGCGCGGCGTAGATCCCCGACTGCATCGCGTAGTGGATCCCCTTGAGGGAGGGAACGTCCACGAACCCGACGGCATCACCCACGAGGAGCACACCGTCGCCGCTCCGCCGCTCCGGGAGCGCGTAGAAGCCGCCTTCGGGGATGGTCTTGGCGCCCCATTCCAGCAGCCGTCCGCCCTCGAGGTATGGCCGGAACAGCGGGTGCAGCTTCATCCGCTGCAGCAGCTCGTGGACGTCGAGGCTCGCATCGTGGTAATCGAGACCCACGACGATCCCGAGGGCGAGCTGATTCCGACCCAGCGGATACATGAAGCTTCCGCCGAAGGCATCGTTGGGGAGCGGCCAGCCCAGGGTATGGATGACGGTGTCGAGCGGACGGCTGGTTTCCCAGACCTCCTTCACCCCGAGGGCGAAGATTTGCGGATTGGGTGAGGCGACCCGCTGCCACTCCCGCCATCCCTGGCCGAGGAGCCCGCGGGTGCCCTCGGCGATCACTGTCACCTTCGCCGTCAGGTCGGTGGGCTCGGCGTAGTCTCCCGTGGGCCGCCGGTCGCGGTCGAGCCCGGATGGCGTGGTGCGCACGCCACGCACCGTGCTCCCCTCGGCGAGCAGCGCATCGGCGGGAAAGCCCGCGAAGATGTTGACGCCCATCTCCTCGGCGCGCGTCCCGAGCCAGCGGACGATCTCACAGATGGAGCCGGTGTAGTACCCGGCGTTGTGCATCGTGGGCGGCGTGGGGATTCGCTGGGCGCGCCCCTCGCTCAGGAAGTACACCGCTTCGCCGGCCACCGGCTGGCGGAAAGGAAAGTCGCTGGGGTTGAGGTCGGGGAAGAGCTCGCGAAAGGCGCGGGGATTCACCACCGATCCGGACAGGCTGTGTTCGCCGAGAGCCCCTGCCTTTTCCAGCACGGCGATGTCGAGGTCGGTGCCCTCGCCTTCGGAGCCACGGTGCTGGCGGGCCAGGCGGGCCAGCTCGATCGCGCACGCGAGTCCGGCAGGTCCCGCCCCGATGATCACCACATCCATCTCGATCGCCTCGGCGGCCGGAGGGTCGCGCCTGATCAGCTCGTCGAGAGGGAGCGGACGCTGATGGCGAATCGGCAGGATGGTGGACACTCGGAAGGCTCCTGGCTCGAGGGTGCGGCACGGCGGCGGAAATATAACAAGGCACTTCCACCCCACGGCCGGGTGGTAAGTTGGTCGGATGGACGGGGCGAAGGCGGTTCGGGATCCCTGGGTGTGGGGACAGGTGGCGCTGATCGCGGCCGTGGGGCTCCTCGCGCCCCTGCTGCCGCGGTACGTGAGCCTGGGTGACGTGGACCCGGCGATCAACCGGGTGGATCCGACCTGGATCAGATGGCTCGGCGTGACGCTGATCGCAGCCGGGCTGGCGATGGCGGTGTGGGGGATCCGGTCGCTGGGGCGGAGTCTGACACCGGGAACGGAGCCGCTGCCGGGTGCCCCCCTGGTCACCGCGGGGGCCTATGCGCACTCCCGGCATCCGATCTATGCCGGGCTCGTGCTCGCGTTGACGGGCTACACCCTGGCGTGGAGCAACTGGACGCTCGCGCTGGTGATCGGGTTCGTGGCACTCAAGTATTTCCAGGGGAAGGCGAAGGCCGAGGAGCGGTGGCTGGTGGAGCGACATCCCCTTTATACGTCGTACATGCGGCAGGTGCCGCGGAGGGTGATCTGAGGCGGCCACCCTTCCCCCACCTCTCCGCCTGCCCTACGCTTCTCGGCTATGTCTCTGCCACCTCCGATTCCCGGGTTCCGCACCGTCCCCTTCACCGGCGTCATCTTCGTCATGGCCGAGGCCGGGAAGCTGGGCTATCGCTATGGTCACCCGGACTGGTGCAACCTCGGGCAGGGTCAGCCGGAAACCGGCGAGCTTCCCGGCGCACCGCCCCGGGTGCATCACGTGGAGATCGGCGTGGACGACCAGGACTACGCTCCGATTCCGGGCATCTGGGAATTGCGGCGGGCCGTGGCGGAGCTGTACAACCGGCTCTACCGCCGCGGCAAGGGATCGCAGTACACCGAGCGGAACGTCTGCATCTGCGGCGGCGGCCGGTCGTCGCTGACCCGGGCGGTGGCGGCGCTCGGCCAGGTGAACCTCGGTCACTTTCTCCCCGACTACACGGCCTACGAGGAGCTGCTCGACATCTTCAAGCTCTTCACTTCCATTCCCATTCTGCTGGAGGGGCGGGAGGGCTACCACTTCAGCCCCGAGCATCTGAGGGAAGAGATCACGGGCCGCGGCCTGTCGGCGGTGCTGCTCTCCAATCCCTGCAACCCGACCGGACACGTCATCGTGGACGACGAGCTCCAGGGCTGGGTCGCGGTGGCCCGGAACCTGAGCTGCTCGCTGCTGATCGACGAGTTCTACTCGCACTACATCTGGCGTGACACCGCGGATGGCGACGGCCTCGTCTCCGCGGCGCGCTACGTCGAGGACGTGGACACCGATCCGGTCGTGCTCTTCGACGGCCTCACCAAGAACTGGCGCTACCCCGGGTGGCGGTGCAGCTGGATCGTTGGTCCCCGCCAGGTCATCGACGCCGTCTCGAGCAGCGGCTCCTTCCTCGACGGCGGCGGCAGCAAGCCGCTGCAGCGCTCGGCCGTTCGGCTGTTGGCACCCGACGTCGTGGAGGCCGAGACCGAGGCGATACGATCGGCCTTCCTGCGGAAACGGGACATACTCACCGAGGGGCTCCGGCGCGCCGGGGTGCGGTTCGACCTGGAGCCGGAAGGGACGTTCTACTGCTGGGGAGACATCTCGGGTCTGCCGCCCGCCATCAACGACGGGATGTCGTTCTTCCGCGCCGGGCTGGAGAGGAAGGTGATCTGCGTGCCGGGAGAGTTCTTCGACGTGAACCCCGGCAAGCGCAGGAGCGGGCGTCCATCGCGCTTCCGGCACTACGTCAGGTTCTCGTTCGGGCCCGAACAGGAGACGGTGGCGGAAGGGATGCGGCGGATCGAGGAGCTGGTGCGGACCGCTTGACCACGTCCCATCCTCCCCGGATCTCTACTGGCCGGCCTTGGCCTTGCGAATCTCTTCGGTGAGTCGAGGCAGGATCTCGAAGAGGTCGCCCACGATCCCGTAGTCCGCGATCTTGAAGATCGGGGCGTCCTTGTCCTTGTTGATCGCGACGATCGTCCTGGCGGTCCGCATCCCGGCGAGGTGCTGAATCGCGCCCGATATACCCAGGGCCACGTAGAGATCGGGGCTCACGACGCGGCCGGTCTGGCCGATCTGGTCGGTGGCCGGCCGCCAGCCGTCGTCGGTGACCGCTCGGGTCGCGCCGACGGCCGCGTTGCCGAACGCCGCCGCCAGCTCCTCGAGCAGAGTGAAATTCTCCGCCGCGCGAAGCCCGCGCCCGCCGCTCACGATGACCGGCGCCTCGCCGAGATCCAGCTTTCCGCCGGTCCGCTGCGACGATTCCGTCACCACCACCCGTGCGGCCGCCGGGTCCAGCGCCGCGGCGACCTCTTCGATCCGGCCGGGACGAGGCTGCTCGAGCGGGGTGACCGCGCCCGGTCGCAGGGAGAGCAGCGCCGGCGAGCCACCGAGTCGTAGGGTGACGATCACCTTTCCGGTGTACGCCGGATGCCGCGCGAGCACGGCGTCGCCCTGGATCTCGAAGTCGATGACGTCGGATGCGAGGCTCACGCCGAGACGGGCAGCGGTGCGCGGCGCCAGATCGCGGCCCTGGGCGGACGCCGCGAAGAATGCCACCCGGTAGTCTCCCGTGCGCAGGCGCTCCGCGGCGGTGGCCGCGGCCACCTCGGGGCTGTAGCGCTCCAGGCCCTGATGCTCGACGACTCCCACCACGTCGGCGCCGTACCTGCCGAGCTCCTCCGCCTTCTCCGCGATGCCGGGCGCACCCAGCACGAGCGCGTGCACCTCGCCGCCGCCCGTGGCGTCGGCAGCCTGGCGCGCAGCGGTCACCGCCTCGAACCCCACCTTGCGAAGGTTTCCGTCCCGCGATTCCGCGAACGCGAAGGTGGCCGCCATCAGAGCACCTTCGCCTCGGTACGGAGCAGCCGAACCAGCTCGGGGATCGCGTCGGGGCCCTCGCCGACGATCCGGCCGCCGACGCGCTCCGCCGGCAGCTCCATCGCCTCCACGGTGAGGCTCACCCGGCCGAGTTGGGCCGGCCGCGCGTCGAGCTGCTTCTTCTTGGCCGCCATGATCCCCTTCAGGGTGGCGAGCCGCGGCCGTGCGATGCCTTCGTCGATGGTGAGCACCGCGGGAAGGGGAAACCGCACGGTCTCGGTGGCGCCTTCCAGGTCTCGGCGCGCCGTTCCCCGGCCTTCGGCAGTCTCGAGGTGCGAGATGGCGGTGACACAGGGCAGATCGAGCAGCTGAGCCGTCATCGGTCCGACCGTGCCGGCAGCGGTGTCCGTGGCCATCCTGCCGAACAGGATGAGGTCGTACCCGCCGTCCTTCAACTCGGCGGCGAGCGCGGTGGCGACGGCGAACCCGTCGAAGGGCACCTCGTCGGCCTTGAGCTGCACCGCCCGCGTGGCGCCCATGGCGAGCGCCTTTCGCAGGGTCTCCTGCATTC
>JACDHV010000209.1 GCA_013820855.1 Gemmatimonadales bacterium | reverse complement strand
CGGCGAGACGCCGCGAGTCGAGCGTGCTCGTGACGGCTCCCGCAGCAGAGCCGGCCCTGCCCCACAGCAGCCAGGCGCCGATTCCTATGCCCGTAAGGGCGAGCAGCCCCATCACCGACCAGAGTCGCACACCGCGAACGCCCAGTGTGGCCGTGCCATCGGGCGCCGAGGTCCGGATGTTTCGTGTCCCGTGGGGCGTCGTGCGGCGAACGGCGGGAACTCCGCGGGAGGTAGTCCGCCGGATGGCCACCGTGGACTCGAGATCGGCGAGGGCGTCGGCGAAATCGGACATCTTCTGGTAGCGGTCGGCCGGGGTCTTCTCCAGTGCCTGGAGAACGGCATCCTGCATTTCGTCGGAGATGGACGGTCGGACAACCGTCAGACTCGGCACCTGCTCCATCGCGTGCCTGGCGAGTATCGCGCGCGAGTTGGGTCCATCGAACGGCGGTTGCCCCGCGAGCAGCTCGTAGAGCACGCAGCCGAGGCTGTAGACGTCGCTGCGGGCATCGGCGTGATCGGCGCCCATCGACTGCTCGGGACTCATGTAGTGCGGGGTGCCCACCGCCATGCCGGTCTGGGTGAGCTTCTCGCCGGCCGCGTCCACCGCCCGGGCGATGCCGAAGTCGGCCACCAGCGCGTGGCCGTCCTGCAGCAGGATGTTCTCCGGCTTGACGTCGCGGTGCACGACGCCACGCGTGTGGGCATACGCCAGCCCCTCCGCGGCCTCGCGTGTGATCCGCACGGCGTCGTGCAGGGGCAGCTGCTGCTCGCGGTTGAGCCGGTCCCGCAGCGACTCGCCCTCGACGAACGGCATGACGTAGTACAGGATGCCGCCGGCGTCGCCCGAGTCGTAGAGCGCGAGCACGTTGGGGTGCTGGAGATTGGCCGCGACGCGGATCTCCCGGAGGAACCGGTCCGCACCGATCGAGGCGGCGAGCTCGGCTCTCAGGGTCTTGATCGCGACCTTGCGGCCGTGGCGCAGGTCCCGGGCGAGAAAAACCGTAGCCATGCCGCCTTCGCCCACCAGTCGCTCGACCTCGTATCGGTCACCGAGCGCGGCGCGAAGCTGCTCCAGAACATCTGCCACGGACTGCCTCGAAGGGGTGAGGGGCGGGATCCGTGGAAGATAAGGGATCGCGCGTCAGGAGGGCATACGAGGAGCGACGAAACCGCGCTCGAGGGGACGGCCTGCTAGACCCGCGCTCCTGCCAGGGACTCCCGCATCGCCGCGGCGGACTGCCAGCGGGACTCGGGCGCCTTCTCCAGCGCGCGCGCGATGCCCTCGACCAGCTCCTTCGGGGCGTCGGGGCGCAGCGTGCGCAGGTCGGGCGCCGGCTGGGTGAGATGTAGCTGGAGCACGACCGCCTCGTTCCGATGGATGAACGGCGGCTGCCCCGCGAGGCTCTCGAACAGCACACATCCGAGAGAATAAATGTCGCTACGGCGATCGATTTCCTTGAGCGCGGTGATCTGCTCCGGGCTCATGTACGTCGACGTGCCGACGGCGATTCCCGACCGGGTGAGACGGTCGCTTCCGGAAGCGGCCACCGCGCGGGCGATCCCGAAGTCGAGCAGCACCGCGCCCTCGGCCGCCATCACCACGTTCTCAGGCTTGACGTCGCGATGCACGATGCCGCGCGCGTGGGCGTGGTCCAGCGCATCGAGCAGGTTGTCCGCCAGCCGGACGGCCTCGCCCACAGACAGCCTGGTCACTCGGCCGAGATGCTCACGCAGCGTCGGACCATCGATGAACGTCATGACGTAGTAGACGATCCAGTCCCGCTCGCCGGAATCGAGCAGCCGGGCGATGTGCGGATGCTCGAGTTGGGAGCAAAGCCGGATCTCCCGGAGGAACCGGTCGGCGGCGACGCTGACCAGCAGCTCCGGATGCAGGATCTTGAGGGCGACCTGCCGGCCGTGCTTATCGAGGGCGAGGTAGATCCGGGCATTGCCGCCCTTTCCGATCTCGCGAACGACCTGGTACTGGCCCTCGAAGGCCCGTTGCACCAGCGGCAGCATGTCCCTGGCGATGGCTGTATCCCGGTGGGTGACTCCTGAAATGGTGGCGCCGGGGACTTCCCCGCGCAAGGCGTGATCGGACTACGCCCTCAGAGCAGCACGTCGGTGCGAATCCGGCTCCGGATGGCCCACCAGAGCGCGCCCCAGACGTTGGAGCGCCTGAGGGTGATCCTGGCCTCGCCGGTCATGCCCGGGCGGAGGGTTTCCATGCTCGCCAGGCGTACCCTCGACTCCACTCTTCCCCCAGCGGAGGCGGACGCGGCGACGCTCGCCACGGATGACTCCACCCAGACGCCCGGGTCGGCATGGGCGATCAGCCGGACCCGCTGTCCCTCCTGTGCCAGCGATGCGCCGGCCCCTTCCAGGGCGATGCGTGCCTCGACGCCGCTGGCCCCGGCCAGACGAAGGAGCGTATCCCCCAGCGATACCGCGCGACCCACCATGGTGTCGGGCCGGGGCGACTCGACGACCAGGTCCTGTGGTGCACGGATCGCCAGCGCGCGGACTCGGTCCCGCATTCCCGCGAGCCTGGCCGTCTCGGCGCGCGTCTGTGCCGCGAGGCGCGCGACCTCCCCCTCCCGGCCCCCCGCCCGGGCCTGCGCCTGCCGGATTCCCAGCGAATCCACCGTCCGCGACGCCGCGGCCACGTCCCG
The DNA here is from genome assembly GCA_013820855.1 of Gemmatimonadales bacterium. GTDB lineage: Bacteria > Gemmatimonadota > Gemmatimonadetes > Gemmatimonadales > GWC2-71-9 > CAVVWJ01. The sequence goes on along the minus strand of JACDHV010000209.1, from coordinate 3,174 downwards.
TTCGAGGTCGAGATTGCGGATCAGCGCGAGCGGGGCGCCGGCGCCGACCCTGCTGCCTTCCCGGACCAGCACTTCGAAGACCACGCCGCTGTCGGGCGCCACCAGCGCCCCGTTCATGGCGGGCGAGACGACGAAGGGACCGGTGACGGTGATCGGCCAGGGGGCGAGTCCCGCCAGTGCGATCAGTGCCGCGGCCGCTCCGAGACCGTAACGGGCGCGTCCCATACGGCGCCGGGGCGCCCGCTTCGCGCGCCACTCCCGCCACGCATCGGCGGCGGCTCGCCACAGGTTCCGGCGCGCCTTCCTCGTCATCAGCCATACGGCGGCCAGGAGTGCGGCGACGCCGAGCGCGCCGAACACCCGGGAGAGCCAGCCGGCGGCGATCGCGGCGACGACGAGGAGAATCAGTCCGGTGTAGATGGCGGCGAGGGTGCCGTACACGACGAAGAGACGCTGCTCTCGCTGGGTGGCGGGCGGCATCGGCACCTCGAGCCCGAGCCACCGGCTCTTGATGGTCCAGGTGAGGTGACCGAATGCGCGCTGACGCAGATTGGGTACTTCCAGCCAATCGCTCAGGGCGTAATAGCCGTCGAGCGGGACGAGCGGATTCAGGTTCACCAGCACCGCGGCGAACCCCCCGACCAGGAACACCGCCCCGGCGACATCGGAGAGGAACGTGCCCGGGGCCGCGACCCACCAGACGATCGCGGCGAGGCCGGCCACGACCATCTCGATCCACGATCCTGCGGCAGTGACCCACAGCCGTGACTTCAGCTCGGGAAATGTCCAGGCGTCGTTCACGTTGCAGAAGAACGCCAGGTCGAAGTAGAACATCATCACGCCGATCTCGTGCACCTCCCCGCCGTAGTACTTGCAGGTGTACCCATGCGCCAGCTCGTGCACGGCGATGATCCCGGTGGTCACGACCCAGAGGAGGGCGTAGTCGCCGAGCGAGGCCCGCAGGAGATACACGTCACCCATGTAGACGGCGAACTCCTGCCATTTCAGCACCAGTACCGCGAAGTACACCGCGAAGAGAGCGACGGAGGCGACCAGGAATCCGCGGGTGAAGAAGAAGCGCAGGTAGGGAAGGGTGCGATCCATCAGCCGGTCGGGATCGCCCATGGACCAGCGGAGCCGGAGAATGTCGCCTTTGAATGGCCCGGTGCGCAGCCGAGTGCGGCGCTGGGCGCGGAGCCGCTCGATGAGCAGCACCGAGCTCTCCCGAAGCGTTCGCTCGCAGAGCCCCATGGCCTTGAGCTTCTCGGCGAACTTTTCGAGCGCGGCCGCGCTCACCTTGAGCCCCTGGTCCATCAGCGCCGCCGCCTCGCCGACGGTGCGCTGCCCGTCGAGCGAGCGCATGACCGCGACCTCGACCGGCCGGAACCGGAAGTACTTCCGGGTCGAAGGGTCCTTCACGATGAAGCTCTGCTCGCCGCGGTAGGTCTGCTCGACCAGAATCAGGTCCGCGCGCAGACAGGGGCGCTCGCTCATGGACCGGTCCGCACCACCTTCTCCCCCGGGGCCAGACCGCTCACCACCTCGACCCGCTCACCCGGCAGGTCGCCGCCGACGGTGACCTGGCGCAGGGAGGTCCGGTCGTCGTCCCACACGAGCGCGTAGCCTTCGCCGATCGCCTCCCGGGGCACCGCGACGACCCGCCGTGTCTCCGAGCCGAGTCGCAAGGTGACGCTGCTGCCCGGCGGCAGCCGATCGCCTGCCACGAGCTGCAGGACCACCTCGCGGGTGCCGCTCGCCGGATCGATCACCGGACTGGCCCGGACCACGCGGGCGCGGGCCTTCTCACCCCGGGGCCCCAGCACGTCCGCCTCGGCGCCCAGTTTCACCCCGAAGGCGGACGCCTCGGGCAGCCGCACCGCCGCCAGCACCGGGCTCAGCGCCGTGAGATGGAAGAGCGAGTCGCCGGCGGCGACCAGCCGTCCGATCCTGGCGGTGCGGCCGGTCACGACGCCCGAGAACGGGGCCAGGATGCGCGTCAGGTCGTGGTCGCGTTGCGCCTTCTGGAGGGCCATGGTGGCCGACCGGAGGTCCAGCTCGACCCGCTCCGAATCCGCCTGCGTCACCACGCCGGCCGTCTTGAGGGCGCGCTGACGCTCCGCCTGCACCACGGCGTCGTCGTGCCGGTCTCGCGCCTGCGCCAGGGCGATCGACTGGTCGACGCTCTCCAGCCGCGCGAGGAGCTGGCCGGTCGAGACCCTGGCTCCGAGGTCCACGAGAATGGATTCGACGATGCCCTGCGACCGGGCATAGATCGCCGCATCGTGCTCCACGTAGAGCTGCGCGGGGAGCGAGAGCGGGGCCTCGACCGTGACCGTATCGACGGTGATCAGCGAGGTGCCGGCCGGCGTGCTCCGCGCGGTCTCCTGTGTTTCGACCGGCTTCCCGTCGGCATTCACGGACGGGGTGCCGCACGCCGCGGCACCCGCGATCGCCCCGGCCGCCACCAGCACAGTCGATCTCATGACCAGATCCTCCACCAGATCAGCCGGAACCACCGTGCCGGCGCGCGGAACGCCCGGGTCAGGGTGGATGCGGGGTCGGTGAGCACCCGGGCGTGCGCGGCCATCTCGGCCTTGAGGAGTCCCTCGTCATTGGCGACCGCTGCTCGCACCGGATACATGACGCGGCCGTCCTGGTTGAGCGGCAGCGGCGCGATAGACGTCACCCGACCGGCGAACGTGCGGGAGGGCAGGGCATCCACGCGCAGCCGCACCTCCTGGCCTGGCCGGACCCGCAGAATGTCCTGCTGCGCCACCCCGAACTCGAGCTCGAGGGTGTCGGTGCGGCCGAGCACCAGCAACCGTTCGCCTTCGGTGAGGGAGCTGCCGGTGCGCTCCTCCATCCGCGGCGTCAGTACCACGCCGGCCGCCGGCGCCCGCACGGCGGTCAGGCCGAGCTCCTCGTCCAGCAGCGCGAGCTCGCGCCGAAGCGCCTCCCCCCGAATGCGGTGCAGCCGCTCCTCCCCGGCGTCGCCCCGGCTCGCGGCCAGCGAGGCGAGGCGGTCGGCCGTGGCGGCATCCGCGGCGGTCCCCTCTCGCTCGGCGCCGAGCGACGTGGCGCGGAGCACGGCCAGAAGATCGCCTCGCTAAACCCGGCTGCCCTCCCGCACGGCGACCCGCTCCACGGTTCCGTCCACCATTACCCGTACGGGAG
>JACDHV010000038.1 GCA_013820855.1 Gemmatimonadales bacterium | reverse complement strand
GAACCACCGACAGGATGATGCCGACGTTGGGCACGTAGTTCATGAGGAACGCGAGCACCGCCCAGACCAGGGCGAGGTCGGTCCCCACCGCCAGCATGAGGACATAGACCACGATGGAGAAGCCGAGGCCGGTGAGCGCGGTGATGCCCTTCGACACGCCCCTGCGGCGCAGGGCGTCGAACGCCGGCACCACCGTGACGGTGAGGAGCATGGCGAGCAGGCTGCTGTCGAGCAGCTGGGCCGCTTGCCGGATGACGGTCCTCGCCACGACGGTGCTCGCCGCCGCCCTGCCGCTCGCCGCCCAGACGCCGGCGCTCACCCCGCACCAGCGGCTCGCCCGTGAGATCTACCGCGAGCTGATCGAGATCAACACTGCCGACTCCACCGGCTCGGTCACCCCGGCGGCGGAGGCGATGGCCGCGCGCTTCCGGGCGGCCGGATTTCCCGCGGAGGACGTGCGGATCGTCGTGCGGGACGGGGCGCCGGCCGACGGCAACCTCATCGTCCGGTACCGCGGCCGCGGGGCGGGCAAGCCGATCCTGCTCCTCGCCCACCTCGACGTCGTCGCCGCGCTCCGGTCCGACTGGTCGCTCGACCCGTTCGTTCTGACCGAGCAGGACGGCTACTTCTACGGCCGCGGCACCGCCGACGACAAGGCGATGGCCGCGATCTTCGTCGCCAACCTGCTCCGCGCCCGGGCGGAGGGCTGGGTGCCGGAGCGCGACCTCGTCCTCGCCCTCACCGCGGACGAGGAGAACGGGGGCGACAACGGCGTCGGCTGGCTGGTGAAGGAGCACCGCGATCTGCTCGACGCCGAGCTCGCGATCAACGAGGGCGGCGGCGGCGCCCTGCGGGACGGGAAGCACTGGTACCTGTCGGTGCAGGCGGCGGAGAAGCTCTACGCCGACTTCTCCCTCACCGTGACGGACCGCGGCGGCCACTCCAGCCAGCCGCGGCCGGACAACGCCATCGTCCGGCTCAGCGAGGGGGTGGCCCGGCTGGGGAAGCATGCCTTCCCGGTCCGCCTCAACGCCGTCACCCGCGCCTACTTCACCGAGATGGCGAGGCTGGAGGAGCCGGCGACCGCGGCCGCCATGCGCGCCCTCCTCCGCGACGAGCGCGACGCGGCGGCCGCCCGGAAGCTCTCCGCCACGCCGCGATTGAACGCCACGCTCCGCACCACCTGCACGCCGACCCAGCTCTCCGGCGGCCATGCCCCCAACGCGCTGCCCCAGCTCGCCACCGCCACCGTCAACTGCCGTATCGCGCCGGGCGAGAAGGTCGAGCAGGTCCAGGCGGCGCTCGGCCGCATCGTGGCGGACACCGCGATTCATATCGCGCTCCTCCCGGCCGACGAGCCCTCGCCGCCGCCGGAGCCGAGCGCGCTGGTGCCCGCGGTGATGGGGCCGATCGGGGAGGTCACCCGCGAGATGTTCGGGGCGGGAGTTCCGGTGGTGCCGTTCATGTCCACGGGCGCGACGGACGGGCGGTTCCTCAGGAGCGCGGGGATTCCGACGTACGGGGTGAGCGGGCTCTTCGGGGACCCGAACGACGTGCGGTCGCACGGGCGGGACGAGCGGATGCTGGTGCGGTCGTTCTACGAGGGGCTGGAATTTCTGGACCGGCTGGTGCGGCGGGTGGCGGGGGGTGAGACGGCGAGCTGAATCGGCTATGGCGGCAATCTCGCCATCCGGCGCCACTTCGAGCGCGTGCTACCCGCCGACGGCGCCCGCGGCCCCCACTCCCAGCCGTCCCCCGCTCGCCGCGGAGAGCCGGGCGAACACGTGGGGCCACACCAGCATCGGCCTGGTCCGATCGCGCGCGAAGGTCAACCGGATCACGTCCGGCGCCAGGATCATCATGGGAAATCGGTCAGGCTCGGCCGTGACCTCCTCCAGCGGCACGCTGAACGCGGCCCGGGCGCCGAGGGCGCCGAGTGCCGAGACATGCAGGTGGCGGTGGTCCACCCCCAGCTTCACCCAGGTCATGGCCGGTCCCTTGCCGAAGACCACCCGCGTTCTCGTCCGCGTGGTCCCGGCGGCCGGGTCCACCCTCGGGTAGAGCGCTTCCAGGCCGTCCTCGCGCTTTCCCCGCATGCTCACGAGCAGGGCGAGCGCCATGAACGCCAATCCCGCCGGCGCGAGGCGGCCGACCATGCGGAGGAGGCCCTGCCGCTCCTCGTAGCAGCCCACGTCCTCCTTCTGCGGCCATTTGGGACACTGCCGGACAGCCGCCTGCTCCTGCGCCGGAGCCGGGGCGCTCGCCGCTGCCCCGGCGAGCGCAAGCAGCACCGCGGGTCCGAGCGCGCGGGTCCGACCGGGTCCAGACATGACGCCCTCCGCTATTACCGGATGACACGCGGCGAGCCCAACCCTCCGGCCGGCGTCGCGACGATGAGCTCGGCCGGCCCGCTACTCGCGCGTGACCGTCACATATCCGCGCACCTCGAACATGAGCGTGCTCCCGTTGCGGAGCGGCTGCGAGCGCCGAACGAACTGCTCGGTGGCCTTCGCCCCCGGATACCTGGTCAGATCCAGGTCCATGATGACGGCGTTCTACTCCGCCTTGGCGGTCTTGTACGGGCTCAGATTCCCGCCCGTGTCGCAGGAGAAGAACACCTGGAACGGGTCACGCGAACCATAGCCGGAACCCGGGTTGTAGTCGTCATCGATGCCGACGATCAGCAGCCGGACCCGGTCGGGAGCTGATGGTTCCGAGATCGTGAGCTCCCGGTTCACGGCATGCCGGCCCTCCGACCACTGCACCCGTTCGCTGAAGCTTTCGACGAGGTCGTCCTGCTCGAACAATAGGCGCGGGCAGCTGCGGGCCGTGAACCAGAGATCGCCGGCCGACTCAGCGTCCCCGTCGCTCACGATGTGGATGTCGCTGATGGTGATGGTTACGCGCTGTGCCAGCGTGCGGAACTCGCCGGTGACCTGGTTGTATCGCGAGTTGGGTCCTTCGGGCGCCTCGGCGATGAACCAGTAGCGGGTGCCGCGCGCGAGCGGGGTGTTGCTGGCGGCCGAGTAGCGCCAGAGCGTGCCGCCGGTGGGCGTGCCCTGCACCACGAGCCGCGCCGACTGCCCGGTGAAGCGGTGGCTGCCCTCGGCTCCCTCCGGGGCGGTGGTGCTGACCGACACCACGGGCGAGAGGAGCCCGGCGGCCCGCTCAGGGCTCAGGCGTGGGGACATCATCACTCAGGTGGACGACGTGCCGGTCACCCAGGGCGGCGATCTTCGCCGCACGTTGCGGGATCGAGCGCCGGGGAATGAGGTGACGCTGTCGGTGGTGAGGGAGTCGGAGCGAGTCAGGGTCAGGGTGCGGCTGGCCGAGGCGCCGGGGACCTAATTCAACCGATCATGGGCCGCCTCCTCCCTCCACGTGCGCCGATGCCGGGGGCTCGCGGCCCAGCCCCGGCACCGCCAGGTCGGCGTCCTGCAGCACGCGGCGGATCGCGATCGTCAGGGGCAACGCCAGCAGCGCCCCCACCGGCCCGAGCAGATACGCCCAGACCACCAGCGACAGCAGCCCCACCAGCGGCGGCACGTCCAGCCCGCTCTGCATGTAGCGCGGCTTGATCAGGTTGTCCACGACGAAGTTGAGCACCAGGAACCCGGCGAGCACGATCAGCGCCCGCTGCCACCCCAGCTCGAGCAGGGTGAGGATGACCGGCGGAACCACCGACAGGATGATGCCGACGTTGGGCACGTAGTTCATGATGAACGCGAGCACCGCCCAGACCAGGGCGAGATCGGTCCCCACCGCCAGCATGAGGACGTAGACCACGATGGAGAAGCCGAGGCCGGTGAGCGCGGTGATGATGAGATATTGGCGAACGCCCGCGCTACGCAGGCAGTGGTTCCGCCGGGCTGGAACGTATGATCCCTGATGCCCCGCTCGGCGAGGAAGAAGGCCACGATCAGGATCAGGAGCAGGGCCTGGCTCAGCACCTGGCCCAGACCCGACAGGAATCCCGCCGCCAGGCCCAGCAGGCGGTTCGGGTCCACCAGCTCGAGCGAGAACACCCGCTCGGGCTCGATGCCCCGGGCGACCATGAGGCTCTCGAGTGCCTTCTGGAGGGACTGGGCCCGGTCCTGATAGTGGGGGAGCACCTGGATGAGCCGGGTGCCCGAGAGCCCGAGGACGCCGAGCAGCACGATCATGACGCCCGCGAGGAGCAGGGTGGTAAGGACGACGGCCAGGCCCTTCGACACGCCCCTGCGGCGCAGGGCGTCGAACGCCGGCACCACCGTGACGGTGAGGAGCATGGCGAGCAGGATGCTGTCGAGCAGCTGGGCCGCCTCCCGGATGCCGGCCGCGATGATGACGAAGGCGGCGGTGCCGATCAGGAGGCGGTAGTGGCGGTAGTGGCGGTCGGAGCGGTCCTGGAGGCCGGAAGGAGGGATCATGCGTTACCCTGTCGCTCTCCCGCGTCCGCGTCAAGGCTTGCTCCTCCGCGAGCTGGTGGAGATCGACACCGCCGACTCCACCGACTCGGTGATATGTGCGTACAGCGCCGCAAACTCACGGCAGCGGCGGCGGCGGCGGCGGCCGTGGTGGCGTTCTCGGAGTCCGATCCGGCTTTCCCGGGGGCCGGGGCGGCGTATCCGGCTCTGGTGGACGCGGAGGCATGTCCGGTGGAACAATCGGCCTTGGCGGCGTCGGAGGAATGTCCCGCGGCTCGGGGGTGGCCATTGTCGCTCCTGGTTGGAGGTGAAGGATCATCGGCTCGCTTGCGCGCCCGGCTGCAGTGCCGCGAGTCGGCGCTCCATCCGGTCGGCGAGCGGCCCGTCTCCGAGGGCGCGCGCCGCCAGGGCACGCACCCGCAGGCTCGCAGGCAGATAGGCCACGTAGCCCACGCTGCCGGGCGCGTCGAGGAAGGAGGCGACCCTGAGCGCGCTCGAATACTGGGCCCTGGCGAGATGGATCTCGGCCAGTGTCGCGCGCTCCAGGCCGAGCGCATCCCATTGCTCCTCGTCGCCGATCGGCGTCAGTGACGTGAGCAGCTGAACCGCCTGGCCGGTGTCCCGGCGCGCCAGGGCCGCCCAGGCCGATAAGGACCCGGCGAGGAGAGTGTCGGCCGCGGACGCTCCGGTCTTCAGGGCCCGTGCCGAGGCGCTATCCGCCAGTGTCCTCACCGCGGCAGAGTCGCCCCGGTGGTACGCCCAGATCGCGATCGCCCACAGCGCCATGTGTCCCGGCGGACCGCGCGTGCCCGTCCTCGCGAGCGAATCGGCCGCCCCCTCCGCCGCGGACACGTTCCCCGCACCGGCCACCGCGGCCAGGATCTGGAGCGTCGAGACACGCACGTGCTGGATTCGCGCGGTCATCAGCAGGTCCGGGATCTCTCGATGGCGGCCTTGGGCGAGCAGCAAGGCGTGGAGACCGGACACCGCGCGATACCGAGTCTTGAGAGCGGCCTCGGTAGCCGCACTGGTATCGTGGGTAATGAACCCGCGCCACGCGGCTTCGGCGCACGGTGCCTGCTGGAGTCCTGCGACCGCGAGGGCACCCCCCGCGTCCACGACGTCCACGGGATGGCGGCGGGTCTCCTGCCACCAGTCGATCCCCGCGGGAGAGTGCTTTACGCAGCGCATCATCAGGTCGAGGCCGACCCGGTACGAGGAATCCACTCCGGCCGCGGAGATCGCCCGCTCGAGCGGCTCCGCCTTGTCCAGTTCCCCGCGGCGCACGGCGATCTCGAGCAGGTGGTAGAGCGCCGGCACGAAGGCTGGGTCCAGCGCGTAGGCTCGCTCGAAGGCGTCGAGCTGGAGCGAGTCCGCGTTGGGCTCGCTCGGAAGCAGGTGCGAGTAAACCTCGCCCAGCTCGGCCCACGCCTCGGGCCAGTTCCGGTCCAGGCTCAGGGCGGCACGAAACTGGGCCGCCGCCGAATCGGCGAGGCCCTCCCACGACGCCCACATTCCGTCCAGGTATCGCGCGTATCTGGGGGCCAGGGCCGCCCGATGCCGAAGCGCGGCGCGCGAGAGCTGCTTGGCCTCATCCTCGAGCCTTCCCCAGCCCGCGGCCTGCGCGCCCAGCACGGCAGCGATGGCGAAGGAAGAGTCGCTCGCCAGCGCCTGGTGGAAGTACCCGGACGCCTCACGGAACCGTCCGTGCCGGTAGGCGCGGTCGCCCAGCAGATAGGAAGCGGCCGCGGCAGAATTGGGGGAGCCCAGGGCGGCGAGGTCGACCGGGCCGCCACCGACCAGGAGGAGCGGGAACAGGTCGCGCGCGACGGTCACCCCTATGGTCCAGGCGTCCTCCGACGGGCCGAAGGAGAGCGTGCGCTCGAACGACGAGTCCCCGCGGATGTCGTGCACATCGATCACGGTGTGGATCGAGTCCTCCGGAATGATCCGGCCCTCGAGGTAGTAGCCGGCTCCGGCCTTGCGGGCGAGACGTTCCGCGTCCCCCGACGACAGGCCCCGTGGTCGCTCGTCGCCGGGCAGCAATCGCCAGCCGTGAACGCCCTTCAGGTGCTTGGTGCTGTTCAGCGCCGCCACCAGGGCCGCGGCCGCGTCCTCGCCGATCAACCCGCCCGGCGCCCCCTGTCCGCCCACCGCGAAGGGGTACACCACGATCCGCTGGCCATCGAGCGCACTCTCCGGGACAACCACCCACCGCCAGACCGAGGCCGCCGCGACCAGGAGCAGGGCGAGCGCCACCGCGGCCCACCTCACGAGGGCGGGTGGGTCGCGCAGGCCCCCCCGGAGGACCGGCCGCCGGTCGAGATCCAATGCCTCGCTGAGCTCTTCGGCCGTCTGATAGCGATCCGCGGGGACCTTGGCGAGCGCGCGACCGATCGCCTCCTCGAGGGAAGGCGGGAGATTGGCTCGCACCGTGCGCAGTGAGGGAGGTTGATCGACCTGGTGCCGGGCGAACACGGCCTGCGGCGTGGCCCCGGTGAACGGCGGCATGCCAGCTACCATCTCGTACAGCACGCAGCCGAGACTGTAGATGTCGCTGCGTCCGTCCACCTCGGCCGACCCGCCGCTCGCCTGCTCCGGGCTCATGTACGCCGGCGTGCCGAGCACCAGGCCGGCGCTCGAGAGCGCCTGGTTGCCGGCGGCGCTGACCGCGTGGGCGATGCCGAAGTCGGCCACCACCGCATGTCCGGCGGACAGGAGGATGTTGCCCGGCTTGATGTCGCGGTGCACGATGCCATTGGCGTGTGCGTATGCCAGAGCGTCCGCCACCTCGCGGGCGATGCGCACCGCCTCCGGCAACGGGAGCTGTCGCTCGCGTGCGAGGCGCTGGGCAAGGGATTCGTCGGTGATGAACGGCATGACGTAGAACAGCGAGGAGGCCGCTTCGCCCGAGTCGTACAACGGCAGGACGTGCGGGTGATTCAGCCGGGCCGCGATGTCGATCTCCTGGAGAAACCGGGAGCCGACCGCCACGGCCAGCTCCGGGCGCAGAAGCTTGATCGCCACCCGGCGGTGGTAGCGCAGGTCGGTGGCCACGAAGATCGTCGCCATGCCCCCGCTGCGCAGCTCGCGCTCCACCTGATAGCGCCCGGTCAGGTCGGCGCGCAGGCGCTGGATCAGGGGCTCACGGCGATGGGGCTCGGCCATGTTCACGAGTATATCCTCAGCCCGCGGGGGCGCCAGCTTGCGGCCGGCGCCTCGGCACCTAGGTTATCGCCGGAGGGACCATGAAGCGACATCCGCCTGCCGCTCCGACGCTGAGCGCACTTCGCCTTTTCCCCAGTACGTTCTCGATCCGGACGGCTGCCCGGCGCCGCGCGTGGATGGACGCCACCGGCCGGCACTTCGCCTACCGCTGCCTCCCCATGGTGATGGCGAACCAGGCCGGCTGGATGCTGGCCAGCGGCCGGTCGGTAGTCGCCGAATGGAACGGCGGCGCCGGCCGCGACGATCTGCGCGTCGAGTCCGAGGACGGGACCGCCGCACCGGCCTCCAGTCAGTTCGGCCACGGGATCCTCACCTGGGACATACCTTTCCTTTTTCGTACATCTCCCGGCTACAACCTGCTGGTGCGGGGGCCGGCGAACTGGTGGAAGGACGGTGCCGTGGCGCTCGAGGGCCTGGTCGAGACCGACTGGGCGGTTGCGACGTTCACCGTGAACTGGAAGCTCACCCGGCCGGGGCTGGCGGTGCGTTTCGATCCCGACGATCCCATCTGCATGCTGGTGCCGCAGCGGCGAGGCGAGCTCGAGTCCTTCCACCCCGTCGTCGCGCCACTCGAGAGCGCACCCGAGGCGCTGCAGCAGTATCACGCGTGGGAGCAGGCGCGGAACGGCGCGATCGAAGCGATCCTGGACCCGGCCCGTCCCGCGAACCAGCCGACGCAATGGGAGCTGGACTATCTCCGCGGCACGTCACCCGGCGGGGCGGCGGCGCGGGAGCACCAGCTCAGGCTGGAGCTGCGTGACTTCGACGACTGCGCCGATGGAGAGCCGGGTGCCCCATAGGATCCGCGTCGTCGTTTCGGCCGAGGCGAGCCCCTACCTGGCCTGGCAGGCCAAGCTCGCCCACTTCTCGTGCCTGAGCCGCCTGGGCCAGGCGCCGCTGACCGTCGTGCACGAATGGGAGGAAGGCAGCCTTCCGGACCTGGACGACATCACGCGCACGGGGGGCGCGGTGATCCGCGCGGCCAGCTACCGGCGGACGAGCAGTGGCCATTCGTACTCGCCGCGCAACTCGGCGGGCACGCTGCTCGAGGCCGCCCGCGCGGTCGGGCCCGAGGTGGACACCTTGGTGCTGTGCGACCCCGACGTGGTGTTCAGCAGGCAGGTGCGCTTCGGCCGCGGGCTCTCGGCTGCTCGGTGCGGCTACCTCGACCACGGGGAGCCCGAGGTGCGCGTCGCGATGCGCCGGCTGGGGATCGCGCCATCGGACCTGGATCCGCTGGGGAGTTGCCTGAACTGCGGAATTCCCTACGTGATTCCGCGGGCACAGGCGGAGCCGCTCGCGCGGGCGTGGCTGCAGGCCGTTGACGCCTTCGAGATGCCACGGTGGGAAGACTTGATGCACGCTTTCGGGCTTGCCGTCGTGATGCTGGGCCTGCCGCTCCGATCCAGGCCGCTCGCCGACACCAACTACTACCCGGACGCTCCGGTCCGCGCGCCGGTGGTGCACTACTGCTACGGCGACGACCGCTGGAGCAAGCGCCAGTTCTATACGCCGGAGGGAGTGCGGCGGGTGTGGCAGGCGCGCGCGGCGGCAATGCGCGGGTCGGTGCTCGGGGAGGTGCTCGGCCAACTGCGGGAGGCGCGCCGCTTCTACGGGTTTGCCGGGCTTCGCACGACGCGGCCTGCGCCCTCGGCGCCATGGACAACCCTGAGGGGTCAGCGGCTGAACGGGTGATCGAGGAAAACGTTGCCGCACACGGGAGTCGGGGTTCAATTCCGCCGGGTGAAGGTGCAGCGCTTCCGGTTGCCGTGGCCGGCGTGGTTCAGCCGGGGTATTCCCGCTCTTGGCGTCGGCCTGGTGCTGGGCTCGTGCGCGCCGGCGACCAATCTCCTGAGCCCCACCGGCCCGCGATTCGAAGGCCGCTACGCACCCCATCCCCCGCCCGCCACGTCTCCCGATTCCTCCATCCGGGTCGTCACGTTCAACATCAGGTTCGCTCACGAGATCGACCGCGCCATCGAGGTGCTGCAGGACGACAGTCTCCGCGGAGCGGACATACTGGCGCTGCAGGAGATGGACGAGACCGGGGCGGAGCGGATCGCCCGGGTGCTGGGCTACGACTACGCGTTCTACCCGGCGGTGATCCACCCGACGAGCGGCCGCTACTTCGGCCCCGCGGTGCTCTCCCGCTGGCCGATCGAGCGGAGCTGGAAGGTGCTGCTGCCGCACGCCGGGCGGACCCGGGGGCAGCGGCGCACCGCGAGCGCGGCGATCCTGCGGGTCCGGGACACCCGGGTCCTCGCGTACGCCGTGCACCTGGAGACCCCGGCGTCGATCAGCGAAGCGGGGCAGAGGGATCAGGCGCTGGCCGTGCTGTCGGACGCGGCCGGGTGGCGGGGGCCGGTGGTGATCGCGGGCGACTTCAACAGCGAGGGGATCGGCCTGGTCTTCGAGCGGCAGGGTTATGTCTGGCTCACCAAGTGGGTCGGGCCCACCGTCTCGTGGTTCTCCTGGGACCACGTCTTCGTCCGCCAGCTGGTCCCGGCGAGGCCCAGGAGCGCCGGCGTTGTGCGCGACGTCCGCGGGGCCAGCGACCACCGTCCAGTGTGGGCCGTCGCGCTCACAGCTGGCGCCGCAGCACCCAGGCCACTCTCTCCTCGATCCGCTCGGTGAGGGGACGGCCGCGCCACTCCTCCAGCGTCACCTCCCGCGCGCGGGCCCGGTCCTGGGCGAAGATCGCGGCCTGCGCCCGGGCGAACGCCTCGTCGAAGACGTTCAGGTTCGCCTCGTCGTTGAGACGGAAGGAGCGGTTGTCGAAGTTGGTGGAGCCCACCGAGACCCAGTAGTCGTCCACCACGATCACCTTGTTGTGGTACATCGTCGGCTGGTACTCGTAGATCCGCACGCCGGCCTCGAGCAGCGGCCCCCACTTGGCGCGGGACGCGCGGCGCACCAGGCCCGCGTCGGTGATCGGGCCGGGCACGATGATCTCCACCCGCACGCCGCGCCGGCGGGCTTCCACCAGCATCTCGACGGCGAGGGTATTGGGGACGAAGTACGGATTCCCGATCAGGATGCTCCGGCTGGCCGACGCGATGGCCAGGTGGTACATGAGGCGCAGGTTTTCGGTGCCGTCACCGGGTGAGCTGTGGATCGCCTGCGCCAGCGCGCCGCCGGCAGAATCGAGCGGTGGGAAGTAGTCCAGCCCGTGCAGCAGCGCCTCGCCGCTCTCGATCCAGTTGTCCAGGAACGCGGCCTGGAGCTGGCCCACCACAGGCCCTTCGGCGCGGAACTGCCCATCGCGCCAATGATCGGCGTCCTGCGCGTGGCCCAGGTACAGGTCCGCGATGCCCAGTCCGCCGGTGAAGCCCACGCGGCCGTCCACCACCAGGAGTTTCCGGTGGGTCCGATGGTTGACGCGATCCAGCGTGTACCAGTGGATGGGACGGAATTTGACGACCTGAACGCCGGCCTGCCGCATGCGCTCGATCAGCTCCTCGTCCAGTTTCTGCGAGCCCACTCCGTCGAGGATCAGATGGGTCGCCACGCCTGCCCGCGCCCGCTCGGCGAGCGCCTCCGCGAACATGGTGCCCACGGTCCCGGGCCAGAAGATGTAGGCCTCGAGCGTGATGCTGTGCTGGGCCGACCGGATGGCCTCGAGCATCGCGGGGAACGCCTGGTCGCCGTTCAGGAGCGTGGTGACCCGGTTCCCGGGCACCACCGGCGCGCCGAGCAGATGCGCCATGGTGTGCAGGAACTGGGGGTGGCGGGTGTCGTAACGGTGGGCGATCGGGTGCTCGACCGGCTGGTCGGGCGTGGTGAGGTTGGCGTAGAGGAGCACCGCACCCAGCGTGATCGCCGCGGCGGCGGCCGCCCAGGCTCGGACGGAGCGGCGCTTTCGCTCAGCCACGCGGCATCAGTGCGCAGGGACAGCGTGGGGAGTGGCGGTCACGCAGCGAAGTTACGCCGAAACCGGAGAGTTGGCGACCCGCTACCGCTCCGCCACCATACGGGCCAGCTGCGTCCTCGCCCCCTCCACGACCGGGCGGAGCGGTTCGTCGCAGGAGCGCCAGAGGGCGATGAATCGCGAGTACTGCTCCGCCGCCGCCTCCTTGTTCCCGAGCCGCTGCTGAATCTCGGCTTGCAGCAGATGGGCCGGCGCGAGGAAGTACAGCTCTCCCGGTGTACCGGCGAACGCGTTCTCGACCAATCGAAGCGCCTCCTCCTCGCGCCCCGCCAGAAACAACAGCCTTCCGCGGAGATAGCGGGCGTGCTCCTCGGAGAAGTACGGCAGCCCCAGCAGCTCGAACGGGATCTCGCCACGCACGTCGGCGAGGAGGGTGAGCCCCTCGTTCGTCCGGCCCGATCCCGCGGCCACGTCCGCGCGGATGGTTCGGGCGAGGCTCCGCACCACGGCTCGATACTCCGGGGAAACGGGAAGAGTCTCCAGCGCGCTCGCCAGGCGAAGGGCTTCGGCGGCCTCGCCCAGGCGTGTGCTCAGGAGGCCGAGGAGGTAGAGCCGCAGGTGCGGCGCGAGGGGGCGAATCGGCTCCGGGAGCGGCTTCGAGGCGTCATGTCCGGGGCTCCAGCGCTCCACCTCGTCGCGGATCGTTCGTGTCTCCTCCCTCGGCACGCCCAAAAACGGGAGCGAGGCGGCGAGCGCACGGCCGACCAGGGCCGAATCGTGCTCGCCCAGCCGCGCGGCCGCGGCGAGCTCCCGCTTGGCCGCGGTCCAGCGGCCGCCCGCGAGGCCGAGCTCCGCCAGAAACAGGTGGGCCGGGGCCCTGTCCCTGGTGGGGAGCGACGGCCTGGCGTTGAGTCGGGTGAACTCCTCCGCCAGCTCGAGATCCGCGAGGTGGGCCGCCAGCAGCCATCCCGCCTCCAGCGCGCGGTCGCCCCGCCGCCCCTTCTCGCCCCCGGTACGCGCCCCTTCGGCGCGGAGCTGCCACAGGCTCGCCGTGTCGCCGCCCCGGGCGGCGAACGTCACACGCACGTCGAACGGCAGCTGCCCGGGGAACTTCCGCCGGATCAGCGTGTCCGCCCTCGCCCAGTCGTCCTCGCGCACGGCGAGGTCGAACATGGGTCATATGGGGCAGATGAACTCCGGGTCCACCTCCAGCACGCGGTCGTAGTGCTCCGCGGCCTCGCCCGGCGGCCGTCCGCGCGGGGCGTTGTAGCTGTAGAGGACGTTGGCGAGCTGAAAGCGGGCCTCGAGGTCGTCGGGGTATTTCTCCAGGATCCCCCGATAGCCGCGCTCGGCCGCGTCCGGAGCGCCCCGGGCCATGTCTGCGAACGCCGAGAGGAGGGCCCGGTCCCGATCGCCCAGCCGGTCGGTCAGGGCGAGCGCATGGGTGATGGATGGTGCCAGCAGTCCCATGCGGCCGGTCCACGTCGCGGCGACGGCGAGACGGTAGTGCGCGAGCGCGAAGCTGCTGTCGAGATCCGTGGCGAGCTGGAACCCCGCCACGGCCGAGTCGAACTCCGCGGTCCGGAGGTTCCGCTCCGCCGCGAGATAGGCCTTGAGCGCGGGCAGGGAGCTCGTCGTGACCGCCGCGGTCCGTGCCAGCCGGGCTCCCTGCCCGCGATCGCTGCTCACCAGCAGCTGCGCGGAGAGCTCGTCCACCAGGTCGAAGAGCGCGGTGCTGTCCCCTTCGGCCGATGCCTGCGCGATCGGCTCGAGCTCGCCGGCATTCTCCTGATAGAGCTGCGCCTGGATCCGCAGGTGCCCGCTGGCCGCGTGCACGCTCCCCAGAATGTATCGGCCGGCGCCGAGCCGGCGGGCGATCTCGTAACCGCGCTCGGCCTCCTGCACGCCCCGCTTCTCGCTGCCGCCGAGCACGGACATCACCCGGCCGGGGTCCACCGTCACCTGCTCTCCGACGCCGTTCAGGTTCCGGCTCAGGAGATCCACCATGCCTTCGGCGAGGTAGCCGAACTGTCCGCCGGCGGGCACCGAGAAGGGGAGCACGGCGAGCCGGTTGCCCGACGGCGGTGCGGTACCTTCGGAGCGCGCGAATACCAGCCACGCCAGGCCGGAGACCACCGCCACCGCCAGGAGCGACGCGATCGCGAGGACCTTCGGGAATCTGCCGCGGGTGACTCGGGTCACCGCTGCCGGCACGGAGGCCCGGGGCGAGGCCGCCGCCCCGGCGAGCGCGCGGGCGAAGTCCCGCGCGGTGGCGAACCGGTCCGCGGGGTTCCGGGCGAGCGCCTTGTGAATCGCCTGCTCGAGCGCCTCGGGCACGTCGCGCACCGCCCCGAGCGGCGGTGGCGGCGCCATGAGGCGTTTCGCGACCACCGCCTGTGGCGTCGGTCCGGTGTACGGCGGCTCACCGGCGAGCATCTCGTACACCACGCAGCCGAGACTATAGATGTCGGTGCGGCCGTCGAGCCTGCCGCCGCCGAGCGCCTGCTCCGGGCTCATGTAGGCCACGGTGCCGAGCGAGAATCCCGTCTGCGTCAGGCGGTCCTGGTCCGCGGTATCCATCGCGAGGGCGATGCCGAAGTCTGCCACCATCGGCTCGCCGCCGAAGAGCAGGATGTTCTCCGGCTTGATGTCCCGGTGTACGACGCCGTGTCCATGGGCGAAGTCGAGCGCCTCGGCGGCCACCCGGCCGATCCGCACCGCCTCTTCGAGGGGTAGCGGGCCCTCGCGTCGGATGCGCTGGCGCAGGCTCTCGCCGTCCACCACCGGCATGGTGTACCACAGGACGCCGTCGGCGTCGCCGGAGTCGTGCACCGTCAGGATGTGCGGGTGGCCCAGCCTGGCCGCCACCCGAATCTCGCGGAGGAAGCGCTCGCCGAGCCCGACGCCGAGCTCGGGATGGAACACCTTGAGCGCGACGGGCCGGTCGTGTCGCAGGTCGTGGGCGAGATAGACCGTCGCCATGCCGCCGCGGCCGAGCTCGCGATCCACACGGTAGCGGTTCCCGAGGGAGGCCTGGAGGCGGCTGACGATGTCGGTCGGCATGGAATTCCAGCGAGGTGAATGTCTACAATGGTATAGCGGCCGGCGCGTGCCCACCAGACTGAAGCTCTGGATTTGGGCGACACCGCCCGGTGCCTCCTGGCAGCGCGACTACGGCTGTCTCCTCCCCACGACCCGTGCGCCAGCTCATTGGGAGGAAAATGCAGAGGCCGGGAGGGACCATCCCTCCCGGCCTCTGCCGCGCCTGCACGGCCGACCTCGCCTGCCGCGGCTCTCTTCCGCTAACGATTGCCGCTGGTAGCGGTGGTGCCGCGCCGACTGGTGGTGCCGTGCTCCTGGTCCCGCTCCCGCT
Organism: Gemmatimonadales bacterium; assembly: GCA_013820855.1. Classification (GTDB taxonomy): domain Bacteria; phylum Gemmatimonadota; class Gemmatimonadetes; order Gemmatimonadales; family GWC2-71-9; genus CAVVWJ01. The sequence goes on along the minus strand of JACDHV010000038.1, from coordinate 5,196 downwards.
CCCGCTCCCGCTCGCGGTCATCATCGCCACTGCCGAACAGCTTGGCGAAGAAACCCTTGTCGACCTTGAGCTGGTTGTGGATGTCGTTGACGCCGGAGCACCGCTCCGCGAGATCCTCGGCCAGCCGCTTCTGGTGCCGGTCTTCGACCTTTCCGGTGAGCGTGACTTCCCCGTTCTCCACCTTGACGTCGATCTCACTGGCGTTGATGTCGGGATGGCGGGTGAGCTCCTCGTTCACGTCCTCGCGGACACTCTGGACATCGGGTACGGCGATTGCGGCGAATTTCGCCCATCCCCTCAAAAATTCGCGGAGCGATGCCATGCGGCTCGAGGTCAGTGCGCCCACGATCCTGGTGCTGGACGATGCCGAATCCCGGCGTGAACTGGTCTGTCGAACGCTGCGCCTGGGGGGCTATCAGGTGGTTCCCGCCCGCAGCGGGATCGAGGCGCAGTGGCTCCATGACCAGCGGACATGGAGCGCGGACCTCGCTGCTCGGGCGGATGCCGATTCTCTTCATGTCGGAGCTCGATCGACGGGAGAGTGTCCGCCGGGGGCTCATCCATCCCGACGCACCGTATCTCCGCTATCCGGCTCCCCCGGGCCGTGCTGTGCCGCATCGTCGGCCAGGCGCTCTCCGGGCGGGGACGAGGGCCCCTCCACTGAGCGGTTGAGCGTTCAGGCTCCCGCCGCTCCGGAGCCGGCTTGCGCGATCCACCGCTCGATCTCCTCCCGCAGGAACGGCAGCGGCACCCGCCCCTGACCCAGCACACGGTCATGAAACGCGCGGATGTCGAACGCCGCGCCGAGCCGCCGCTCCGCCTCCGCGCGGAGCCGCGAGATCTCCAGCCGCCCCGTCATGTAGGCCGTCGCCTGGCCGGGAAGGATGATGTAGCGGTCCACCTCCGAGGTCGCCGTCTCACGGGAGAGCACCGTGTGCGCCATCATGTACTCGATCGCCCGCTCGCGTGACCAGCCGAGCGCGTGGAGGCCCGGGTCCACCACCAGCCGTGCCGCGCGGAACGCCGCGGAGGACAGCCGGCCGAGCTGCGCGACGTCGCCCGAGTAGAGTCCCATCTCGCTCGCCAGCTCCTCGGCGTAGAGTCCCCAGCCTTCGCTGAAGCCCGAGTTGCCGAGGATGCGGGTGACCGGGTGCGCCTCCGGCCGCTCCTGGTTGAGCGCCAGGTCCAGGTGATGGCCGGGGTAACCCTCATGGAAGGCGATGGACTCGAGATCGACGCGTGAGGCGCGCCGCGGGTTGGTGTTGATCCGCCACCGGCCCGGCCGGCTCCCGTCCTGCGCCGGCGGTGAGTAGGAGTTGGGGCAGCCGGACTTCTCCTCGAACGGGAGGCATGGGTCGATCACCATCGCCGCCCTGGGCAAGCGGCCGAACCACCGCGGCAGCGCTGCCCGCGCGCGGGCGACCGCGGCCTCGGCCGTATCGAGCACCTCGCGGCGGCTGGCGAACTCGAGCCGCGGATCGTCGCGCAGCCGCCGGTACACCTCGGTCATGTCCGTCGTGCCGAACAGCCGCTCGGCGATCGGCCGCGCCTCGGCCTCGATCCGGGCGATCTGCTCGTGGCCGGTGCGGTGGATCGTCTCGGGGTCGAGCTCGAGCGTCGTGAAGCTCCGGATCCTGGCGCGATAGCACTCGGCGCCGTTCGGCAGCGCGGCAATGGCGGTCTCCTCGCGCGCGCGCGGGAGATACTCGTCGCGCAGGTACGCGCGGTAGCGCTCGAGCGCCGGATGGAGGGTCGTCGCGATCACCCCGGTGAGCTCCTCGCGGAATCCGGGTGCGCTGTCCCGCTCCGCGAGGAGGAGCACCGGCGATGCATCGGGCGGAGTGGCGAGCAGGCCGTCGAGCTGCTCGATCACGGCCTCCACGTTGATCCGGGGCGCGGCGTACCCCTGCCGCACGCCTTCGCGCAGGTTCGCGATCTCGGTGTCGAGGTAGGGCCCGAACGCGCGGTAGCGGGCCAGCGCCTTCCTCCGCAGCTCGGCCGTGCCGACCGGCTGGACCGGAGCGAGACGGGGCGGGAGCTGCTGCACGCCGCCCATTTGGCTCACGCTCCACAGCTCGTCGCGGCACACACGGCGGGCGGCGGAGGCTTCGAGTGCCGACATCAGCACCGCGTGGGTGACGCGTTCCGGCGTGCCGACGAGAGAGTCGGCGGGGACGGCCCGCAGCCGGGCCAGCCACTCGTCCTCCCGCTGTCTCCAGCGCTCGAGCTCGGCGAGCCCATTCTGGTCGAGACGGTCGGGCGCGGCTTCGGGGGCGCCGCTCAGGAACGCCGACAGCGGCCGCGTGGTGAGAAGGCTGCGGTAGTAGTCGTCCCCAACCGCGTTCACGGCGGGTGCTTGGGGCGGGGGAGGGTCGTTGCCGGCCGGCCGGGCCACGCAGGCGGTCAGGACCGAGAGCAGAATGGCGAGTGTCAGGCGTGAAGCGGGTGGCTTGGGCATACGGAATGATGTGCTCGGCCGATGGCGCAGGCCAGCGCATGATCTTCAGCCGGCTCTTGTCGTCCAGAGGCGTGCTTGTGCCAGCTTGGGTGGGGGCGCCCCTCGGCCGAGGGGAGATCCCCAGCGGCTATATTCCGCCCATGCTCCCCCTGGAATCCCTGATCCGCGATCTCAATGAGCGGGGTGGCCGCTACGTCGTGGTCGGCGGACTGGCGGTCGTCCTTCACGGGCACCTCCGGGCGACTGGCGACATCGACCTCGTGGTGGACCTCGCACCAGAGCAGGTGGACCGGACCCTCGCCGCGCTCGAAGGCGCGGGGTTCCAGCCCTACCTGCCGGTGGCCCCGACACACTTCGCCGATCCCGCCAAGCGGGCGGTGTGGGTGCGGGAGCAGGGAATGGTGGTGTTCTCGCTCCGGCCCCGAAGCGGTGTGCCGATGGTGGATCTGTTTCTGGAGCACCCCATGCCGTTCGACCAACTGTGGGCCCGGTCGGTGGTGGTGAACCTGCGCGGGGTAGCGGTACGGATCGCGTCCATCGACGATTTGATCGCCCTGAAACGCCAGGCCGGCCGTCCCGAGGATCTCACCGACGCGGAGGCGCTGACGGAGATCAAGCGACTGCGCGCGGAGCAACCGTGAGCGCCGACTCGCCGGAGCCGGGGCGATTGGCCCCCGACCGTGAGGCGTTGCTCCGCACGACGCTGGTGCTCAGCGTCGACGAGCGGGTGGCCTGGTTGGAGGCCATGATGGCGATCGCCATCGAGTCGGGGGCGTTACCCAAACGAGTGCCCGATCAGCTCGCGGGAGCGCGACGCGAGAGGTGAGGCGCCCGACAGCGCCTGGCGCGCATGCCGGGAGGTGCATTCGTTACCCAAAAGACGATCCTGCGGACGGCGCCACCGCGCAAGTGGCTCGGCGGAGTTGCCGTCGTTGGCTGTCTCCTCGTGCTGCTCCACACCTTCAGGCTGCTGCAACTCGCCGTACCTCGGGCCCGCTGGGTGACGCGGCTGGAACAGCGCTGGACCGATCTATGGATGCGATGAAGTGGGCGTGGCGGACTCGTGCGGGGCGAGCGCCGGAGGCGGTACGCTCGCCGGGCGCCACAGTGCCCGCCACTCATGCTGGGCTTGCCACGAGGGACGGCGGTCGTGACGTGCACTGACGCGCCCTCCGAGCGCACCGCCTCCGGCGCTCGCCGCGAGGCGACCGGGAAGGCGCGGGGCCCCCGCCCTACGAGGCCGGCCGCTCCCGGAGTTGCTCCGTGAGCGCGGCGATCTCCGCCCGTAGCGCCTCGACCGCGTTGGCGCCGGCGATCTCGCCCTCGCGGTCCTCGGCATCCCGCCCGATGAAGTAGGTGGCCAGCGCCGCGGTCACGTAGCCGAAGACGGTAAAGGCGTAGATCGCGAGCAGCAGGCAGAGCACCCGTCCCTCGCCGGTGCGGGGCCAGTACTCCGAGCCCATGGTGGTCATCACCATCGCCGTCCACCAGAGCGCGGTGCCGTAGTCCCGGAATCCCCCCGCCGGCCCCTCCTGCTCGAGCGCGTACATCCCCGCGGCCCCCGCCAGCACCACCACCAGCGTCAGCGCCGCCACGTACCCGAAGCCGCGCCGCCCCATGCTGCGGCCCAGCGCCCGCATGTTCCGGTTCACGGTGCCCACCACCCGGACCAGGCGGATGCCCCGCACTGCGCGCGTGGCGCGGAGGACGCGCACTGCCCGTGCGATGCGCAGCACCCGGAGCGCCGGCACGAGCAGTGAGAGCACCCCAAGCCAGTTGCGGCGGAGGTAGGTGCTTCGGTCCGGCGCGAGCGTGAGGCGGAGCGCGAAGTCGAGTATGAAGATGATCCAGATGCCGGTGCTGATCGCGGCCATCAGGGGAGAGGGCCCCTGCGTCAGCTCGAATACGAGGAGGCCCAGCCAGACGAAGCCCAGCACCTGCATCGGGATCTCCAGCCACTCCTCGAGCTGGGCCAGGACAGCCAGGCGCTCACTGTGTTCCTCGGGTGTGTCGTTCATCGCGTGCTCCCCCTCCGTGGTCTCTTTCGTGACGCGGTATCCTGCGCGGCAATATGCCCTCGGCCAGGACCGGTGACGCGAGTCACGCCGCCTGTCTGCCCCGGAGACCACTCTTGAGGCATGCTGGCTCGATGCGGAATGCTCGCGGCGCTCCTCCTCGTCGCCGCGGGGTGCATGCAGCTCAACTTCCTCAAGCCCCCGTCGGTGCCGCGGCCGCGCGGTCCGTCGTCCCTGGAGCGAGGCAGCGCCTACGTGCCGACGCCCCAGGCAGGATCGACACCATCGCCGACTGGATCACCTACAACCGCACCCTCGAAGGCCACCGCGGCTCTCCGCTGGCCGACATCGACACCACCAACGTCCTCCGGCTCCGCCCGGTGTGCACCTTCCCCCTCGGTGAGCGCGCATCGTTCCAGAGCGGCCCCGTCGTGGTGGGAGGCACGATGTTCGTCACCACGGCCGAGGGCACCTGGGCTCGCGACGCGGCCACCTGCGCGCTCCGCTGGCGGCACCACCGGCAACGCGGCGCCGGATTTCCTGGGAACGGCGCGGCCGGGCGCGAACCGGCACACCACCTCCGTGGTCGAGCTCGACGCCCGCCTCGGCACGATCCGGCGCGTGCGACAGTTGCTGCGGGGCGACGTGCACGACTGGGACCTGGCCGCGCCGCCGTCGCTCGTCACCACCGCGGGCGGGCGGCGGATCATCCTCCAGGCCGGG
>JACDHV010000208.1 GCA_013820855.1 Gemmatimonadales bacterium | reverse complement strand
AGAGGCACGTCGTCCAGCAGGATCCGGCCGGAGGTCGGGTCGTGGAAGCGGGGGAGCAGATCCGCGAGGGTCGTCTTCCCCGCCCCCGACGGCCCCACCAGCGCCACCACCCTGCCCTTGGGGATGGTCAGCGAGACGTCCACCAGCACCGGCGGCCCGCTGCCGTAGCGGAACGTGACCCGGTCGAAGACGATCTCGCGCTCGAACCGCGCCTCACCTTCTCCCGGACGATCCACCTCGGCGGGCGGCTCGTCGAGCACCTGGAAGATCCGCTCCGCGCTGGCGAGCGCGAGAGCCATGACCGCGGGAAAGCTCGAGATGGTCTTGAGCGGGGACGTGAGCCGGAGCGCCGCCATCAGGAAGACGATGATCGTCGCGGGAGCGAGCGGGGCCTCGAGACCGAGCAGCTCGGGACGGGTCGCCGCCCAGAGGATGAGGATGACCAGGAACCCCGAAAAGATCTCGGTGATCGGGCTGGTGAGCGAGGAGAACCGCTGGGTGCGGATCACCTGCTTGCGGTAGCGGTTGGTCTGGGCATTGAACCCCGCCGCCTCGCGCTCCTCCTCACCGTAGGAGCGGATCAGCCGGATCGCGCCGATCCGCTCGGCCACGGTGGCGGTGACCTCGCCCCGCTCCTTGCTCCGGGCCCGCGCGTGGCGCCGGAGCCGGCGGACCAGCCGCTGGAGCAGCATCACCAGCAGCGGCACGAAGGCCAGCGTGAACAGGGTGAGCCTCATCGAGATCTGGCTCAGCACCACCAGCGTGACGGCCACCACGACCAGATTCTGGAACAGCGACACCAGCGAGGCGGTGATCACCGCCTTGGTCTGGTCCACCTCGGTCATCATCGCCGAGATCACCTGGCCGGCGCGGGTGCGCTGGAAGTACCCGAGATCCAGGGTGAGCAGATGGTCGAAGAGGCGGGTGCGAAGGTCGCGCACCAGCCCCTCCTGTGCCCGCACCGTGATCTGGCTGGAGAGGTAGGAGAGCGAGTTCTTGAGCAGCAGCCCGACCACGAGCACGACCACCAGCCGTCCCGCGGCCTCCGACGGAGTGAGCCCCCCCACCAGGGGTGCCATCAGCCGGTCCACGAACGCCTCGAGCTGGGTGGAGCCCGTCTGCAGCTCTCCGGCGGTGCCGAACAGGTTCTTGAGCAGCGGGATCAGCACGACGAGCACGAACCCGTCGAGCACGGAGGCGAGGAAGGTGACGACGAGTCCGGCGGCCAGCAGACCCCAGTACGGCCGCACCAGCCTCAGAAGCCGCGCCTCGGTGCGCACCGTCAGGCGTTGCGCGGGGTGAGCAGGGCGATGGGGAGAATGACTTCCTCGGGCGACACACCGCCGTGGAGGAACGCGCCGCGGTACCGGGCCTGGTACTCGCGCAGCTTGGTGGGGTAGACGAAGAAGCGGTCGCCCGTGGCGAGGAGCAGCCGGGTGCCCGGCGCGCGCGCCGGCAGCCCGAAGGCCGGCAGGTCGTCCACCACCAGGGCGGCGTCGGGGTCCTGGGCCCTCAGGTCGTCGCCGAACTTGTAGCGCAGGTTCGAGGTCGTGTCCCGCTTGGCGTAGACCGTCGCCGGCGTATGGCAGTGGATCGATCCGTGATCGGTCGTGAGCAGCACCGGCACCCCACGCCGCTCGGCCTCGCGGAGCGCGTCCCACAGCGGGGACCGCTCGAACCAGGTGCGGGTGAGATTCCGGAGCGCGGAGGTGTCGCGGGCCACCTCGAAGAGCGTCGAGTTCTCGGTACGCCCGTGCGTGAGCTGGTCGATGAAGCTGAAGACCAGCGCGGTGACGCCGTCCTGCGCCAGGTGGGCCGGCAGCCGGCGCAGCAGCCCATCGCCGTCGGCCGCGGTGAAGACCTTCTCGTAGTGCACCGGCACCTGGCGGCCCGTCAGCTCCTTGAGCTGTTCCGTCAGAAGCTCGGCCTCGTGGGCGTTGAGGCTGGTCTCCTCGTGCTCGCTCCACCAGCGGGGATAGCGCGCCTTGATCTCCGCCGGAAAGAGGCCGCTGAAGATCGCGTTCCGCGCGAAGGGCGTGGCGGTGGGGAGGATGGAGAAATAGTAGGCGGTCTCGATGTCGAAGCGGGCGCCGATGATCGGGCGGATCATGGCCCACTGATCGAGGCGGAGACAGTCCACCACCACCAGCAGCGCCTTCCCGTGCATGTCGAGCACCGGCCGCAGAAACTCGGCGCCGATGTCCACCGAGAGCGGGGGCCGGTCGCTCTCGCCGTCGTGGAGCCAGCGCGCGTAGTTGCGCTGGAGATATCGGGCGAAGTCCTGCCGGAGACTCTCCTGAAGGGTCCGGAGCGCGTCCTGGAGCCCCGGCTCGTCGGCCTGGCCCAGCCGGACTTCCCACTCGGCCAGCTCGGCCACCAGCTCTATCCACTCGCGCCAGGCGAGGGGACCGCCGCGCCGGCCCTCGAGATCCCGAAAGCGGGTGGCGAAGTCGCGGGAGAGGCGCTGCTGGCGGATCCGATCGCCATCGAGGAGCCGGGTGACGACGGAGAGGATCTGCCGCGGATTCACCGGCTTGATGAGGTAGTCCGAGATGTCGGACCCGATGGCGTCCTTGAGGGTCTCGGTCTCCTCGCTCTTGGTGACCATCACGACCGGCATGCCGTTGTCGATGGCGCGGATGGCGCGGAAGAGCTCGAGCCCCCGCCGGCCCGGCATCTGCTCGTCGAGCAGCACCACGCCGTAGGGCTGGCGCTGGAGAAGCGCGAGGGCGTCGTCGCCGTGCGTGGTCGTCTCCACGGCGAATCCCTGCTCCTCCAGGAAGAGCACGTGCGACGTGAGGCTCTCGACCTCGTCGTCGACCCACAGAATGCTTTTGGGGCGGGGCATGCTGGAGAAGATAGCGGGGGTGGGCGGAAGGCCGGGAGGCGGAGCACGGAAGGCCGGCTCCCCCCGTCCGCCCTCCCTCCGACCCCGCTCGGACCTAAATTGCTCCTGTGACGCACAGCTTCGCGCCGACGCCCGACGTGCTCGTCGTTCGCTTCGGCGCCATCGGGGACATCCTCCTCACCACGCCGCTCCTGCGTGCCCTCCGAGCCCGATACCCGGGGGCGCGGATCGCCGTGCTCACCAAGGAGCAGTACGCCCCCCTGCTGAGCCACAATCCTCACGTGAGCGAAGTGCTGTGCATCGCTCCTCACGAAGGCGTCCGGGCCATCGCGGACCGGGTGCGGGGGGTGCGGTACACCCATCTGCTCGATCTCCACGGAAATGTCCGGAGCCTCGCCCTGCGGCGGCTGGCCCCTGGTCCGTGGACCTCCTACGCGAAGCGCCGGGTGGAGCGGACGCTCCTCATCGTGCTCAAGCGCGACCTGTACCGCACCGAGACGCCGGTCGCGGAGCGCTATTTCGAGGCCGCGGAGCGGCTCGACGTCGAGCCCGACGGGGGCCCGCCCGACTTCTTCATCGGTGACGATGCCGAGGAGCAGGCCACGCGGCACCTCGCCGCCCTCGGCGCCGGCCTGGATCGGCCAATCGTCGCGATCGCGCCCGGAGCGGCGCACGCGACCAAGCGGTGGCCGGCGGAATATTGGGTCGAGCTCGCCCGGCGGATCACCGCGACCGGCGCCGACGTGGCGGTGCTGGGCGGACCGGACGATACGGAGCCGGCCCGCCGGATAACCGAGCTCGCAGGGGCGCACGTCTCGAGTCTGGCCGGAACGCTGAATCTTCAGGAGACCGGTGCCGTGATCCGGCGCGCCGAGGTTCTCGTCTCGGGCGACACCGGCGTCATGCACATGGCCACCGGCGTGGGCACCCCCGTCGTGGCGCTCTTCGGGCCCACGGTGCGCCAGTTCGGCTTTTTCCCTTATAAGTCCCCGGCGGGCATCGTCGAGCTCGACCTCCGCTGCCGGCCGTGCAGCGCTCACGGAAGCGCCCGCTGTCCGCTCGGCCATCACCGGTGCATGAAGCAGATGGTTCCCGATCTGGTCTTCGCCACCCTGGCGAGGACGCTGGCGTGAGCGGCCGGGACTCGGCCTCGAGCGTCCTGCTGACCCTGATGCCGCAGACCGGGCGAGGGCCGAGGCGGGAGGGAATCTTCGCGCTCTGGCTCACGCTGCGCGTGGCGCAGGACCTGGTGCGGGATCCCCCCGCCGAGCGGGCGCACCGGCGGCGGCTCCAGGCGCTCGAGCACCGGCTGTCCAGCCTCACTCTGCCGCCCCCGTTGCGGCGCGCGCTGGCCGCGGCGATCAGCCAGCTGGGTGACGTGCGATCCGAAACCGCGGCGCAGGTGCTGAGCCAACTGGTCGCGCCGGCGCGAGAGGCCGGCGGCCACGAAGCCGGAGAGGCGGTGGCCCACGCCGCCCGCGCCGCGCGGGCCTCGCTCCGGGCGGAGCGCTAGCGATGCGAGGCGCGGGAGAGCACGGTGCGTCGCTCGAGGGGCTGGTGGCGCGCATCGACGCGACGACGCCGGGCGGCCGGCACCGGACACCGTGCCGAGCGGCTTCCCGTCGCTCGACCGGATGCTCGGCGGCGGGTTCCCCTGGGGGGGACTCGGCGCGATCAAGCAGAACGCGGATGTGGTGCTGGCGATCGATCGGGAGGAGATGTACCGGCCGCGCCAGGGAGTGGAGGGCGCGACCGAGCTGATCGTAGCGAAAAATCGGAATGGAGCAACCGGCTTCGTGGATCTCTACTTCTACCCCCGCTGGCTCCGGTTCGAGGACATGCCGGACCCTCTACCTAGCTAGGACGCGGGCCTGGCGCGCCGGCGCGTGGTGTCCGCCATGACCGCGCCCGCGAGCTCGACCATCGTCGCCACGCTGTCGTCGGTGCTCTTGATCCGCACCCAGAGCGGCGGGCCGTCCTGTTCGGCCAGGAGCACCACCGCCCCGTCGCTGTCCCGCATATCGTTCACCAGCCGCCACCCGTTCTTGCTCAGCACCACCCGGTAGTAGCTCTCCACGTCCTGAACCTTCGCGCCCGACATGAGCGTGATCTGCATCGCGTCGGGGCTGCCGCTGCGCGAGACCACGCTCGCCTGCGGCGGAAGCGGGAGGTTGGGAAAAACCTGCGAGACCTTCGGCAGCTGGGGGCCTTTGTCCTTGCACGCGACGAGCGCCGCCACCGCCAGGACCGCCCAGATTCTCGTGGAAATCATAGAGCGGGGAGACTAGCGGCCGGGCCCCGCGGGGTCAAGTGTCGCGCGGTCTTTCGGATTGCCGCAAACGGCTGTCGCGCTTATGTTTCCGCTGCGCGAGCGGTCCTGCGCGCACCGGCCCTCCCGCCGCCCAAACCTCGTCAGCTTCAAGGAGTTCGGCCATGGCCGGCCACAGCAAATGGAAGCAGATCAAGCGCAAGAAGGCCGTCACCGACGCCCGCCGCGCCTCGTCCTGGACCAAGGTCATCCGTGAGATCACCGTCGCCGCCAAGAGCGGTGGCGGCGATCCCGGCGGGAACCCCCGCCTCCGCACCGCCATCGACGCCGCCAAGGCGGTCAACATGCCCGCCGAGAATATCGAGCGCGCCATCAAGAAGGGCACCGGCGAGCTCGAGGGCAGCATCTACGAGGAGCTGACCTACGAGGGCTACGGTCCCGGTGGCGCGGCGATCTTCATCGAGGTCACGACCGACAACGCCAACCGCACCGTCGCGGAGATCCGGCACGCCTTCAGCCGCAACGGCGGCAACCTCGGGGCGTCCAACTCGGTGGCGTGGATGTTCGACCGCAAGGGGCAGATCTACCTCGACGCGACGCGCCACGGCGAGGAGGCCACGCTCGAGGCCGCGCTCGAGGCGGGCGCCGAGGATTTCGCTCGCGAGGGCGATCAGTACGTCGTGACGACGGTGCCCGCGGCGTTTCACGCCGTGCAGGATGCGCTGCGAGCCCACGGGCTCGAGGTGGACTCG
>JACDHV010000207.1 GCA_013820855.1 Gemmatimonadales bacterium | reverse complement strand
ACGGCGGCCGCCGAGGAGCAGAGCGCCAGCACGGAGGAGATGGCGTCTTCGGCCGGTGACCTGCTGCAGGGCGCCACCCGGCTGACCTCGCTGATGCAGGAGTTCAAGACATAGCTAGAAGGTGCGGTCGGAACCGGGGTCCTGAAGATGACACTTCACCTGGAAGATCACCCGCGCCACCCGGCCACCCTCGACCCGGATCCCACGAGGATTTCCGCCGCCGCTGTCGCAGTTGGGCGCGATGCCGGTGAGGCCCACCGAATATTCCGCCTCGGGCACGTTTGGCAGCAGAAGGGTGTCTTCCACCGCCATGGGACCGATGTTCACTCCGTTGAGAACCAGCGAGTAGCCGTCCGGATCGGTGGCGGATCCGGTGTGGGTCGTCATGACCTCCAGCGCGCCCAGGGGGCGGGGACCGACCTCCGTTGGCAGAGTGGGATCCCCGCGATCACCGGAGCATGCGACGAGCGCGATGGAGCACGCGACGAGCGCGAGTGTCCAGTCGAACGGGCGCGTGAAGCCTACCGTTTCTTGGCCTTCGCGGCCCTCTTGACCTTGACCTTCTTGATCGCCTTGACCGGGCGGACAGGCTTGGACCTCGTCCGTGCCTTGGCGCGCTGAGCCTTCTCCCGGTCCGCCGCCCGCTCGAGGCGCTTCTGTTGGGCCGCGTGAATTTCGGCGAGAAGCCGGTCGCCCTCCTCCTGCCCCATCAGGCTTCGTCTCGTCGCGTAGCGAACCAGCTCCTCGGCGTCGGCGACATTGAACTCGGCCAGGCGCGCGGCAGCGCGAATGACGTTGTTCAAGGCATCCGCCACCGGGCTGCGCAGCACGTTGGCGATCCCCGGGAGGGTCTCCAGCAACGTAAGGATCTGTGAACCGCCAAGTTCCGATGCCACAATGGCCTCCTTGCCTGCAATCCGCACGAATGAGCGAGTCGTCTCTGCGGAGAATTCTCGCACGGTCTGGTTTCATACGCTAGTAGTATTATACGCTACTACGCACACCCAGGCCCACGAAGAAGGGCCCGGGGATCCCCGGGCCCTCGAGCACCTGCGTCCCCTCCGCGGACTACTCGACCGTGAGCTCCCCGCGCATGTCATACGCCCGGTGGGGCAGGCAGAAAAAGCGGTAGGTACCGGCGGCGAGGGCCGGCACGACGATTCGGTATTCGGCCCCTTCGGTTAGGAGTGGGCTGCTGAGGTCGCCCGCCCGCCGGGGCAGGGCGGCATTCAGCCTCTGATGGTCCGGGGCGGCCAACGCCTTCCCCTCGAACACCACGCTGTGCGGGGCGCCGCTCACGGCCTTGAACAGCAGCACGTCACCAGGCCGAGCCGACACCGATGCCGACACGAAGCGGAACTCCCCCTTCCCGGAGGAAACCATTCGGATCTCGTGCACCTCTTGAGCGGCTGCCGGTGCCGCCCCGAGGGCAAGCAGTCCGGCGAGGACTGCGACCACCCGGGAAAACTCCCTCATGCGAGATCCGCTCCTCGTGGACGGGCCGCCGCGCCACTGTGGCGCACTCGTGCCGACTCCAATAAGTTTCCAACACGTGTGGGGTCAGCCAGTTTCGTGCCACCAGACCCCATCGGAAGGGCAGGCCGTGGGACGCAGGGGCATCAAGGAATACCGGGCGCCGGAAGCGCTGATCCTGATCGCCGCGGACAGGGACCAGAAACCATTGGTGTGTCCATCATGCGGCGCCGCGGCGGTCGAGCGCATCCCCGAGCGTTCCTCGCACGACGATGTCCAGGGCGGTAGAGTCACCCTCCATTGCACGGCCTGCAGCCGTACCGCCGCGTACATTCCCCGCATGCTGAACCGATCCTCACTTCCCGAGGCTCCGCGCCCTTCGGAGCCTACCTGACCCGGCTCAATCGGGCGCGCTGAAAATCCGGTCCCATCGTACGGCGGTGAAGAACGGCAGCGAGCGCCAGCTGGTGGCGTCGTAACTGAAGTACACCACGAGCGGCCGCCCTCTGACGTTCTGCCTCGGCAGGAAGCCCCAGTACCGCCCGTCGTAGGAACTGTCCCGGTTGTCGCCCATCATGAAGAACGAATCCTGGGGCACGACGATGGGGCCCCAGTCCTGGAGATCGGGCTGGTAGGTGGCGGTATCATGCCGCGCGAGGTGCGAGAGCTGCCAATGGCGCATCTTCGCGCGCTGGATCGGGTCTTCGGAGCGGTTCGGGTCGGTGTGCACCGCGTACGGCTCGTCCACCCGGTTGCCATTGAGGTAGAGCACACCCTGCTCCATGGCGAGCGTATCCCCCGGCATTCCGATGAGCCGCTTCACCACCTTGAGCCCCTCCTCCTCCACCGAATCGAACACCAGGATGTCGTTGCGGACCGGCTCTCTGACGGCGGGCAGCCGGGCCTGGATGATCGGCACCTCGGCGCCGTAGAGGGCCTTGTTCACGAAGAGGAAGTCGCCGATCAGGAGCGTGTTCTCCATGCTGCCTGAAGGGATCCGGAACGCCTCGATGAGGAATGTCCTCAGGAAGAACCACACCACGAGCGCGACGACGATGGACTTGGTCCATTCCCAGAGCCAAGCGACGAAGGAACGGGTATGGTGCTCGCGTGCGGTCATGCCGGTATCCATGGGTGTCAGGGCAGCAGAAATATAGCCCGGTGAAAAAAACCCTCAGAGCCCCTCGCGGAGCGCCGCCAGGACCTGCCCGGGATGGGCGCCCGCGTCCGTGATCCGGGGCCAGTGACGCCGGACCCGGCCATCGGGGCCGATCCAGACGGTCGAGCGGATGACAGCGGTGGACTTCCTGCCGTAGAGCGTCTTCTCGCCGTATGCCTCGTATGCCTCCATCACCTTCCGGTCAGGGTCGGAGAGCAGCTGGAAGGGCAGGCCGTACTTCTCGGCGAATCGCAGGTGGGCGTCCGCGGCGTCGGGTGATACTCCGAGGACCACCGCGCCGAGCGCACGGAGGTCGTCCCAGGCATCCCTGAACCCGCAGGCCTCCTTGGTGCAGCCCGGGGTATCGTCCTTGGGGTAGAAGTAGAGGATCACGTGCTGCCCCGCGAGATCGCTCAAGGTGACGCGGCGGCCCGAGGGGTCGCTCAGAGCGAAGTCCGGGGCTGCGTCACCGGGCCGGAGCATTGGACCCCTCCAGCGCGTTGGCGGCGCCCGCGGCGCCGGTGTCGGCCGTGCCGACGCCTTCACGCCCGCTCGCGGGCCGTCGGTCCACGACGGTCGGCGCGGCCGGTGCCCCCTCGGCGAGCCGCTCCTGGCCGCCGACCACGACCTGCTCGCCGGCTTCGACTCCGGATCTCGCCTCGACGAATCCCGGCGTGCGGACGCCGAGCTCGATCGGTCGGCGGGTCGCCTTTCCGTCGTTGATCACCCAGACGAAGTTGGCGCCCTGGAGGGGCAGCACCGCGTCTTCGGCGATCACGACGGCGTCGGGGCGGACGGCGGTGGCGAGCCGCACCTCGATGAACATGCCGGCCTGCAGCTCGCGGCGCGGGTTCGGCACCTGGGCCTTGACCGTGATGGTGCGGCCCGGCAGCTGCACCACCGGATCCACGAAGTCCACTCGCCCGGCGAACTCCCTGCCGGGGAGCGCCGCGACGCGGAAGGTGACCGTCTGCCCGACCTCGAGCTGATCGGCATAGCGCTCCGGCACCTGGAACACCGCCCGCTGCGGTGACACCGTCTGGAGGGTCATCAGACCATCGCTGGTCGTGACGTAGTCCCCCAGGCTGACGAGTCGCCGTCCGGCGACCCCGGAGAACGGCGCCCGAACGGTGGTTCGGTCCAGACGAACCTTGAGCAGCTGGTACTGCGCCTCGCTGCCGCGCGCCGTGGCCTCGGTCCGCTCCAGCTCGGACTGACTCGAGGCCTTCTGGGCGAGGAGCTCGCGGGTGCGGGCGAGGGACTGCCGGGCGAGATCGCGCTCCGCCTCGGCCCGGGCCACCTCGGCCTTGAGCTCCGCGTCGTCCACCTTGATGAGCGCCTGCCCCCGGGAGACCAGGGATCCCTCGCGAATGAGGATCGCCTCGATACGGCCCTCGATGTCGGGCCGCAGCTCGACCGACTGCATCGCTTCGATCTGCCCGGTCGACAGAATCGCGTCCACCACGGTGTCGTTCCGGGCGACGACGACCTCGACCGGCATGGCCGGAGGCCCGCCGCCCTCACCGCGGCCAGCCCCGCCCTCCTCGGGTGTGCCGCCGGCGCTGTTGCACCCAACGAGGCCCAGCGCCAGGACGGCGAATATCCGTATCACGGTGCGTCCTTGTTCGAGAAGAGTCTGCGACCGAGAATGGCCTCCAGCCGCGCCAGCGCCAACCGGGTCTCGTACCTCGACTGCACCAGATCGGCCTCCGCCTCCGCCAGGTTGACCTGGGCATCGAGCAGGTCGAGGATCGTGCTCGCCCCGGCCCGGTAGCGCATCTCCTGCATCCGGTAATTCTCGCGCCCCACCTGTACGCCCACGCCGGCCAGCTCCACGGCCGCCCGGCTGGTCTGGTAGGTGTCGTATGCGCTGGTGACGTCGCGCCGGACGACCCGCTCGAGGTCCTCACGGATAGTGCGCGCCACGTCGCGCGCCACCCGCGCCCGGCTCACCTCGATCTCACGCCTCCCGTTGTCCCAGATCGGAAACGACAGGCTGAAGGTCACCGAGGTGACGTTGGCCGCACCCGGAAAGATCCGTGTGTCGTAGCGCTGGTGCACCGCGCCGATGCCGAGGCTCGGGAGATAGTCGCTCCGCTGCGATCGCAGCGCCGCGTCGGCGGCTCGCTCGTCGGCTCGGGCCGCGCGGTACTGGGGACCCTGCTCGAGCGCCGCGGTGAGCGCCTCGGGCAGCCCGATCGGCAGCTCGGGGGCGGGCATCGTATCCAGAGGCACCGCATCGACGGCGCCCAGCTCTCCGACCCGGCGGCCCAGCTCGAGCTGGGCGGTGCGAAGCGCGTTGCGCTGACGCAGGACTTCCACCCCCGAGCGGGTCACCTCCAGCACGAGCTGGAGCGAGTCGGTCTGGACCGCCGCACCCGACGCCACCCGGGCGCGGGCGACGCCGAGGCCTTCCCGCGCCCGGCTCACCCGCTCCTGCGCGACCCGGGCGAGCTCCTGGTTCACCAGCACGTCGTAGTAGCTCGATTCGGTCTCGAGGGCCGCGAGGAATCGCTGCTCCAGCTCGCCCGCCTCGGCACGCGCGAGCTCCGCCCGGGTACGGCCGAGCTCGGAGAACTTGCGGAGGCTGAGCACTTCGTACTCGGCGCGCGCCGACCCTACCACGAGCGTGCTGGTCGGATTGGCGGGATCGGCGGGATTGAAGAACTCGGTCGAGTACTTGGTCTGGTCGAGGCCCAGGGAGAGCGACGGCACGAAGAACGCCAGCGTGGCTGCCCGCCGGCCCCACTCGGCGCTGTCGATGTCGCCGAGCGCCTGAACGTAGTCCGGATCGAGCCGGGCGGAGCGGCGGATCGCCTCCTCCAGCGTGACCCGCGGAACCGTATCGGCCCTCCGCATCGACTCGACTTGGGCCGGCGGCACCGAGTCGCGAGGTGCCGCCGCGGGTACGGTGGCTTGAAGGGCGAGGACCAGTGCCGCGATCACTCGGCCTCCGCGGAGGCGAGGGTGCTCGGGTGCGCCGGCTGCCGCCCTCGCATGCGCGCGAGGAGTCCGTCGAAGATCACGTAGACCGCCGGGACCACGTAGAGCGTGAGGAGCGTGGAGAAGATCAGGCCCCCGACGATGGCGTACCCCAGCGGCCGGCGACTGAGGGAGCCCGCCCCCAGGCCGAGGGCGATGGGCAGCGCGCCCGCCACCGTGGCGACGGACGTCATGAGGATCGGGCGGAGCCGGATCCGGCCCGCCTCGAGGGCCGCCTCGATCGTCGGCATGCCTTTCTCCTTCAGCTGGTTGATGTACT
>JACDHV010000037.1 GCA_013820855.1 Gemmatimonadales bacterium | reverse complement strand
GATCAGGTCCAGTGCCGAGCCCGCGATGCTGGCGTCGGCGTTGCCGATGGCGGCGACGCTGTTGCCGCCCAGGTTGATCACGTTGACGTTCCGGTCGTAGGTGTTGCCGTCGGCCGGGTTCCGGCGCTGCACCAGCTTGTTGAAGAACTGGTTCCGGTCGCCCAGGTCGTACTTGATGCCCAGCTCCTCGATGTCGGTCCGGTCCACGAAGATGATCTTGGCCTGGATCGAGAGCTGCGGGGTCCGGATGTCGAGGCCGCGCACGAAGTCGGTGACGTTCGCCACCCGGCTCCGGGTGTCGGTGATGATCAGGCTGTTGGAGCCGGTATCGGCCACCACCCGCCCGCGGCCCTTGGTCAGGATGCTCTCGACCGTCTTCTCGAGCGTGCCGGCGTGCGCGTAGTTGATGCGGACGACGCTGGTCTCCAGCGGCTCGAGCGAGTCGAGCGCGGAGAGCACACCCGGGGCATCCACCCGGATGATCCCGCCGGCCATCTCCTGGGCGGACAGGCCCTGGCTCGCGAGGATCGCCTGGAAGGCCATCGGCCAGGGCTGGTTCTTCACCTCGGCGGTGACTTCACCCTTGACGTCCTTGCCGATGATGATGGTACGGCCGCTGAAGGCCGCGAAGCCCGCGACCACGTCGGCGATGCTGGCGCGGTCCCAGTTGACCGTGAGCCGGGGCTCCTCGCGCGCGTAGCTGACCGCGGTGGCGCGGGACAGCGAGGGCTTCACCTCGGGACTCTTGCCCACCGGGATGGCGCGGGCCGGCGCCTCGTCGGCGACGAGCTCGGCGTGTGCCTGGACCGAGGACCAGGTCTTGAAGCCCTGTTCGGCACCGAAGGTGATCCTGATCGACTCGCCGCGGCGATCCACCTCGTACGCCTTGGGGGCGTCGAGCTCGATCACGATGCGGACGACGTCGGGCCGGAACTGGGAGTAGCGGAGGTTGAGCACGCCGCCGCGCTTTACCCCGTCGTACAGCGCCGGAGCGGCCTCGCTCAGCGTGGCGCCGACGACGTCGAGCACCAGCCGGTCGGGAGCAGCCAGCACGAAGTCGCGCACGTCCACCGCGCCGCGGACGGCGATCACCACCTCCGCCTTGCCGGCGGAAGGCGCCAGGCTGACCGCCGTGACCTCCCCGCCGCCGGGGCCTTCGCCCCGGGCCGGGGTCGCCACTGCGAGACTCGCGCCGAAGATCAGCGAGTGGGCGGTGGCGATAAGGATCTTGCGATACAATCCGGTCATGGCGTCTCGACCTCCTGCTTCCGCAGCGAGAGAGTTTCCTGGCGTTCGAACCCGAAGTCGCGAATGGTGAACACGGCGCCGCGCGGCTGAATCTGTACCAGCCTTGCGCGTCCCAGCTGGTCACCGACCCGCATCTTGTGACGCTTGGCGGTGGCCTTCTCCCGCAGCACGACGACGCTGTTGTCCTTGCTGCGGAGGTCCTGATACACCCCGACCAGATCCAGGTCGCCGATCTCGGGACCCGTCGAGGAGCCGTTGATCAGCGAGGCGAACGGATCCCGGGTTCCGCCGGCGTACGCGAACGTCTCGCGCATCACCTCGATCTCGCGGGCCTTCTGGATGGAGTCCGCCAGCGCGGCCTCGGCGATGGTGACGGTATCGCTCCGCGCGCTGTCCAGCCCCGGTGTGGTGGCGGCCAAGGTGCTGCTGGCTCCGGAGTCCGTCGCGGCTTCGGCCGCGGGGCGCACCTGCCGGAGACTGTCGTTGTGCGCTCGCAGCGCGGCCAACTGCGCTTCGGCTGCCTGCGCTTCCGCCTCGTCTCCGGACGGCGAGCAGCCGGCCAGGGCGGCGAGCAGGGCGAGCCCGAGCAGAGCGTTACGAGCCACTGGCCTGTCCCTCCGGTGTGGTGGACTTGACGAACGTGCGGACCTGGAACTTGGCCTCCAGCAGAGCGCCCGTGGTGTCGCCGAGCGCCTTGGCCGAGGTCATGTTGGCCTGATCGAGAGACAGGTCGTAGGGCACGATGATCCGCTGCAGGCTCGCGACGTCCGCGAGGAACCGGCCGATCTCGTCGTAGCGCCCGATGACGGACATGTTGTACTTGTAGGTATTGAACGGCGCCGGGCCGGCCTCGACCGGCATCGGCACCACCTGCGCCAGCGTGACGCCGCGAATCCTTCCCCGGCTCGAGATGTCGTCGAGCAGGTTGGGGACCTCGTTCCGCTCGGGAACCAGCCGGCGCAGCAGCGCCAGGCTGCCGCGGTACGTATCGAGGCGCTTGCGCAGGTCTTCCACGGAGCCGCGCGCGAGCTCGCGCTTGGCGCTGTCGGTGGCGGCCTGGAGCTGGGCGATCGTGTCGCGCATCGCGACCACGCGCTCCTCGCGCGCGGCGAGCCCGCTCATGCCGGCGCTCTCGATGACCGTGCCGGTGTAGGCGATGTAGCCGGTCAGGCCGGCGAGCAGTATCACCAGCAGGGGCGTGGTCTTCTGCGAAGAGGTTGCCATGGCGACTTACCTCACCGACTCGCTGAGGGGAACCGTCCGGATGTACGCCGAATCGGCCTGGCGGTACGTGGCCCGGATGGTGAACGCGGTCACGGGACGCTCCTTCTCGATCACCGTCTGCGCCGCGACCGGCGTGACGTCGGTGATCCAGGGAGAGGCCTCCAGCTGTCGGAGGAACCGGGTATACGCCTGGATGTCCACCGTGCGTCCGTTGACGTTGAAGGCCACGGCCGGGCTCACGAGCGGCTGGGTCTTCGTGGTATCCTGATCGGCGCCGGCGGCCTGCGGGGCACCGGGCGCCGGAGCGGCCGGTACCGCGAAGCCCAGATCCACCAGCCAGGTGTAGGGCGGCAAGGCCTTGGTGACTTCGTCGAGCAGATGGGGCCAGACGTAGCGGTCGCCGTCCACCGTGCGGATCACGCCGATCTGGGCGACCAGCGAGTCCCGGATCGTCTCCTGGTGCCGCTTCTCGGCGAGAAAGGCCTTGAAACGCTTGTGCTCGGCACGGGTCTGCTCGAGCTTGGGCTCCAGCGCGTTCAGCTCGTGCGTGGTGCCGACCACCACGTAGCCCAGCCAGCCCAGCACGCCGACCCAGGCGACGACGGAGGCGACCAGGAGCGGGTCCTTCACCTTGGTGCCCACGCCGCGCAGGCTTTCCATCACGCCCTGGAGCGGCGACCGCGCTCGCTGGCGCTTCAGGTCCGGACGAAGATTGACGGTGATCATCGGGTATCGGGTCCGTTGGTCGGGGTCACGCCGCGCTGCGGAGCGCGAGGCCGATCGGGAGCATCAGCAGGGGCGCCACTTCGTCCACCGGCATGGAATCGAACACGCCGTCGGCGACCTGGAGCTTCTCGATGGGGTTGGCCAGCTGCACCGGAATTCTGAGTCGGTCCGACAGCACCTTGTTGAGTCGCGGGATGCGGGCGCCGCCGCCGGTGGTGAAGATCCGGGAGATCCCGCCGGCCGACCGGCTGGCCGACTGGAGGAACGCGGCCGCGCGCTCGATGCCCACGGCGAGCTCCTCGCCGCGTCCCTCGAGCAGCGGCTCGAGCGCGTCGCTCGAGGTGGTACCACGAAGCACGCGATCGGCCTCGTCGGCCGAGAGCCCGCGCTCGCGCTGCAGGTCTTCCTTGAAGCGGCGGGTGCCGATCGGGATGTCGCGGGTGAGCACCGGAACGCCGTCGTCCAGGATGTTGATGTTGGTGGTCTCGTGCCCGATGTTCACCAGGCCGACCACGCCGACCATAGCCTCGGGGTAGTTGATCTCGAAGGCGTTGTGGAGCGCGAACGAGTCCACGTCGATCACGCTGGCGTCGAGCCCGACATCGGAGAGCAGGGCCACCTTGTGCTCGACCAGCTCGCGCTTGGCGGCGACCAGGAGCACGGCCATCTGAAGACCCTCGCCTTCGGGGTCGAGGATCTGGAAGTCGAGCTCGACGTTGTCCATGTCGAACGGCACGTGCTGCTCCGCCTCCCAGCGGATCACCTCGCGCGCCTCGGCTTCCTTCATCCGGTCCATGTTGATCTTCTTGATGATCACATCGCGACCGCCCACGGAGACCACGACCTTCTTGGGCTTGACCCCGGCGGACGCCATGAGGTTCTTGATGGCCTCGGCGACGATGGCCGGGTCCATGACCTCGCCCTCGACGATGGCGTCGTTCACCACGGACGTGAACGCCACCTTGGTCAGGACCGGTCCGCCCGAGGCATGAGAAATGGCGACGAGCTTGATCAGGCCGCTCCCGATGTCGAGACCGACCGTCGTCGCATTGCGCCCGAAGAGTCCCATACGTATCCGCTTGTTGAGGGTCCCGAAGCCGAGGCGTGAGTGTAGCCAGCCGGGATGTGGGCAACCGATGTGCCACACAAGTTGCAGCCTGCTAACTAGATGGAGGGCGCGGCCTTAATCCCCGGGAGACCGGGGCGGTGCAACCGCCGTAGCTCGTCTCATCTTCCCTTTCGCAAGCCGTCTCTCGGGATGCACTACCTGCGGGGGGTGCAATCGCTGTCATGGTGGGCTGCGCGGCCGGCGGTCAGCCACCCTTCATGGCGCGACCCACGAACGGTTCGCCAGGGGCCTGACCGGCGGCGATCCGGGCACCGCGGTGTCGGCCGTCCGGACAAAGAGACCCAGCTCACGACGCGCGAGCATCTCGCCGGCCGCGTCGTTGCGGATGCCCTCGACCCGCACCAGGAACAGCTCGCCGTTGAGCCGGCTGACGGTAGCCGAGTAGACTGTGCGCCCGGGAAGCTGCACCGGCGCCAGCGCGGCGCTGGCACCCGGAGCCAGAACACCGAGGTCGTGATCGTCCCATCCACCTATCACCCCCACGGCCCCCGCCTGGGCGGCACCCTCCGCCTGCACTGCGTAGAGCACGTTCCGTCCGAGGCGCTGCTCGAGCAGCGCCGCCGCGAAACCGCCGGCCACGAGCGCGGCGATGACCACCAGCGCGAGCAGCGCGAGCGGCAGCGCCATTCCCCGCCGGGCCGGGATCACGGGCGAGGCGCGTTGCGGAGCGCCAGCCGCGTCGTGAGCGCGAAGGTGTCCACCACCGCGTGGCGCGGGTCGCGAGCGTGTATCGGCTGATCGGTGACACCGACGAGGGCGATCTCGACGGCCCGCACCGCCGCGGGGTCTATGGTCTGCGCGCCGGCGGCGTCACGATATATCAGCGTGAGACCGCGCACGCTTTCTGAGCTGTCCGCGAGCGGTCCGGCAACCGGCTGGATCGCCTCGCCGGTGCTGACCGACCGCATGCCGAGCCAGGACTTGCCTCCGGAGCGGTAGTATCGGATCTGCATCACCTCGGCGAGCCGGGCGGGTGACCCATCCGTGACCCCCGCCAGCACCGCAGGATCCAGCGGTGCCGGGGCGGCCACCCTGATGGCGATGCCCGCGCCGCCCCCCGGACACATGGCCGCCCCTGCCGACACGATGCCAAAGTGAAGCCAGGCGTCGTCGGAGCCGGTGGAGGGATCGCTTTCGACGAAGATCAGAAGTGAGTCCGTGGAGCGTGGCGCGCGAGGCGAGTTCCAGGACGGCTCCGCGACCACGACCTCGACCGCGGGCGCGGTCGAGACCCGGCACACGTGCCCGCCACCTCGATCGGCCAGGTAAGTGAGGGCACCGGGGTCGATCGCGAGGAGGTCGCTTCGAAGGGCAGCGGGGTAACCGAGCGCGGCCGAGGCTTCAGGGGTGACCTCGTCGTATCCCGCGCCGCCCAGCTCGGCCGCGAGCACCAGTGCCGCCACACGGACGTTGTCGTTGAGCGCGGTTCGCTCGGTCTGTGCCCTGGCCAGGCGCTGTCCGTTGAACAGCAGCCGGTGAACCACCCCTCCGACGAACAGCGCGAGCACCATGGCCAGAATCAGCTCGACCAGCGCGAACCCGCGGCGCGTGCTCATGCCGGTCAGCATAGCACGGCCGTTACGACGGTATCGGTGGCGAGCCCGACGGGAGTACGGTAGCGCACGATGAGCTGAAGCCGCCGGGCGACGCCGGCGGGATCGAGCATTTCCCAGCTCTGCAGGACGCCGGCCTCGGCGGCACTGCCGCCCTGCCATTCCGGGGCTGTGCAGGGAGGGCTGGTGGAGCGCGCGACCAGGCGCAGCCGCTCGAGACGACTCGCGGCGAGCATGGCGGCGACGGTGGCATGCCGCCCGCGGCCGATCATGCGGCTCATGTATGCCGAGGAGCCGACCAGCGCCAGCACCCCGACCGTCAGCACCACGACCGCCACCAGAACCTCGGCGACGGTGAAGCCGTACTTTCGTGCACGCACTCGCTCGCTCCCGCTAGAGGCGGGAGCAGTCTATGGCTGTGAAGCGGTCGGCGGGGTACCGGTTTCCATCGAGCTGAGTCGAAATCCGCCCCGCCAGCGCTCAGTACAACCGCACCCGGCCCCTCAGTACAACTGCACCCAAGCGCGCTCCGACAGCGGCTGGATCGTCGCGGAGCCCTGAAGCGCCCGTTGAATGGCGCACGATGAGTAGTTCACGGTGGCGTTGCCACTCAGCCGGCTGTCGTCCAGCTGTACGTCCTGCGCGAGGACGCCGCCGTAGAACTTGGTGGCGCTGCTGCCGGTGCCGCGGATATCCACCGTGCCGGTCACGATCACCGGCCCGTAGAAGTCGATTCGACCCTGGGCATTCAGGTCGCCCTCGACCAGCAGAATGCCCTGCCCGACTCCGGTGCCGGAGATGCTGAGATTGCCGTAGCGGTAGATGATCGGGAAGTAGTTGAAACACGGGCTCGCCGGGTCGGTCGGGGCGCCCCAGTTGCTCTGGACCGAGGTGTCGCAGCGGGGAGGCGTGCCCGTCACCGCGGCTGCCAACCCGCTCACGTTGCCGGTGAGGGTAAGGGTCCGCAGGGCCTTCAGCTGCTCAAAGCTGGAGTTCCCGAAGATGTTGCTCGAGTTGAGCGTCGGATCGGCAAACTTGGGTGGATCCCCTGTGATGTCGGAGGATCCGCCCGCGGACAGCGACCCGTTGTAGCGGATGCCGGCAACGGTATCGAGCGCGGGACAGGACACTCCCGTGGCCCAATCCGCCGGAATCTGGTCATTCCCGCTCACGGTCGAGTTACCGGTGACCACCACGTCACCGAGAGCCGTCAGTCCGGCTTTGATCTGCAGATCCGCCATCGCCATGCGCACCAGCGAGCCCGCCGATCGAGTGGCCAGCACGTTCCCGCCGGCATCCGTCCGGTTGCCGAGTGCCCGGATCAGATAGACGCTGCTGGTCAGCCGGGAGACGCTCCGGTTGGCCGTGAGGTGGCTGCTGAGCGTGAGATCGGCGAGATTGACCGAGCCGCCCAGGGCCATGGCCGCATACGTGGCGCCGCTGCCGCTGGAGATCGCGTCGCTGAGGCCCGCTTCCGCCGCCTCGGCCGCCTGGGCGACGAACAGCGTGTTCCGACCGGTCTGCTGCTCCAGTCGCCCGGCGAAGAAGGTTCCGGCGATGAGCGCGCCGATCACCACCAGCGCGAAGATGGCGACTGCCAGCGCAACGCCGCGTTCATCGGAGAGCCGCGAAGCCCGCATTCCTGCCTCCTTGTGGGATGAACTGCTCATGGCCGAATCGAGTTTCGCAGCAGCACCTGGCTCACCAGCTCCTCCTCCGGACGGCCCATGTACCCGGTCCCCCCGGGTCGAACCATCTCATCGGTCTGCCCTCGAACCGTGATCCGGATGCTCTTCACGGCGGTACGGTTCGTAGTTGCCGCTCCGGTGCTGTTGAAGTACTCGAGCCGGAATCCATTGCCGGCGGTCAGCGGTCCCAGCAGCGGCTGCATCACTTCTCCAGCGCTGACCGATCGGGCACCCAGCCAGGACCGGCCGTCAGCATCGTAGAGGCTCAGCTGCATGACTTCGTAGGTCCTGACGGGGGTTCGAACCGCGAGACCCGGCAGCGCCGCGCTAGCCGCGGTGGTCAGCGTGATCCCGGCGGCCGCGCCGGGGCAGACGTTCCCGGTAGCAACCCCGGTGATCTGCAGCGGCATCCAGCCGTCATCGCTGCTCACGTCGGGGTTTCCATCCAGGAAGACGTACACGCTGTCCCTGCCGGCCACGGGGTCGCGGTATCCGGAGTACGAATTGCGCGAGATGCGCAGCTGGGTCTGCGAAGCCGGGCTTTCGCACAGCTGGCCGAATCCGCGCATGGCGCGGTAGGTAATGTCGTCGTTCGCCATGATCAGCACGTCGTTCTGGCCCACCGTGCCGCCGACCACCGTGTTCAGCTCGCGCAACTCGCTCGGCACGACGAGCGACCCAGTGCGCACGTTGGACTGGAGGCTTACCTGCTCGGTTTGGGCGCGTGACAGCCGCTGGGTGGTGTTGAGCAGCTGATAAATCGCTCCCATCACCACGCTGAGGATGACCAGCGAGATGAGGATTTCGACCAGGGTGAACCCGCGGCGATTTCGCATGGAGGTCAGCATTTGATGATGGTGGTGAGGGTTTCGGTCCTGGTCCCTCGCGGCGTCGCGTAGGACACGGTGACCGTCACGGTGCGCGTCGCACCGGCGTTCGGGACCCCCCACGAGGTGGTCACGCTGTTGGCGGTGGCCGGACCGCCGCTGGCGAAGCCGGCTGCCGTGCAGCGCGGCGTCGTCGAGTAGGCCGCGAGACGCAGGTTCTCGAGCCTCTGGGAGGCCACTTGCACCGCCCGGGTGTCGATCTTCCCGCGGCCGATCATGCGGGTGACCACACCCGAAGTGCCGGCCATGGCGACGATGCCGATGGCCAGCACCACGACCGCTACCAGCACCTCGACCAGAGTGAATCCCGACCGTGCCCGCTTCACTTGGTGACCCTCCCGAGCGCGTCTACGGTGATGGCATCGCTGTAGCTGCCGTGCGAAACCTGGATGGTGGCGGAGGAACCGAAACCGGTGCCGATGCCGCGAGGGTCGAACTGGATCGAGTCCACCGTGGCGCTAACCGCAACACCGTAGGCCGCGGCGAAATTCACGACGGCGCCCAGCGTGTCGGCATTGCCGGCACCCGGCAACCGGCGGGGCCGCGCGACGACGTAGGCCGAGTTGCCCTGAAATTTGATCCAGGTCCTCCGGTTGCTCTGGGTAGCGCCGGTCCGTGCCTTTGCCACCAGGTTGACCATGGCGGTTCGGGCGCTTCGGACGTCGTTCCGGAGCATGGCCGAGCTCATCTTGGGGTAGCCCACCAGGACGATGAGCCCCAGCAAGACAACCACGATGAGCGTTTCAACCAGCGTGAATCCCGCGCGACGTTCCACGTGGCCTTCCTCCTCTGAGCTGAGCTGAGTGCGACGATGATCCCACTGGCCGGCGACGCCCTTCAAAGGCAGGTCGCGTACCAGAAAACAACTTGTTGTGGCGAATGGACTTACTCGGGGGGTCCGCGCCGCACGGACTGCAGTCCGCTGCAGCGAACACGAATTGTTGCGCGATTCTGCTCAGTGGACCGGGAGCCGCCGCATCTTGTAGAAGAGCGTGCGCAGGCTGATACCGAGGAGGCTAGCAGCCTGCCGCCGGTTGCCGCCGGAGGCCTCGAGGGCCTTGAGGATGGCCTGTCTCTCGATCGCCTCGACTTGTGTTCTGAGGTCGAGAGTACCATTGCCGTTCGTGTGGCTCGCGCCATTGCCGTTGCCGTTGGCCACGGCGAAGTCCTTGACGTCGAGCGGCCGGTCGCCCGCCAGCACGGCAGCGCGCTCCACAGCGTTGCGAAGCTCGCGCACGTTCCCCGGCCAGGGGTGGCGGACCAGCCAATCGAGCGCCGCGGGGGTAATGCTCACGGCGTGCCCGAGACGCTGGGCCGCCTCCCGGGCGAAGTGGGTCAGGAGCGCGGGAACGTCGTCAGGCCGCTCGCGCAGCGGGGGCAGGTGGAGCCGGACCACGTTGAGCCGGTAGAACAGGTCGGCCCGGAACTCGGAGCGCTCGACCGCCTGCTCCAGCAGCTTGGCGGTAGCGGCGACGACCCGCACGTCCACCATGCGGGGCTCGCGCCCGCCCACCCGCCGGATCTCGCCTTCCTCCAGCACCCGGAGCAGCTTGGCCTGGAGCTCGAGCGGCAGATCACCGATCTCGTCCAGCAGCAGCGTACCCTCGTGCGCCAGCTCGAAGAGCCCTGCACGGTCACTGGTCGCGCCGGTAAAGGCGCCCTTCGCGTGACCGAAGAGCTCCGATTCCAGGAGGTGTTCCGGAATGGCCGCGCAGTTGATGGCGATGAAGCTCCGCTCGCTCCGAGGGCTCATCCGGTGTATGGCGCGGGCGAGCACTTCCTTCCCGGTGCCGCTCTCGCCGGTGATGAGCACGGTGGTGTTGTGTCGGGCCACCCGGTTGGCGAGATCGAGCAGGTCGCGCATCGGCTGGCTCTCGCAGACCACCAGGTCGCTCACCACCCCGGCCCCCAGACTGGAGCGCAGGGTCTCTACCTCGCGGCGGAGCTTTTCCCGCTCCTCCGCCTTGCGGAGCGTCATGGTGACTTCGTCGGGACGGAAGGGCTTGTGCAGGTAGTCGTACGCGCCCTCGCGCATGGCGGCGAGCGCGCTGTCCTCGGTGCCGTAGCCGCTCATCATGATGAGCAGCGCCGAGCCGCCGTCCGCCCGGTAGCGACGGAGGAACGAGACGCCGTCCATCTTGGGCATCCGAACGTCGCAGAGGATCAGGTCGAACGCGTCCGCCGCGGCGCGGCGGAGCGCCTGTTCCGGGTCGCTCTCCGCGACCACCGCGTAGCCCGTCTCCTGAAGCAGGAGCGAGAGCGACTGGCGGAGGCCGGCATCGTCGTCAATGATCAGCACATGCATCGGTCGCACCCACCAGAGGCAGGAAGACTTTGAACACCGCACCGCCTTCGCGCGCGCGGTCCACCCACACCACCCCACCCGCTTCGTGCACCGTCCTCGCCACGATCGCCAGCCCCAGACCGGTACCCTCGCCGGGAGCCTTGGTGGTGAAGAACGGATCGAACACCCGATCCCGATCGGCGTCGGGAACGCCCGGGCCGTCGTCCGCGACGTAGAGGACCGCGCCCGGCGTCCCTCGCTCCAGGTCCGTTCGCCGGGGGCGCGGCGCCCAGTTCCGGCGTCCGTTGCCCGACGCGAGTCCGGCCGGATCGGCCCGCCGCTCGGCGGCGTGACGCGGCTCGAACCGGCGTCGCACCGTGCCTATCCAGAGCCGGCCCGAAGGTGTGGCCTGGGCGGCGTTGATCACCAGATTGATCACCACCTGCTCCAGCCCATGCGGCTCGCCGCGAACCACGCCGACGTCGGGAGAGAGTGCCAGCTCGAGCGTCTCGTCCCGGAGCATCCCCTGCGCGCCCAGGAAATCCAGCGCGGTGCGAACCACCGCATTGAGATCGGCCCCGGGTACCGACTCGCGCCCGGTACCATGGACCTCGCCCGGACGGGCATAATCCAGCAAACCCTGCACGATTCGGTCGATCCGGCCGATCGCCGTATGCATTTCGGCAACTACAGCAGGATCACTGCCGCGCCGCCGGAGGACCTCGGAATACGTGCCCAGAGCACCCAGGGGGTTGCGGATTTCGTGGGCAACGCCGGCGGCCAGCCGCCCGATCCCAGCGAGTTTTTCGACCCGCACCATGTGGCTCTGAACGTCGAGCAGCTCCTCCGCCATGCCGCGGTACCCGCTGGCGAGCTCATCGAGCTCGCGGGTCTGGTACCGCGCTGGATCGGGCGGCAGCCGCCCTTCGGCCATGGTCTCCGCCTCGGCCGACAGCTGCCGCAGCGGCTGGACCACCAAGCGGTGTACCAGGTGCCAGCCGAAGCACAGGAACACCAGCGTGCTGCTCACCCAGAGCACCACCAGCGGCCGCCATGCCTCGTGGAGATCGCCGCCGAGCAGCAGCACCGTATTGACGCCGACCAGCATCACCGCCGCCGACGTGACGAACCCCAGGTTCACCATGAGCTCGGTGCGGAGCGACCGCCGAGGCTGCTCCATGCCGGCCCTGAGTCGTCAGGCGCAGGAGGCGGGGCTGTTGACTGCCCCGCTCACGATGTCGCGCGAGCGGCGAGAATCGACGTCGTCATCGACGATCAACAATGGCATCGCTCAGTCCACCAATAGCAGGAAGGCGCCGGTATCGCGCTCTACCCGGTTAGCCGCGCTCTGCACCGCAAGGATTGGCACCCTGACGACCGCTTGAGGCGGCGAACCCGTTGCGGGAACCGCTTGCCGCACTCGAGCACAGATCTCCGCGCCGATCCAACGCAAGGGGCGGACCGGACCAGGCCTCAGGTGCAGGCCACTGCGGCATCGGCGGTGGCCGGCGGGAGGGCCGGCGCGGCGCCGTAAAAGATCACGCAGGTCTGACTGGTGAGCCCCGGGGCGGTGGCCCGTGCGGACCAGCCGGCCGCATCGGCGTGGACGACCGTGACGGTGATGCCCTGCGTCGGACGGTATGGAAAGGCCGCATCGGGAATCACGGCCCCGTAGTACGTGGTGTTGCTGGTCCAATACGTCTCCTGCGTACTCGTCAGATTGCGCAGGTCGGAGCGCATCGCCGTGACGATCGCCTTTTCCTTGGTGTTGGCGAATTTCGGGATCGCGATCGCGGCCAGGATGCCGATGATCACCACCACAATCAGCAGCTCGACCAGGGTGAAGCCCTTCGCACCCGCGCGCATCGCTCGCCTCCCGATTAAAAACGGAGTTCAGATTTCCCTGGAGCGAAAATGGGCGGCGGTTATCTCCGCCGCCCATTTCGTGCTTCTGCTTCGCCACCGCCGGCTTAGTAACAGGCCGGAGCGCCCTCGGTCGTGACGGCCGCGTTCGGAGCAGTACCGTTTCCGACGAAGATGCCGCAGACGTCGCTCGCGGTGCTGGTGACCGCCGGGTTGGTCACGGTCGCCGACCAGCCGGCCGCGCTACCCCAGGTCACTACGATGGTGTTGCCGGCGGAGGGGCTGATCGCCAGCCGCCCAGCACCAGCGGTGCCGTTGGTCTGCGTGTAGGCCGTGCCGGCCACATAGGTGCCGCCGGCATAGTCCTGGTTATCCGAGAAGAAGGCCTCCTGCGCGGTGACCAGGTTACGCAGGTCGGACTTCATCGAGGCCACGACCGCCTTCTCCTTCGTGTTCGCGAACTTCGGGATCGCGATGGCGGCCAGGATGCCGATGATCACGACCACGATCAACAGCTCGATCAGGGTAAAGCCCTTGCGGTTCGTCATACTTCCTCCGAGAGAGTGAGCGGCGACGTGGCCGAGCCGACATCGGGACGTGGTCGGACTGCCCCGGGGTAAGGCAACACATATGCCACCCCCCGGCTGGGCGCTTCCAACGTGATATATGCGATGCGCTTATGGTGGGCCGGACAATCTTTGCGCGAGACGGGCTGGACCACGTGGAACAGGATTCTGCAAGAGCCGGTCACGCCGCGGTTCGGATGCGCACCGAGTTGCGCTATCGCCGGACCACGAACGTAGATCGGCCTGCGCGGCCTGCGGGAACCGAATTGGGGCGGGCGGGCGCTCCTCCGGGCGACTACGCCTTCACTTCGACCTGTTCCTCGTAGCGGCTGAGCTTGCGGTAGAGGGTCGACGGATCGATCCCCAGCACTTCGGCGGCGCGCGTCTTGTTGCCGCCTTCGGCCTGGAGCACCCACATGATGTACGCCCGCTCGATCACCTCGAGCGTCGGATTGCGGTACGACCGCTCGGCGACCAGCGGCTCCTTGCGGCGCTTGGTGATCCGCTCGGGCAGCGCCCCGGCCTCGATCAGGTTGCCGCGGCTCAGCACGACCGCGTGCTCCAGCGCGTTCTCCAGCTCGCGCACGTTGCCGGGCCACTCGTAGACCATCACGGCGTCCAGCGCCTCGGAGGACAGGGCCTTCGGCTCGCTGCCGCTCTCCTGCGCCATCGCCTGGAGGAACGCCTCGAGCAGCAGCAGCAGGTCGTCCCGCCGGTCGCGGAGCGGCGGCAGGTTCAGCGCGATCACGTTGAGCCGGTAGAAGAGGTCGGACCGGAAGTTGCCGCGGCGGATCTCCTCCTCGAGCTCGCGGTTGGTGGCGGCGATGATGCGGACGTCCACCGGGATCGCCTCGGTGGCGCCGACCGGAATCGCCTCGCGCTCCTGCAGCACCCGGAGAAGCTTCACCTGCAGCGACGGCGGCATCTCGCCCACCTCGTCCAGGAAGAAGCTGCCGCCCCGCGCCGCCGCGAAGAGCCCCTGCTTGTCCCGCACCGCCCCGGTGAACGATCCCTTCACATGGCCGAACAGCTCGCTCTCCAGCAGGTTCTCGGGGAGCGCGCCGCAGTTTATGGAGAGGAACGGCCCGTCCGCGCGGGTCGAGAGGTTGTGGATGTAGCGGGCGACGACCTCCTTGCCGGTGCCGCTCTCCCCCTGGATCAGCACGGTGGATTCGGTCGGCGCCACGTGCTCGGCCAGCTTGAGCAGCTCGAGAAACCGCTTCGACTTCCCGATGGGCCGGGTCACCGCCGTCCGGTCGCGGCGGCGGATCTCCTGCTTGAGCTGCTTGTTCTCCACCCGCACCGCGCGGAACTCGCAGGCCCGGCGGAGTATGGCGATCAGCTCGTCGTTGGAGAACGGCTTCTGGATGTAGTAGAAGGCGCCGGAATTGACCGCGCTGATGGCGCTCTGGAGCGAGGCCTGCGCGGTCATCAGGATCACCGGCGTCATCGGGTCCTGCTCGCGGGCGGCGTTCAGGATGTCGAGACCCGACACCTGCGGCATGCGGACGTCGGAGAGGATCAGGTCGTGGACGCCGGAGCGGATCTGCTCCAGCCCCGCCTTGCCTCCCTGGGCCGTAGTGACCTCGAACCCTTCGTTCCTGAGCAGGATCCTGAGAGTGTCCAGGATGCCCGACTCGTCGTCGACCACCAGGACCGAGGGCTTCTGACTCATGCGGCGTCCTCCGCCAGCATCCTGGCGGGTAGAAAGATGGTGAAGGTGGTGCCGGTGCCCGGCTCGGAGTCCACCAGGACCAGTCCCCGATGCGCCTCGACCGCGCGCTGCACGATCGCGAGCCCGAGGCCGCTACCGCCCTCGCGGGCCGAGACGAAGGGATCGAACAGGCGGCTCCGGATCTCGTCCGGGATGCCGGGGCCGTTGTCCCGCACCTGAAGCCTGACGGCGTGCTCCAGGTTGGTGCCGTGCGGGATCTCTCCGGCCGAGACGGCGGCGACGCTCACGGCGATTCTGATCGGCCCGTCGGCCGCCTGCACCGCGTTGAGCACCAGATTGGCGATCACCCGATGCAGCAGGTCCTCGTCGCCTTCCATTATAGTGTGGCCCCCCTCGATCACGATCTCCGCGTCCGGACGGCAGTCGGGGTGGGCCTGGATGAGCCGGACCACGGCGGTGACCACCGAATGGATGTCGACCGGCACGAACTGCGTCGCCCGCACGCGGGCGAAATCCAGGAACTCGCTCAGGAGCCGGCTGAGCCGGTCGCTCTCACGGACGATGAGTCCGGCGAGGAAGCGCTCGTCCTCGTCGGCATATCCGGAGCGGGCGAGCTGCTCGACGGAGCTCCGGATGGAGGCCAGCGGGTTCCGGATCTCGTGTGCCAGCGACGCACTCAGCGCCGCGACCGACTCCAGCCGCTCGGCACGGGCATGGAGCTCCTGGACTTCCTTCAGGTCGGAGATGTCGGTGAAGATCGCGGTCACCGAGGGAGCCTCCTGCATCTCCTGACGGAATGTGGTCGTACTGAGCCCGATGGGGAAAGTGCGCCCCCCCTGATGGGAGACGATTCCCTCGCCGCGGCTGATCTTGCGGCCGTTGCGGATGCCGGCCACGACCGCCGCCCACAGCTCGGTCGAGCGGACCTTGAGCTGATCGAGCACCGGCAGGGCGATGAGCGCTTCGCCCTCCAGATCCAGCAGCCGCTCGGCGGTGGGGTTGATGAACGCCAGGCGTCCGAGCCCGTCCACCGTCAGCACCCCCGAGCGGATGTTTCGGAGAATGTCGTCGGCCTCGAGCCGGACCCGCTGGAGCTCGGTGGCGAGGGTCTCCTGCTCCATCCCCGCCTCGCGCAGCCGATGACCCAGCACCGCGACGATCGCGAAGACCAGATTGAACACCAGCATCTGCGCCCAGAACGCCGCGTCGGGCGCCTCGGCCCGGGTCCACAGCGTGTCGCCGAGGAACAACGCCGACGCGAGCACCGCCGTTAGGGCGCCGGTGGCCGGAGGCATCAACAGGGCGTAGGCCGCCACCACCAGCACGTAGAGCGCCGGAAAAGCCGACTGCGGCTGCCCCGCGAAGTGCACCACCGTCGTGACGACTCCCAGGTCCACCAGCGCCTGGATCAGCAGGAACGTCCTCCCCGGCCGCCGGCGCCGGAAATGGACGATGTAGACGCCGTAGGCGGTGAACGTCAGCGCGATCACCACCGCGATGCTGACCAGGAACGATTCCTGGGGGCGCTCGGTCCAGACCAGGCCGGCGCCCATGAGAATGCCCACCGCGAGGATCAGCCGCCCGATGAACAGCCAGGAGAGGAGCGTGCGCTGGTCGGGAAGCGAGCTGCGGCCGGCTCGCTGGTCGGATACCATCGTACCTCGGACTCTCAGAATGGACTTGGGGGGAGTCAGCCGAAGATAGAAAGGCGGACCTATCATTACAATCCACATGCCCTGGTTCGTCTACGTCGCGCGATGCGCCGACGGCACCCTGTACACCGGCGCCACCACCGACCCCCTCGCCCGGGAGCGGGCGCACAACGCGGGGCGCGGGGCCGCCTACACCAGGTCCCGCCTCCCAGTCAGAGTGGTGCACGTCGAGGCCGCGGCCGGGCGTGGCGCCGCGCTCCGGCGGGAGCTGGCAATCAAGCGGCTCACCCGCGGGGAGAAGGAGGCGATGGTGGCAGGTGGCGCGCCGGCGCGGTTCGAGGGCTTTCGACCCGAAGCTCTGACATTCCTGCGGCGGCTGAAACGAAACAACCGGCGCGCCTGGTTCGAGCGGCACCGGCCGGTGCACGAGACCGAGGTTCGGGGCCCGATGCGGGCGTTGGTGGAGGACATGGACGTCCGGCTGGCGCGGCTCGCGCCCGAGCTGACCGGCGACCCCCGCCATTCGGTCTTCCGGATCCACCGCGACATCCGCTTCTCGGCCGATAAATCTCCCTACAAGACCAACGCCGCCTGCCAGTTCTACCATCAGGACGCGGGACGCGGCGCCGGACAGGACGCGACGGGCGCGGGTGCCGGGCTCTATTTCCAGCTGGCCCCCGGCGAGTGCTGCGTGGCGGGCGGGATGTGGATGCCCGCTCGGCCCGCGCTGGATCGTATTCGCGAGGCGATCGCGGATTCGCCCGAGCCCTTCCAGCGAGTGCTCCGGGCGGCCGCGTTCCGGCGCCGGTTCGGCCGGCTCGACGCGGAGGCGGTGCTCAAGCGGATGCCGCGGGGTTACGCCGAGGATCACACCGCGGCGGAATTCCTGCGCTACCGCTCCTTCACCGCGACCCGTACCATGACCGAGCAGGAGGTGCAGAGCCCGCGCCTGCCCGCGATCCTCGCGCGGGATTTCGCGGCCCTGGTGCCGCTGGTGCGCTGGATCAACTGGGCGATCGGCTACCAGCCGGGGGAGCGTCGGTACTAGCGTCGCCCGCCACGGGGGGCGCGGGCGGCGCCGCTAAGCGGAGCCCCGACCTCGGCGGTCGTCGCCCGCGTAGGCCGGCTGAGGGAAGTGCCGACGCTCCGCGCCCGCGTATCCCCGGGGCATGCCCGGATACGCTCCCGACCCCCCGGCGGCCACGGCCGGCAGCCCGGTGAGAGAGCTCGGCGCGTCGAGATGCGCGCCGTCGTCCACGCCGACACCCAGCCGGTCCACCAGCTCACCGCCAAGCCAGGCGGTGACGATCGACAGGCCGGCGCCCAGCAGCCCCGCCACCACTGCCTCGGTGGGCGGATTGGCCGGCTGGTCGCGCCGAAGAACCCAGCTCAGCGCGAAGAGTGCGATGACCACGACGTTCCCCACGCCGTGGATCAGGCCGATCCGCTTGGCGCGCGTGCCCCTTGGGATCGCGAGCCAGTCCACCGTTCCCGGCACCGCGGCGGCCAGCCCGGTGACCACCCCGGCACCGATCATGTAGAAGGCCGAGGTGGACCACGCCGGATTCTTGGTCACCAGGTAAATCACGTCGAAGACTACCGCCGTCGCCAGGAGACCGAGTGGAAAGACGATCAGCATCTGGTGCACGGGGTGGCCGGCCAGCTTCGCTCTGCTTTCCATGGCGGCCTCGTCAGCTCTGGAGCTGGTCTTGGATTTCCTGCAGGCTGGCCAGGTGCTTTTCCATGGCCGTCTGTGTCTTCTGGAGATGTTGGCGCACGTCAGCGTCCTCCTGGGGTTCAGGAGGAAGATGGTCCGGCCGGAGGCCTTGGGATGTGATCCAGGTCGCGCCGCGCGCAGACCTGGAGGCTCGAAAGGTCTAGGACTGCCGCTCCGGCCAGGCGTACAGCGACCGGTACAGCTCCTGGTTGCGCTGAATGATCCGCACGTAGCCCCGAGTCTCCACGAACGGGATCCGTTCGGCGAATACCTCGGGATCGTCCACGCCGGTACGCTTGGCCCAGCGCTCCACCCGGCTCGCGCCCGCGTTGTACGCGGCCAGGACATGGCTCGGCTCGGTGTACCGTACCGCCAGCTCCTGCAGGTGATAGGAGCCCAGCTGGAGGCTCACGTCCGGCTGATACAGCAGCACCGGATCCCAGACCGGATACCCGAGCGAGCCCGCGAGCTTGCCACCCAGATCCGGCATCACCTGCATGAGGCCGCGGGCCCCGGCCGGCGAGGTGGCCGCGGGGTTGAACATCGATTCCTGCCGGATGAGCGCGGCCACGAAGCTGGGATCGAGCCGCTGCTCCGCCGCCTCCGCCAGCAGCGCGTCCTGATGGACCACCGGATACACCAGGCGGTAGGTACGGGCATCGGCGGGAGCTCCCTTGGCGAGCGCCTTGCGGGCGAGCTGGATCGCCTGGGAGGCGAGCCCCTGTGAGCGCAGCGCGTTGGCGACCGCGAGCATCCGCTCGGCGCTCGCCTCGGCCGATCGCGCGAGGCGCTCGTGCTCCGAGCGCGCCTCCGCGGTCATCCCAAGGCGTGCCAGCAATGCCGCCCTCCGGGCCACCGAGTCGGCGTCCGGCACCGCCATGAAGCTGTCCTTCGCCTCCGTAGGGGCCCAGGCCGGCCGGCCGAGGCGGCGGGCGGCCAGGCTGGCGTAGTAGGACGTCGGGTCGCCCTCGGTCGCCTTGCGCCAGCGGGCGTGCGCCGTCACGCTGTCGCCGGCCAGCGCCCAGGCGCGTCCGGCCCAGTAGACCGACGCGGGGGCCTCGTCGCTGCGCGGATAGCGGCGCGCCAGCTCATCGAATTCCCGCGCGGCCATCGAGGCGTCGCCGGTCAGCAACTCCACCATGGCGGCCCGGAAGCGGGCGGCCGGCGCGAACTTGCTGGAGGGATAGCGGAGGGCGGCGCGGCGGTAGTACGTCCTGGCGAGCCGATCGGCCCGATCGTCGGAGGCGAGATCCCCGAGGAGGAACAGGGCGGAGGAGGCGGCGGTAGTATCGCGGGGGTAGGTGGCGCCGATCTCGACCAAGGCAGCGCGCCCCTGGACCACCTGACCGTCGCGGACCAGCGACCTGGCGCGAAGGTAGGCGGCCGAAGCCGCCATCCAGGAGGGCGACCGAACCAGGCTGAACTGGCGGGCTGCATCCGCATGACGGCCGAGCTTGGCCAGCGCGGATGCATAGCCGTAGCGCTCGGCCTCCCCGCCCAGCCCGGCCGAGAGTGCCTTGGGATAGCCGGCGACGGCCCGCGCGGCGAGCCCCGCGTCGTCGGCCGCCCGCGCGACCAGCAGCTCCTCCTCGACCGTGAGGGGAGCGTACACGCTGTCCAGCAGTCCGATCGCCGCCCGCACATCCGAGGCCGCGCCACCGGCCGTGACCAGCGCCAGCAGATCACGCCGGACGGCCGCGCGGAAGGCACTGTCGGCGCTCATCCGGAGGCGAAGGCGGATGGCGGTGAGCCTGGCGCCCATGGCGCCGTACAGCCGGGCGGCGCCACCCAGGTCGCCGGTGCGGTGGTGCGCCGCGGCTTCGCTCGCCCGGATGCGCTCTCGCGGAAGGCTCCCGGTGATCCGCTCGTAGATACCGGCTCGGGTCGCGCTGTCGTCGGTGACGACCGCCGCGCGGAGGAGTATCCAGTCGGACGCCAGTGGAAGGGCGGCGGCGGCGCGCTCGTAGCTCGCGGCGGCGCTGTCGCGCGCGTCCACCCGGTCCAGCGCCGTGGCCAGGAGGAAGAGGCGCTCGCCCTCGGAC
>JACDHV010000036.1 GCA_013820855.1 Gemmatimonadales bacterium | reverse complement strand
CGGCGGCGGAGAGCGTACAGCCGGTGCCATGGGTGGATGTCGTGTCCACGCGGCGGCGGCGGAAGGCGCGGGTGCCGGCGGAGGTCACCAGCAGATCGGTGATCTCGTCGCCGGCAAGGTGCCCTCCCTTCACCAGGGCCGCGCCGGCGCCGAAGCTCACCAGGGTCTCACCCGCGCGCGCCATCGAGGCCTCGTCGTGCACGGCGCGCCCGGTGAGGATCGCGGCTTCGTCCAGGTTGGGTGTCACCAGTGCCGCGAGCGGCAGCAGGCTCTCGCGCACGACGTCTTCCGCCTCGGGTGTGAGCAGCCGGTGGCCGGAGG
This sequence comes from Gemmatimonadales bacterium, assembly GCA_013820855.1. GTDB lineage: Bacteria > Gemmatimonadota > Gemmatimonadetes > Gemmatimonadales > GWC2-71-9 > CAVVWJ01. The sequence continues at coordinate 20,227 of JACDHV010000036.1, read as the reverse complement.
TGGACACCATCACCGGGTCCACGACCAGCGGCGACCAGCCGTTCTCCCTGATCGCCCGGCCGACGAGGCGCGTCAGTGACGCCTCCGCCAGCATGCCCGTCTTGAGGGCGGCGGGCGGAAGATCCTCGGCCAGTGCGGCGAGCTGCGCCGAGACCATGGCCTCGGAGACCGTCTCCACCGCCCGCACGCCGCGGGTGTTCTGCGCCGTGAGGGCGACGATGACCGAGGTCCCGAAGACCCCGAACTGCTGGAAGGTCTTCAGGTCGGCCTGGATACCGGCACCGCCGCCGGAGTCCGAGCCGGCGATCGTGAGCGCGATGTTCATCCGATGCGCCTGTCCATGACGAGCTCTCTCAAGACGTTGATCCGCGATCTTCACCGCCGCCGGGGCCGCGAGCGACGTGGCCTCGCACTGGCCGAGGGCGTGCGCCTCGTCGAGGAGGCCCTGCGTGCCGGCGTTCCGCTTCGAGGCGCCGCGATCTCGGCGGCGCTGGAAGGTACCACCCGGGGGGAGGCGCTCAAGAGCGCCCTGCAGCGGGATGGGGTGGCGATCGAGCGCGTGAGCGACGTGGAGCTGGCGGAGTTGGCCGACACGGAGCATCCCCAGGGCGTGGTCGTCGTGGTGGAGCCCCGGCGATGGACTCTCGACGACATTGTGGCCGAACCGGGATCGCCGGTGCTGGTGCTGGACGGCGTACAGGATCCGGGCAACGTGGGCACCATTCTCCGGTCCGCGCTGGGCCTCGGGGCGGCGGGCGTCGTCACGCTCAAGGGCACGGCGGAGCTCACCAACCCGAAGGTAGTGCGGGGAAGCATGGGAGCCTTTTTCCGGCTGCCGGCGGTATCGGCGGACGAGAACACGTACCTCGGCTGGGCCCGGGAGCGTGGGATCGAGAACTGGGTGGCCGCCGCGGACGGCGTGCCCCTCGAGCCGGGAGCGGCACGCGCTCATCCCGCCGCGGTCGGGCTGGTGCTCGGCAACGAAGGCGCGGGCGTGAGCGCCTCGCTGGAGGCCGCCGCGAGCCGCCGCGTGGCCATCCGGCTCGCCCCGGGCTCGGAGTCGCTCAACGTGGCCATCGCGGCCGCCATCCTGCTTCGAGAGGTCGCCCGTGTCGACTGACCTGTCGCTGCCGGACGCCCTGATCATTGGATACTTCGCGCTGCTCGGCGCGGTGCTCGGAAGCTTCCTCAACGTCTGCATCCTGCGCTGGGGCGTGGAGCCGAAGCAGTCGGTGATGTACCCCCCTTCCCGATGTCCGTCCTGCGGTCACGCCATCCGGTGGTACGAGAACATTCCCGTCGTCTCCTGGCTGGTGCTCCGGGCCAGGTGCTCCGGGTGCGGCGTCAGGATCTCGGCGCTGTATCCGGCGATCGAGGTGACGACCGCGCTGCTCTGGGCCGGGTCGGTGGCGCTGCTGGGACTGGGCGTGCCCGCGGTCAAGCTCGCGGTCGCCGCGACGCTCCTGCTGGGAATCGCCGTGAGCGATGCTCGCGCCTTCATCATTCCGCACGAGCTCTCGCTCGGCGGCACCGCGATCGCGCTCGCCTTCGCCGCGTGGCCGGAGTCGGGGGGCGTGCCCGACGCGATCCGGGGCGCCCTCTTCGGCGCGGGACTCGTGCTCCTGGTGGGCGAGATCACGGAGCTGGTGCTGGGCCAGGAGGCGATGGGTGGCGGCGACTGCGCGCTCATGGGCATGATCGGAGCGTTCTTCGGCTGGGAGTCAGTCTGGCCGGTGGTCGCGCTCGGCGCATTCATCAGCATCCTGCTGCACGTCGCGGCCGCGCTCCGGCGGAGCGCGCCCGCCGTGGAGGGCACCGGCGGCGCGCCGAGCCCGGGCCTCCGTTGGGGTAAGCTGATCCAGCTGCTGGCCGGCGGGCTGGTTCTGATGGGGCTCGTGGGAGTGGCGGCCCGCGCCGGCGTGATGGGCTCCCTGCTGCGGACGGCCTTCTCCGGCGTGGTCGGAGCGGGGGCGGCATACTACGTCTCCTTCCTCCTGCCGAGGCGGATGCCGATCGGGCCGCTGACGCAGGTATGGGGGTTGATCGGCGCGGCCATCGGGATCGCCATCGGGACCGCGCACTGGGTCGGACTCCTCGCCGCGCTCGCGGTGGGCGGCGGAGCGCTCGCCTGGGCGTCGCGATCGACGGTAGCGGCGTCTCCCGAGAGTACCGACGAGCTGAGTGCGCATGGCTACCTGCCCTTCGGAGTGGGGCTCAGCATCGCGGCGGTGCTGCTCGCCTTCACCGGCGGGTTCGACCGGGTGCGGGACATCTTCGCGGAGCTCGCGCCGGGGCTCGGTCTCTGATGCGGCGCGCCCAGTGTCTGGTTCTTGTCGCCACGCTCGTCGGCGCCTGTCGGGGAGAGGCGCGGCAGTCGCGCGAGGCCCGCGGCGACGACGACCTGGCCCGGCTGGTGGACAGCCTCCGCGCGCCGGTCGAGCAGGCCACCGGTCTCCGGTTCACGTCGCCGCCGCGCTCCGCGATGCGCAGCCGCGAGCAGGTGCGGGCGTACCTCATCGGCAAGCTCGACGAGGAGCTGCCGCCCAAGCGGCTGAACGGGCTGGAGACGACCTATCGTCTCTTCGGCCTCCTGCCCGATACGCTGCAGCTCCGACCGCTCCTGCTCGAGCTGTACTCCGAGCAGGTCGCGGGGTTCTACGACCCCGACTCGGCCATGCTGTTCGGCGTCGAGGGCGCCGACCGAACCCAGCTCCGGCTGGTGCTGGCCCACGAGCTGATCCATGCGCTCCAGGGGCAGCATCTGCCGCTCGACTCCATTCTGGGTGCGCGTGAGAATAACGATCGCCTCGCGGCGGCCCAGGCCATCCTCGAGGGACAGGCCACGCTGGCGTCACTCGACGTGCTCGCGCCGGGCCAAGGCGTGGCGCAGAATCCGCAGTTCTGGGAGCTGTACCGCGAGCAGGTTCGTCAGCAGCAGTCCTCCATGCCGGTCTTCCGGCGCGCACCGCTGGTGCTGCGCGAGACGCTGATCTTTCCCTATCTACAGGGCGCGGAGTTCATGCACTGGTGGACGAGCGAAGGGCGCGACTCCCTGCCTTATGGCCCGCGGATGCCGGTCTCCACCGAGCAGATCCTGCATCCGGACCGGTACGCCAGGGGGGATGCACCCGTCGTGCTCGCCTTCGCTCCCGACTCGAGCGTGCTGTACGAGGACGTCCTTGGCGAGAACGAGATCCGCGTGATCCTGGCGACGCTGGCGGGCTCGGATGAGGTCCAGACGGTGGTCCCGGTCGGCTGGGGCGGCGACCGGTTTCGGCTGTACCGCACGCCGGCGGGCGAGGCGCTGGTGTGGTACGTAGTGTGGGACGACGGGCGGTCGGGGGAGCGGTTCCTGAAGAGCGCGGCGGGATTGCGGCGGACGTCGAGGCCCGGCTACCGCGCGGCGCTCGACTCGGTGAGGGTCGGTGGGCTGCCGGCCACCCGGTTCATCCTGGCGCCGGTGGGGTGGGAGGGCTGGCAGGCGCTGCCGGAGATCGCGGTGTCGCCCGGCTCGAGATGACCGTCAACGCGCCAGCAACATGCTGGTCCCGAACGCGATGAGCCCCACCAACCCTCCGAGCCCATAGCCGATTCGCACGATGAGGTCCAGCTCGCGCTGGGTGACGTTCCGGACGATCTCCTCCATGCGCTGGGTCGAGAACCCCAGCACCTTCTGCTCCACCATCTCGGGAACCCGGATCTGCTCGACCACCCGCGGTATCTGCTCCTGCAGCCAGACCCATGCGGCCTCGGCGAGCGCTCCGCGCAGCGCGGCGGTGGTTTGGCCGCCCAACCAGTCGGACGGCCGCCCGATCGGCCGGGCCAGCAGCGCCGCCGTCATCTGGGTGACGCTCTCCTGCACCCAGCGGCGGCCCCGCTCCGCCGCGAGCACCTCGGCCGCGAAGTTGGCCAGACGCTCGGGGGGCACGACGCCGAGCACCTCGCCCCAGGTGCGGCGCTCGACGACCTCCAGCAGGCGGTCCACCGCGCGGGCGATCGCCTCGCGAGTGGCGGCGTCACGGGCGACGCGCACCAGCCAGTCGGCGATATTGTCGGCCAGCGCCTGCCGCCGGTCGGGCGCGAAGCGCCGGATCCGCTCACCCATCGGGAGCCGGAGGAAGTTGACCACCGCGTCGTTCACCGCCCGGGTCACCTGTGCCTTCATCTCCGGCTCCGCCAGGGATTCGGCGAACCGGTCGAAGCCCTCCCTCTCGAAGCCGTCCACCAGCCGCTCGATGGTGCGGTCGGTGACCATGATTCGAGCCAGGATCCGCTCGTGCAGCAGCAGGTCGCGAACCGAGTGGTCGAACGCGGTGCGCAGCGCCTCCTCGACCATGCCGCGCGCCTCCGGGTCGGCGAGGAGGGCGCTGAGCCGCTCGAGCGCGATGGGGAGATAGTCGGTGATCGCGAGCTCCACCGCGGCCACAACCCCCGGCGGCAGCCGGTCGAGCAGCGGCCGGTCGTCTCGCGACAGGGTCTCGAGCTGCCGGTCGACGAAGGCGCGGAGCGTGCGCTCCAGCTCGTCGCCCTCGGCGAGCCGCTCGACCCAGATTTCCACGTTTCCCTTGAGTGCCGCGCGACGGCTGCCGGTGAGCGTCTCGGAGAGCGGGCGGTACTGTACCTCCACCCGGATCCGCTGCACCCACCCGCTCACCAGCAGCTCGAACTCCGGGGAGCGCGCGTAGGCCGAAACCCCGTCCGCGACCCGGGGCGCCAGCCCGGCGATCGCCTGGTCCAGGGCGACGACCAGCTCGGGCTCGAAATGCTCCCGGAGCGGGCCCCGCTCGCGCTCGAGCAGGCCGTCGAGAAACTGCGCCACGGCCTGGTCGAAGGCGGCGCGGACGGCGGGGGCGCTCAACCGCTCCGCCAGGTCTTCGGGCGTCAGCAGCCGCTCGCCCACTGTGCGCCCGATGCTTCGGGCGAGGCGCGCCTTGTTCTTGGGAATCGCGCCCTGGATCCGGAAGGCCCCGAAGCCACGGGACTCGTAGGGATGAAAGAGCATCCAGATCGCGACCGCGTTGGTGATGCCGCCGGAAATGGCGCCGACACCGATCGTGACCACCGCCTGGATCAAGAGGTCGGGGTCCATCAGGGTACGCCGTAGCCGGCGAACCGGGACGTCGCGTAGAGGATGAGCCCCACGAGCCCGCCGAACAGCGTGCCGTTGATCCGGACGAACTGAAGGTCGCGGCCGTTGTGCTGCACGAAATTGCCGAGGGTGCGCCCGATCCGGTCCTTGCGGGTGGGAATGATGGCGGTGTGGGGAATCGGGATGTTGAGGGGGTGCTTGAAGAGGGCGGTGATGGCGAACCAGTCGGCCAGACCACCGACCATCGCCGCCTCCGCGGTGGCCCGGACGTACCCCAGCCCGGGGTAGCGCGCCTCGAGCACCAGTGCCGCCAGGAAGACCGCGCTCATCACGACGAGCAACCCCGTCGCGCGCCGCTTCATCCGATCCAGCTGGAGCTGCTTCGCCTCCGCGTCGGCGACCTGAGGCATCGGCACGGTGCGGGGCCAGGGAGTCGTCATGGGAGGAAATTACCGCCATCCCGGCGAGGGCCCACACACCGTCCGGATCGAGTCCTCCTGATCAGCCGTCCACCCGCCAGAGACAGTAGACGAACGCCTGCACCATCCCACCCGGCGTGTGGTGGTCCTCCCGCACGCTGTCGAGCAGCCGAAAGCCCCGGCCGAACTCCGCATGCATGGATTGCGGGCTGTAACGCACGACGTCGAGCCCGCTGCACCTGGACGGTCCTTCCGGGCTGAAGCTCGCCACGATCACATGCCCACCGCGCCGCACCGCGTGACGGGTCTGCGCGACGTAGCCGGCCCGGTCTTCGGGTTCGGTCAGGAAATGAAAGACGGCGCGGTCGTGCCACAGGCCACAGGCGGCGGGTGCCAGCCGTACGTCTCTGACATCCGCCGCGAGCCAGCGGACTCGGCGGGCGCCCTCGCCCAGGCGCTGGCGCGCGAGCGCCAGCGCCGCGGGCGCGAGATCGAGCACCGTCACCGCCTCGTACCCCGCGTCCAGAAGGCCATCGACCAGCGTCGAGGCCCCGCCACCCACGTCTATGACCGGTGTGGTCCGGTCGGGCGCGACCCGCCCGATCAGGTCGAGCGATAGCCGAGCCTCGGCCTGATACCAGCCAACCTCGGTGGGAGCCACCACCCGGTACAGGCGTTCCCAATGCTCTTTCGGGTCCATCCGCTTCGCCTCGGCAGGGTGCCTGGAAAATATGGCGAGCCGCTCGGCTTCGTGAGGTCGAGAAGGAACACCACCGCGGCATGCGGCCGGCTTGCTTCGAGCCCGTAAAGCTGTTATCCTGGAAGGCTTATGTTCGACGAGCTGTCCGCCAAACTCAACGCCACGCTCCGGAACCTCACGGGGCGGGGCATTCTTACGGAAGATGCCGTCAAGGAGGGGCTCCGGGAGATCCGGCGCATCCTCCTCGAGGCCGACGTCAGCTTCGATCTGACCCGCGATTTCCTCGAGCGGGTGCAGGCCAGGGCCGTTGGCGTCAGCGCCCTGACCGACGTGCGCCCGGGGCACCAGCTCGTCAAGATCGTGTACGACGAGCTGGTCGTCATGCTGGGCGAGAAGCAGGCGCCGATCGTTCACGCCACGGTGCCGCCGACCGTGATTCTCCTGGTCGGGCTCCAGGGCTCGGGCAAGACCACGACGGCCGGCAAGCTGGCCCGGCGGCTCAGGACCGAGCAGAAGGCGCCGTTCATGGTGGCGGCCGACGTCTACCGCCCGGCGGCCATCGACCAGCTCCAGACGCTGGGCCGGCAGATTGATGTCGGCGTGCACGGCGACACCGGCTCCAAGGACGTGGTGAAGATCGTGCGCGACGGCCTGGTGGCCGCCGGCAAGGCGCGGGCCCGCACGGTCCTGGTGGACACCGCCGGCCGCCTGCAGATCGACGACGAGATGATGGGTGAGCTCAAGCGTCTGAAGGCGGCGGTCTCGCCTCACGAGATCCTGCTCGTCGCCGACGGCATGACCGGCCAGGACGCGGTGCGGATCGCCCAGGGCTTCCACGACGCCCTCGGCATCACCGGCGTGATCCTGACCAAGATGGACGGCGACGCGCGAGGCGGCGCGGCGCTCTCGATCTACGGCGTCACCCACGCGCCGATCAAGTACATCGGTGTGGGCGAAAAGCTCGACGCGTTGGAGCCCTTCCACCCCGACCGGCTGGCCGGTCGGATACTCCAGCAGGGCGACATCCTCTCGCTGGTGGAGAAGGCCCAGGGCGCGGTCGACGAGAAGGAAGCCGAGCGGCTCGCGAAGAAGGTCACCTCGAAGAAGGGGCTCGACCTCCAGGACTTTCTGGGCGCCATGCGGCAGATGCAGAAGATGGGACCGCTCAAGAACGTGCTGGGGCTCCTGCCGGGCATGAACCCGGCGATGCTCCAGGCCGCGAACGTGGACGACAAGAAGATGAAGCAGGTCGAGGCCATCGTGCTCTCCATGACACCGAAGGAGCGCGCGAACCCGGATCTCATCAACGGGCAGCGGCGGCTTCGGATCGCGAAGGGCTCGGGCCGCTCGGTGCAGGAAGTGAACACCCTGCTCGCGCAGTTCAAGCAGATGCAGAAGCTCATGAAGACGGTGGGGAAGACCGGGGGCGTGGGCGGGCTGAAGCTCCCGTTTGGCCGCGGCCCCTTCCCCGGATAACCCCGCACCCACAGGAACGCACATGGCAACACGGATTCGCCTGCGCCGCGTTGGACGGAAAAACCTGCCGCTCTACCGCATCGTGGTGGCAGACCAGGAGTCGCCGCGCGACGGCCGCTTCATCGAGGTGATCGGCACCTACAACCCCAAGGGCCAGACCGCGGCCGACAAGGTCACGGTCGACGCCGACAAGGCGCGCGACTGGATCGCGCGCGGCGCCACCACGTCGCAGACGGTGCAGTCGCTGCTCAAGCAGGCCGGGGTGTTCGCGGCGCCGACCACCGCCTGATGTCCGCTGCCCGCCACATGGTGGTGGGCAGGCTGAGGAAGCCGCACGGCCTGAAAGGCGACTCTACCCTCTTCCCGCTCACCGACGACCCCAGCGCGGTCTTCGCGCCGGGGCAGCTGGTGTGGCTGGTAGGGTTGGACGGCGAGGACGTGGCGGGGCCGCTCACGATCGAGCGGAGCCGGCCGTACCACCGGGAGTGGCTGGTGAAGTTCTCGGGGGCCGACGGCAGGGAGGCCCTGGAGCCATGGCGGGGGCTCTTCCTCGCGGTTCCGGCCGAGCAGCTGAAGCCGCCGGCCGACGACGAGGTCTACCTGCACGAGCTCGCCGGGTTCGCGGTCCGGTTGCCCGACGAGACGCCGCTCGGGCTGGTCAGCGGGCTGTACGAGACGCAGGCCGGTCTGATGATCGAGGTGCAGGGGCCGAAGCGGGAGTTCCTGCTGCCGTACAAGAAGCAGTTCGTGCGGCAGGTCGATCGCGAGGGACGCCGGCTGGTGGTCACGCCGCCGGAGGGGTTGATCGAGTGAGCGGCGGAACGGCGGAACGGCGGAACGGCGGGAGGGGTCGGCGCCGCGCTGATATTTCGAGGAGCACGTGAGCGTTCCGCCGTTCCGCCGTTCCGCCGTTCCGCCGTTGACCATCGACGTCGTCACCCTGTTTCCCGAGGTGGTCGCGCCGTTCGTGAGCGCGAGCATCCCGGGGCGGGCGGCGGCGGCCGGGCTGGTGCGATACAACCTGGTCCAGCTTCGCGACTTCACCGGCGACCGCCACCAGACGGTGGACGACTACGCCTACGGAGGCGGCGCGGGCATGGTGCTCAAGCCGGAGCCGTTCTTCGAGGCGGTGGAGAGTCTGGGGCCCGTGGGGCCGGTGGTGCTGCTCTCGGCTCGGGGCCGGCGCTTCGAGCACGACGACGCGGTCCGATTCTCGGTGGGCCAGCGGCTGACCCTGCTCTGCGGCCACTACAAGGACGTGGACCAGCGGGTGGCGGACGGGTTGGCGACCGAGGAGCTGTCGGTCGGCGACTTCGTGCTGTCGGGAGGTGAGGCCGCGGCGCTGTGCGTGCTCGATGCCGTGGTACGCCTGCTTCCCGGCGCCATCAGCGACCACGAGTCGGCCAGCTCGGACTCGCATTACGAGGGGCTGCTGAGCCCGCCGAGCTACACCCGGCCGGCGGAGTACCGGGGGCTCGCAGTGCCCGAGGTGCTGCTCTCGGGAGACCACGCCCGGATCGCGGGCTGGAGGCGGGCGGAGGCGGAGCGGCTCACCCGGCAGCGGCGTCCGGATCTGTGGGAACGGCACGAGGGCGGGTAAAGGCTGGCGATCAGCGGTGCGGTACGTCAAGTTCAGAGCGCCCATCGGCGCGGAGGCTCTACCATGGAACGGTTGGCAGAGGTGGCCCGTGAGGGCTTGCGCACGGACATTCCTGCATTCGACCCGGGTGACACCGTCCGCGTCATGGTCCGCGTGCGTGAAGGCGACAAGGAGCGGCTCCAGGCCTTCGAGGGTCTGGTGATCGCCCGCCGCGGCGGCGGGATCAGCGAGATGTTCACCGTGCGGAAGGTGTCGGCCGGCGTGGGCGTCGAGCGGCTCTTCCCGCTGCACAGTCCGTCGATCGCGACGATCGAGCTGGTGCGCCGCGGGCGGGTCCGGCGCGCGAAGCTCTACTACCTGCGCGCGCTCAGCGGCAAGGCGGCCAGGATTCGGGAGAAGCGCGAGGGCTAGAGCCGATGGCGCTACGCCCCTCGCTCAAGCGGGAGCGTGAGGCCTGGGCCGAGGAGCTGCTGCTCGTCGGCGTCGATGAGGCGGGCCGCGGCCCACTGGCTGGCCCGGTGGTAGCCGCGGCCGTCGTGTTTCCAGCCCGGTGCACCGCAGTCCGCGGTCTTCGGGACAGCAAGGTCCTGCCGGCGCGGGTCCGGGCCCGGCTGGCCCGCCGGATCCGGCAGCGGGCGCTCTGCTTCGCGATCGGGGCGGCGTCCTCGCGCGAGATCGATCGGCTCAACATCCGGGTGGCGACCGCGCTCGCGATGCATCGGGCGATCGCCCGGCTGGTCACCCGGGGCCCGCTCGCCGCGGGTGGCCCGCCGCCCCGCATACTCATCGACGGCCTGCCGCTGCCCGAGATCGGCTTCGAGCACCAGGCCCTGGTGGACGGCGACGCCCGCTGCCAGTCGATCGCCGCCGCGGCGATTCTCGCCAAGACCGTGCGCGACCTCCTCATGCAGCGCCTCGCCCCGCGCTATCCCGGCTACGGCTGGGGCACGAATGTCGGCTACGGCACCGAGGAGCACCAGATCGGGCTGCGCCTCCACGGGCCCACCAGGCATCATCGAGTCACGTTCGCGCCCCTCGCCCAGCTTCAGCTCTTCGCCTGATCCCTTGAATCGGTCGTATTTGCCTCGGGTCCTTCGCGCCGGCGTGACGACAGCGCTGGCCCTGTCGCATCCTGGAGCCGCTCCGGCCTTCGCCCAGACCAACCTCGAGCGCGTGGTGAACGGCGCCTTCACGCCGTCGCACGACTACGATCTGGTCCACCAGCGCATCGAGGTGAAGAACTTCGACTGGGATTCGACTTCGTTCGATGGCCGGGTGACGACCACCGCGGTGTCCCGGCGGCCGGGGCTCGACGCGGTGGTGCTCGACATGGAGCGGCGGCTCGACGTGCGCTCGGTCGTGGCACGGGGAAAAACGCTGGCCTACGACCGCCCCGCCGACTCGCTGGTCGTACGGCTCGCGCGTCCCGCGGCATTCGGGGACACGGTCCGGTTCACGGTGGACTATCACGCCCGCATCGTGCAGGGCCGCGGGCTCTACTTCTTCAAGGAGGAGCCGGGGCGTCCACGCCGCCCGCAACAGGTCTACAGCGGCGGCGGGACCGACGGCAATCCCCGCTGGATCCCCACGTATGCCGCGCCCCACGACAAGGCCACCTGGGAGCTGATCGCCACCGTGCCCGCGCGTCTCACGGTGGTCTCCAACGGCCGCCTGCTCAGCGACCGGCGCGTGGCGGGCGGGCTCCGGACCACGCACTGGTCGCAGGAGAAGCCGGCCTCGACGTACCTCATCTCGCTCGTCGCGGCTCCGCTCGTGAAGCTCCGCGACCGGTGGCGCGACGTCCCTCTCGAGTATTACGTCTACCGCGAGGACAGTGCGCTCGCCCGCCCGCTCTTCGGCTTCACGCCCGACGTGATGGAGACCTTCGGCCGGCTCACCGGCGTCCGATACCCGTGGAACAAGTACGCGCAGGTGACGGTCGCCGACTTCATCGGCGGCATGGAGAACGTGGGCGCGACGACGCTGGTGGACTGGCTGCCCGACGTGCGGGCATACCGCGACCGTCCGTGGTATCACCGGACGCTCATCCCCCACGAGCTGGCCCACCAGTGGTTCGGCAACCTGGTGACGGCGGAGAACTGGGCCAACTACTGGCTGCACGAGGGCATGGCGCAGTTCATGCCCGGCCAGTACTGGGGCGCGAAGCTGGGGCGGCACGCCGAAGAGGACTTCTATCTCGAGGAGTATCGCCAGTACCTGACCAGGGACTTCCGGCGGCGTGCCCCCCTCGCTGCCTACAACTCCAGCGTGGTGTACCCCAAGGGCGCCCTGGTGCTGGAGATGCTCAAGCAGCACCTCGGCGCCGAGCGCTTCTGGGCCGCCATCAAGCTGTATCTCACGCGCCACGCCTACGGCACCGCGACCAGCGACGACCTCCGCCAGGCGGTGGTCGAGGCCACCGGTGAGAGCCTGCCCTGGTTCTGGTCGCAGTGGATCTACCAGGCCGGTCATCCGGAATTCGAGGTCTCCGCCGCCTACGACTCGACCCGCGCGGCACTCAACCTCACCGTGCGCCAGACCCAGGTGGACACCGCGACGCCGGACACCGGCGGCGTGCGCTTCACCACGCCGCGCGTCTTCCGTGCGCCGGTGGCGATCAGGGTGGGCACGGACAGCGGCGACGTCGTCGCGCGCACGGTGATCGACCGCCGGCAACAGACGGTCCGAATCGAGGGCATTCGGACGGCGCCCACCATGGTGGCCTTCGACGACGAGAACGCCGTGCTGAAGACGCTCGCGTTCCACCAGCCCACCCCGTGGCTGGCGAACCTTCTGCACCGCCATCCCAACCTGTGGACCCGGAGCTGGGCGATCGGCGAGTTGGCCTCACGCACCGGCGACGCGCTCGCCGCCGCCGCCCTCGCGCACACCCTCACGTCGGCCGACTACGACTTGACTCGCGCGGAGGCCGCGGCCGCGCTGGGCGGCTTCTCGGCGGAGCAGGCGCGCGTGGCGCTCGAGGCGGCGGCTGCCGACACCTCGGCCAGGGTACGCAAGGCGGCGGTGGAAGCGTTGGGGCGGACGGGAGGCGAGCAGGCTCTGGATCTGGTGCGGTTGACCTGGCGGCAGGACCCGAGCGATCAGGTGCGCGCGGCCGCGCTCCTCGCGCTCTCGCGCCTCGCTCCCGACGCCTCACGCGAGGCGATCGCGGCCGGCCTTCGCACCAGATCGTACCGGGAAGCGATCCAGAACGCCGCGATCGCGGCGGCCGTGCGACGGCCGGATGCGGGTCTCGTGGCCGAGCTCGAAGCGATTGCCGGAGACCAGCCGTTGCCGGCGGCGGCGCTCGCCGCGCTCGCCGCGCAGGGAGATGGCTCCGCGCGGCAGGCGCTGGATCGCCTGCTGGTGGACGATCGGAGCTGGGTGCGGCAGTGGGCCCGGGAGGCCGCCGGTCAGGGGCCGGAGGGATGATGGAGGAAAATCTGCGTCAATCGCTTCCGGATGAGCCGGATCTCAGTGATCCGCTCCACCGGCACACGCAGTGACGAGTCCGCTTGCCGAACCACCAGTGAGTCGCCTTCGAGCCGCCGCAGCCTGACGTCCCACACGCACTCCCGCGCATCCAGCGTGATCTGCCACCGGTCGTCTTCCTGCGCGGATACCATGGACGAAAGCGTGAAGAGGAGCACGACGAGCGCGCCACAGGTTCGGATGCCGCACACCGTGCGCGGGTGACCCGCCTCACCGACCCGCACCGCTCTCATGACCCGCGCACAAATACGGGGTGATTCTAAACGCTGAGGCACACGCCGCAATCCCGCATTGTTCGGGAGGACACTTACACGGGAGCGTGCATGGACGCTTCGAGCGGCGTGCGGGACGGGAAGCTGGTAATGCTCGTCGATGACGACGTGGAGTCGCGCCGACGGGCGAGGCACCTGCTCGAGCTGCGCGGCATGGAAGTCGTGCAGGCATCCAACGGGATGGCGGCGCTGGGATTGATTCAGCGGCTGCCCGACAGCTTCCGGCTGGTCGTCACCGAGCTCGAGCTTCCCGGAATATCCGGCGCGGTGCTGGTGGGAGCCCTGCGGCTGTTCCGACCGGATCTTCCGGTGCTCTGCATCAGCGGCTCGCGCACCGGAGCCGGCGTACCCGCGGTCGCGGGGTGCCTCGGGAAGCCGCTTCAGGACTCGGAGCTCCACGCCGCGATGGAAGCCGTGCTCCGAGGGGGCACCACGGAGTGGGAGCCGCGATTCACCGACGTATTGTCCGAGTCCGCGACCGCACGCGTCCGCGCTCGGTTCGCGGTCGGCAACGATCTCGTGGAGGCAGCGCTCGAGCTCGCGAGAGTGTCGGAGCGCGGCGTCTGAGCGTGGCTATGGCTCCTGCGATCGCGGGAGGGGAGAAGGTTGCCCGCCGGGCCGGGCGGGCTCCATCGCCCGGCGCACGGCGCTCAACAGCTCGGCCCGCGTAAACGGCTTGGCCAGGAAGTGTACCCGCAGATCCTGCAAACCCTCACGCGCCAGCACCTCCGCGGGAAACGCCGACATGAACAGAATTCTCGGCTCGCTCCATTTCTCCCGAATCAGCCGCACCAGGTCCACCCCGTTGACCTCGGTCATGACGACATCCACGAGCACCAGGTCCACGCGTCCGTGCAGCATGGCGAGGACCTCCAGCGCCTCCACGGCGCCGGCGGCCTCGAACACCCGATAGCCGGCCTCCGACAGCACCCGGAAGGAGAGCCGTCGGACCACCCCGGCGTCATCGACTACGAGGATGGTGTGGATGAGTGGGATATCGGGCGTTGACAGGACGTTCTCCGTCTAGTGGACGGGTCTGGGAATCGTATTCACCAATGCGTAGCAGCCGGAGAGCGGCTCGGTCTGTGATGCGGGTCACCCGAGCCGCGCGGGCGTGGAAAACTCTGTGCTTGGAAGCCACTCGCTCGCGGCGGCCCTCACCGGGCGAGGAGGGCTCTGCAGCGTCCCTGGTCGTAGGGCGTCAGCGGCGAAGTGCTCCCGGGACGGGCAGGGGCCGCGCCTCGGGTGATCGAGGAGCCCAGCGGCGCTGGTGGAGGAGGGCCTTCCGACAGGGCCATTACCTGGCGGCAGACCTCGCGTTCGGCTGCTTCTCGCTCGGCCGCAGCCCGTTGCTCGACCGCGGTCCAGTGCCGCGCCGCGCTCCACCGGGCGAACGGAGTCCCGAGAGACACCTGGAAGATCAGCTCACCAGTGATGATCGATGCCGTCAGGGCGAGCACCACTGCCATCCTGGCGATGAGCCCCTTTACCGCCAGCGGAATTGCCACGACGGCCGCAGCGGCCGTCGTGAAGAGCGGCACGATGACCAGGGCCCCGGCCAGGCCGCCCCAATCGATGTACAGCGCTGGGTTGCCGAGCGCCGCGATGATGGTTGCGATTGCGCCTGTGGCGGCGCCGAGTGGGATACCCGGCCAGATGGGGAGGCGATCGCCGCGGCCGGGCCGACGCCCTACGGCAGGAACCACGCGAGGCCCAGGAGCAGCGCCGCCGTTAGCAACAAGCCCAGGCTGCTCCACACGGCGAAGCGCCGGTACCCCGCGGAATCGGGCGCCAACACTGGCTGCCGCCGTCTCGCCAGCCGGGTGGCTTGGGTGTCGAGCCAACCCAGGACGATCAGCGCGGCAACGGCCACCGACAGACGGCCCGCCAGATGTTCCCGGCCGCCGCCGATGGTCACCATGAGGCCGACGGCAAAGATGACGGTGAACCCCGCGACGAAGGCGAGCAGCACTCCCACTGTCCGCTGGGCCGGGTCCAGTTCGCCCGTGTCCACCCGCTCAGAAGGCGGTTCGTTCGACGGGCTCGGACCTTCGATCGGCCGGCGGTTGAAAGCGACCGATGCCTGTCGGATATCGATCACGGCCCGACTGCCGTCGAAGGCGACGTCCGGGTCGGAGTCCCGGACAATCCTGAGCGCATCCAGATAGGCCCGCCGAACGTCGGGAGGCATGGCCTCGGGCCCGGCATACTCCCGCCCGTTGAAGATTAGACGACTCCTTATCTGAATCTCCCGGCCGGCATCGGCCCGCCGGCCCGAGGCCCGCTAGGCATCCTGCGCCAGGCGCGGGGGCCCCCGCTGGTCGAGGACATGGCGCACGCGCCGAAGCAGGCAGGAACTCGGTGCTCGGGTCGAGCCGTGTAGCCAAGGCCGGTGCCGCGGCCACGGGGCTTCGTCGTGAAGAACGGCTCGAAGATGTGCTTCCGGACCTCGGGCGGCATCCCATGGCCGGTGTCACTCACCGCGATGCGTACGTACGGTCCGGGCTCGACCGCCAGGTGGGAGTCGGCGTACTCCTCCGTGAGCGGCACGTCTCGCGCCTCGAGCGTGAGCCGGCCACCATCGGGCATGGCGTCCCGTGCGTTCACCGCCAGGTTGACCAGCACCTGGCTCAGCTGCCCCCGATCGGCCAGCACCGGGCTGAGCACCGGGCCGGTGACGATGGCGAGGTCGATGTGCTCGCCGATCAGGCGTCCAGCATGCTGCCGGTAACGGCGATCACCTCGCCCGTATCGATCACCTCGGGTTGCATCACCTGCTTGCGCCCGAAGGCCAGCAGTTGCTGGGTCAACCCCGCCGCCCGGTCGGCTGCCTCCTGAATGCCGGGAGCATCCTCCCGCCGCGGATCGTTGGGCGGCAGCTGCTCGAGCAGGAAGGCGGTGTAGCTGGAGATCACGGTCAGGAGATTGTTGAAGTCGTGGGCCACGCCACCGGCGAGCTGGCCGATGGCATCCAGCTGCTGCGAATGAAGCAGTTGTGCCTGGGAGGTCCGCAGGGCTTCCAGTGCGGCGTTCGCACGGGGCGCCTCGTGGTCCGCCCGGACGGCCTCTTCCTGGGCACGTTGCTCCTCTTCCTCGGCGCGGGCAGCTTCCTCTTCCGCCTGAGCCGCCGTGGTCTCGGCCAGCGCGCGGGCCTGCTCCGCCTCGGCAGCCTGGGCCTCGGCCCGCTGCTGGGCACTCAGACTGGACTCTCCCATCGCGCCGGCGGCCAGGCCGATCGCCACGAACAGGGTCACCCCGATCACGGTGGTGACCCTTCCTGCGCGGATGTGACGACGGGCGAAGAACAGACGCTCGCCCAGGATCGTGCCGAGCACGGTGGCGAATAGCGTGGGCCCGAACCCGAAGCACCAGGCGGTGGCGAAGACGGCCGCGATCGCCACCGCGACAGCGGCCCCGGTGTAGGCCAGCACCGAGGTGGACCCGAACGAGTCGGGTAGCCCTGGGTCTTCCCTGCGGGGGAGATGCGCCAGGACGAACCTCCCGGGGTGGAAGGAGATGAGGGCGTGCTGAGCGACCTCGTACACCATAGGTCACAGCCCCACTCCGGGGCAAGACACGCGGGCCGTGGCTCAGCCCGAGGACGTGACCCGGGTGCGAAGGGGTGACGGCTCCGCTCGGCTGGGACCGGTGGCGCGGGCTTGTCCAAGCTGTTCGGAGGGAAGATGTTTCCTGCACCCGGGGGCGTAGCTCAGCTGGTAGAGCAAGGGACTTTTAATCCCTAGGTCGTGGGTTCGAGTCCCACCGCCCTCACTGGACCCATCGTAGGACCTGCAATCAGCTTACATCAATACTGCCGGGTACTCATTGCGGCCTCGTTTCTACGAATGTGTGCCTTTCGTGTGCAGGGCAGCGGCCGGCTTGATCCGTCAGACGGAGGCGGCCACCGATACCTCCCCACTTCAAGCACATCCTGCTGACTCGCCCCGGCTTTTCCGGAGACTCGGTTACGTGAGTGCGACCTCGGTGGCCTGAGCCGCTGAGGCGCGGTGATACTGCTCCTCGTATTCGGCCGGGGGCAGATACCCCAGCGGCTCCAGCAGACGCTGCGTGTTGAACCAGGCGACCCACTCGAGGGTCGCGTACTCGACGTCGTCGAGGCCACGCCAAGGCCCGGCCGGGCGAATGAGCTCGGTCTTGAACAGACCGATCACCGATTCCGCCCGCGCGTTGACGTACGAGTCCCCCCGGCTCCCGACCGAGGGTTCGATGCCCGCCTCCGCCAGCCGCTCGGTGTACCGAATGGACAGATACTGCACGCCCCGGTCGCTGTGATGCACGAGGCCCGCGTCGGTCTCGCGATCGTAGAGGGCTTGCTCCAAGGGCCCGGGCGCCGACCCTCATCGCGCTCAGCTTGCCGCACCCACCGGCGGAGCGTCTCGGCGGTGCACCCCACCTTCGTCGCGATCGATTGAATGGCCGCCCATTGCGATCCGTACTCATGCCCCTGGTCGTGCACGAGCCGCACTGTCCGCTCCCGCACCTCTGGGGAATACCGCGTCCGTTTGTCCATAGCTCCAACCTCTCAACCATTGGAGCCTCCGGCAATCCCGGGGCGATTCACGCTCTCGGAGCAGGCGAGTCAGTTCGCGCTCGGCGTCCTTCTTGGTTCCTCGGACCGTGCCACACTTCGCCTTTCCAAAGAGGGTGTGGACCGAGCTCCGCGAGCACAAGCGCATCGACTATCATCCGGTCTTTCCCGGGAAGCAGGGGCCAGCCGCGCGCCGAATCGACACGCCGGCCGATGTCGACGACGTGATCGCGCTGCTCCGCCTCAACTACGACCGCCTCACGGCCGATTCCAGCCCGCACACCGATTGATCGGCGGCGTCCGATCCCGCCCGCCATCTTCTGTCTTCCGGACGCCATCGTGCGGCACGCGGCAGCCCATGTCGTCAGGCGTCGCGCCGCTTCTGGCCGACGGCCTTGAAGAACGCATAGCAGAACGCGCCGTCCGCCTCGGTCGTTCGGTAGAGATCCCGGACGCCTGCGTCGAAACGCTCAAGCTCGATGAGACCCCGCGCGATCGCGGGCTCGCGAATGCCCTCGATCATCGCGGTGAATGTCTTCCTCGTGAAACCGTCGACGAGATCGGGGCGGCTCGCATCCGCGTAGACCATCCGGGCGGAGACACGGACCGCCTCGAAACCCGCACCGACCATCAGCGGGTAGAGCTGCCGGCCGATGAGCGCATTGCCGCCAGCCTCGCGCTGCAGCGTGACCTGGCACTGGATCGCCGCCTGTGCCGCGGGGCTATCGGGATGAAAGAACGTGGACCCGTGATCGCCCTCGATGACGGTAATGGTCCCGCCGGGGGCGAGCACACTCCCGAGAATCGCGAGGGCTTCGGCCGGGCGCGAGAGATGCTCGAGCACGAAGCACACGAAGACGTGGTCGAAGGATTCGGCGCCGAAGGGCAGGGCGAAGATGTCGGCTCGCTGGAACCCGACGTTCGTGATTCCAGCCTGGGCGATTCGTCGCCTGGCTTCGGCGATTGAATCCGCCGATACGTCGATCGACGTGAATCGGGCGTCGGGGCTTCGGCTGGCGAGGGTGAGTGTCTGGGCACCGACGCCGCACCCGACCTCGAGCACGGTGCTTCCGCCTGGGTAGGCGGTGTCGGAGTGCAGCAGGTCGACGAGGGTGCCGGCCTGATCCTGCAGGCGCTCGTGTTCTCGCGGGTGGTACCCATGAACATAGGCTTCACGCATGGTGCCGAGTCCCGTCAGTGACCGACGCTCTCACGATGCATCACCGGTTCCCGCGCCCGACCGCATCTGGCTCGGCGGGCGCGGGCGCCGGTACTTCCTGCGCGCCAGGTCCACTTCCGCAAAGTGGTCGACGACCCACGCGTCGAGCGCTCCGAGCGTCCGTGCCAGCGATCTGCCTAGCGACGTCAGCGTGTAATCGACCCGCGGCGGAACCTCGCGATAGTCGTGGCGCGTCACGAGGCCGTGCTGCTCCAGTGCGCGCAGAGTCTGCGTGAGCATCTTCTGGGAGATGCCCTGTGCCCCGCGCAACAGATCCGCATTCCGCCGTGGGCCGGCCTCGAGGAGCGGCAGGATGAGCAGCACCCACTTGTCGGCGACGAGGCCAAGAATCAAGCGCGATGGGCATCCCGCGTCCCACGGATTGGCGCGAGCACACACGGCCGAGCGGGGGGCGGGAGCTGACTTGCGGGACATGCTGGCGCCGGGGTAATAGTTACCAAAAGGTGCGTACTGGATGAACGGTGCATGAATGGTACACTGCAGGGTGTCGCCGGCAAAGCGCTCGGCGAGGAGGCAGCGCCGCTCGCCTGGCGCGCGCGGGTTCATCCATCACACTGGCAGCATCCCATGACCATCGCCAATCATGTCCACGCCGACGCCGGCCGCCAGCATCCGGCGCACGCAACCGTCGACCCGCGCACGGCGCTGTACGCGGGCCTCATTCTCCGCGTCGCGCTCGGCATCGTCTTTATCGCCCATGCGCTCCTCAAGCCCCTCGTGTTCACATTTCCCGGCACGGTGGCGTTCTTCGCCGCGCATGGGTTTCCCGGGTGGACCGCGTACCCGGTGTTCGCAGCCGAGCTGGTCGGAGGTATCGCGCTGATCGCCGGGATGCATACACGCTGGGTTTCGCTCGCGCTCGTACCCGTGCTGCTCGGTGCGCTCACGGTGCACTGGAGCAACGGGTGGTCGTTCACCGCCACCGACGGCGGGTGGGAATACGTCGCGTTCCTGATCGCTGCGCTGATCGCGCAGGCGGCGCTCGGCGATGGCGCCTACGCGATTCGCTCACCCAAGGTATGGGCGTCTGGCCGGCGGCAACGCTGAATCGGTCGAGCGGCAGTCGGACCTTTCGCCTCGAAGGCGAGGAGTAGCGAGCGCTCCGCCGCCGGCGTAGGGGAACGGAACTCTGCGGCGAGGGTCAGCATGTGTCCTCGTTGACCGAGGCGGGGTGAGCGACCCTGCCCCAGGTTGACTACCCAAAATCTAACGGACACGAGCAGGCCGAGCGGTTGCCTGTCGATGGGCATCCGTGTCAACGAGATATTTCCCCAGCCTGAATTTGTATTTTTCGAAGGGCCCTGGGTTCGATCTTTCTCCCGGATCCTGGCGCGACCCGGTGACCAGGCCTTTGCAGGGGGCGGGGGCCTTCTGGCATTGAGGGGGGGTC
>JACDHV010000035.1 GCA_013820855.1 Gemmatimonadales bacterium | reverse complement strand
CAGTTGGCGGGCCGGGGGCTGCCGCCGGAGGTGGTGATTCCCGCCAACCAGGCAGCGTCCGACGGGCTGGTACCCGACCTCACGCTGATTCTCGATCTGACGCCGGAAGTCGGCCAGGCGAGACAAGTTGCCGGCGGGAAGCGCCTTGATCGTCTGGACCAGGAGAGCGGGGATTTCCGCCATCGGGTGGCCAGATACTACCTGGCGGTTCGCGGGGACGGGGTGCGACATTTGGATGGGCGGCTCGAGCCGGACCGGCTCTTGCACGCGGCCTGGTCGGAGATCCTCGAGCTGGCACCCGAGAGGTTTGGCGCGGTTGCGAGTTAATTTGCGGGTCGGATGCCGGCTGGGGCCGGCGCCGGTCATTCTGCGGGAGCGGAGGCAGGTATGAGGCAGCGTTGGGGTGTGATCGCGACGGTGTCCGTCATCTCCTTCTTGAGCGGCGGCTGGCTGTTGCAGCGCGGCACGGCGGTGGGCGGGAACGTGTACCAGCAGGCACGGCTGTTCGATGACGTGCTCGGCCACGTGAGCGCCTACTACGTCGATTCCCTCGGGGAGACCGATCTGTACCAGAAGGCCACGCAGGGCATGCTGGAGCAGCTCAAGGATCCCTACTCCGTTCTCCTGACCGGCGACGATTACAAGGCGCTCACCGAGCAGACCTCGGGCAACTACGCGGGTCTCGGCATCCAGATCGACGTCCGCGACGGATGGATCACCGTGGTGGCTCCGCTCCCCGAAACTCCGGCCGAGCGGGCCGGCGTGCAGACCGGTGACCAGATCATCGAGGTGGATGGTAAGTCCACCGAAGGCTGGAAGAACGACGAGGCGGTGAAGGCCTTGCGCGGCGTGGCCGGCAGCAAGGTCACCCTCACCGTTCGTCGGTCGGGAATTCCGGAGCCACTCAAGTATCCGCTGACCCGCGCGCAGATCCACGTCCGCTCGGTGCCGGCTGGCACGATGTTCGAGGGTAACGTCGGATACATCTCGCTCAACCCGGTGAGCGAGACTTCGGCGGGCGAGCTGCGCCAGGAAATCACCGCCATGAAGCGGAAGGGGATGAAGTCACTCGTCCTCGACCTGCGCTTCAATCCCGGCGGACTGCTGGACCAGGGCGTCGAGGTCTCGGATCTCTTTCTCGACTCCAAGCAGGAGATCGTCTCCACGCGCGGCCGCGCCCGCGGCGCGACCAAGCAGTTCTTCGACGACGCGCGGCAGACGTGGCCCGAGCTTCCCATCGTCGTCCTGGTCAACGAGGGGACCGCCAGCGCTGCCGAGATCATCGCCGGCGCGCTCCAGGACCACGACCGGGCGGTCGTGGTCGGAACGCCGACGTTCGGGAAGGGCCTGGTGCAGACGCTCTTCCCGCTGGGCGAAGGCGTCGCGCTCAAGCTCACCACCGCCCGCTGGTTCACCCCCAGCGGCCGCACCATCCAGCGCATCGTGGAGAGCGAGGAGGAGCAGGCGGAGCAGGCGGCCCTCGAGGCGAGCGACACCCTGCTCGGCGAGCCCGATCCCTCGGCGAGCGACTCCGCGATTCGAGCCCGTCCGGTCTTCCGCACCGGCTCCGGACGGGTCGTGCGCGGCGGCGGCGGGATCGTCCCGGACATCGTGATCCGCGCCGACACGCTCACCGAAGGCGAGCGCGAGTTCGCCAAGGCGCTCGGCACCAATCTGCCGCAGTATCGGGACGTGCTGACCGGATTCGCGCTCGAGCAGAAGGCGACGAAGAAGGTCACATCCGAGACGTTCACGGTCACCCCCGAGATGCGCCAGCAGGTATTCCAGCGGCTGAGCGCGAAGGGCGTGAAGCTCACTCCGGAGGAGTTCGCCCAGGGAGCGAGGCTGATCGACGAGCAGCTCGGCTACGAGATCGCTCGGTACGCCTTCGGGCGGCCGGCGGAGATTCGGCGGCGGGTGGGCGAGGACCGGCAGGTGCAGACGGCGCTCGGACTGCTCCGGCAGGCGCAGAGCCCGAAGGAACTGCTGGGGCTCGCCGTGACCGCGCGCAACCCGGAGCCGGCCCGGAACTGAGCGCCACCCCGGCTTCTGGTTCCCGCGAGCCCGGCCCGCCCCGAGGGGCGGCCGGGCTCGGTCGTATCCGAGGGTCCTGCTCCGGAGCGACTGGATGACACGGCCGAGCGTGGTGATCCTGGGGGCGGGCCGGATGGGTCAAGGGCTCGCGCTCGCACTCGGCGCCGCGGGTCACGGCGTCACGCTGTTATCGCGGTCATCTCATCCCATCGTCTCACCCCTTCGTCTTCACGTCGGCCCCCGGGGCGACGCATTGCGGGCCGGAGCGGTCGTGCTGCTGGCCGTTCCGGACGGTGCGATCACCAGTCTCGCGGCGGAGCTTCAGTCCGAGGGCGGGATCGGGTCCCGCCATGTGGTGCTCCATCTGTCGGGTCTGCGAGACCGGGCGGCGCTGGACCCGCTGGCCGCCTCCGGTGCGGCGCTGGGTTCGCTCCACCCCCTTCAGACCGTCTCCGATCCCGCCACCGCGGCGACGCAGCTGAAGGGTGCCTATGCGGGCATCGAGGGTGACGAGGGGGCGCTCGCCGCGGCGGAACTCCTCGCCACGTCGCTCGGCATGATCCCGGTGAAAATTCCGGCGGAAGCGAAGCCGTCCTACCACGCGGGCGCGGCCTTCGCCGCCAACTACACGACCGTTCTCGTCGGCGTGGCCGAGCGGCTCGCGCTCGCCGCGGGCATTCATCCGGAGGTGGCGCGCCGGCTGTACCTGCCGCTGATCCGGGGGGCGGCGGCCAATCTGGAGGCCGGACCGGCGGGTGCGCTCACCGGCCCGGTCCGGCGAGGAGACGTGGAAACCGTGGCCGCCCATCTGGCCGCACTGGGTTCGGAAGACCGGCAACTGTATCTCCTGCTGGCAAGGGAGGCGCTCCGGCTGGCGGGCGAGGCCGGGCTTCCACCCGAGGCCGCCGCCCGAATGGCCCGGGTCCTGGATAGGTCGGCCGCGGCGGGGTGAGCCCTGACGGGCGAAACTTTCGCCTCGCCACATCCTTACTGACAAGTATCCTCCCCGCAGAGTCCTCCTGAACGAGGTCAGCCCATGCTCCGACGGTGGAAGGTCCTCCCGGCCGCCGCGATGGTCTCCTGTTTCACCGGCGGCTGGTATCTCCAGCGACAGCTCGCGGGCGGTGGCGACGTCTACCAGCAGGCCCGGCTGTTCGAGAACGTGCTGGCGCACGTGCGCGATTACCACGTGGACTCGACCGCTGCGGCTGACGACGGCCCGCTGGTTCACGCCGAGCGGACGCTCGATCCAGGGAACCGCGCTGGACTCCGCGATGGGCGCCCGGGCCATGCCGCAGGCTGAGGTGCACTCCACCGGTGGACGCAGGCTGCAGGCGAGCAGCGGCCTGGTACCCGACGTGGTGCTCGGGCAGGATACCCTCACGACCCTGGAGGCCACCTTCGCCCGGTCGCTGGGCGAGCAAGTCCCGGTGTTCCGCGATGTCCTGACGGCCTACGCCCTCGAGCTGCGGGAGGGCAAGGTCATCGCGGCCGAGCAGTTCGAGGTGACGCCCGGCATGCGCGCCGAGGTGCAGCGGCGATTGCGGGATCGAGGGGTGGCGGTCGAGGACAGCGTGTTCGGCGGGGCGGCGCGACTCGTGGCGGAGCAGCTGGGCTTCGAGATCGCGCGTTACACCTTCGGTCCGGCAGCGGAGCGGCGCCGACGGGCAGCGGGCGACGCCCAGATTCAACGGGCCATCGAGCTGGCGCGCGGGACGACGTCTCCCCAGGCGCTGCTTGGCCTAGCGGACCCGCCCGCTGCCCAGCTTCACTGATCCACCACGCGCACGCCCGTTGGGACCTGGAATCTGAAGGTCTCGTCGGGAACCTTCCGGTTGACCCGTAGATTCGACAGCGCCAGGATGCGGGTGGCGCCGCTCTGCTCCGTGATCTCGAGGCGCCGGGGCAGGGCATCCTCCCGGTCGAGCCAGAGGACCGCCCTGTCGAACGGCAGGTCGGGTACCGCTGGAACCAGCTCCACGACGTCCAGCGTCCTGTTTCCCAGCCTTTCCTGCCGCAGGTACTTCGCCGTATACCGCTCGGCGGGCCGGTCGAGAAACCACGCGAGCAGATTGTAGCCGTACACCGGCCCGCCACTGGGCGCGGAGAGCCGCAGCACCTGGCCGGGCACCGTGCTGGGCGTGTAGACCCAGACGTGCTTGCCGTCGATCACGACCGCCTCGCCGGGAGGATCGGTGAACCGCATCGAGAGCTTGGCGCCCCCGGCCTGAATCAACGTGCCCCGGCTCTCGGCGCTGTCGATCATCGGGTTGTCCACGATCTGCACGAAGTCCGCGCTCAGGCTGGCGAGCGACTGGTAGGCCTTCGAGGAGCGACCCACGATCGCCTGGGCGTCCTGGGCCCGGACCGGAGTACCCGCCACGACGGAGAGCGCCGCGACCACCAGCAGTGCCGCGCCTGTCCGGGCGATGGACGACCTCATGTGCGCACGCCCGCCGGCTCGGCAAGTCGGCGGCCGATCGCCTCGACGATGAGCCGGGTCTCCCGCATGAGCTGATCGAACTGCCCGGGGTAGAGACTCTGCGCCCCGTCCGAGAGGGCGCGGTCGGGCGTGGGATGGACCTCGACCAGGAGCCCGTCGGCGCCGGCGGCGGCGGCGGCGCGGGCCATGGGGATCACCATGTCGCGGTGTCCGGTGCCGTGGCTCGGGTCGGCGACGATCGGCAGATGGGACAGCCCGTGGACCACCGGGATGGCGCTCAGGTCGAAGAGATTGCGGGTGGCGGTATCGAAGCTTCGCACCCCCCGCTCGCAGAGTATCACGTCGGGATTGCCCTCGGACAGGATGTACTCCGCGGAGAGCAGCAGCTCCTGGATCGTAGCGGACAGGCCGCGCTTCAGGAGCACGGGTTTGCGCGCGCGGCCGGCGTGCTTGAGGAGCGAGTAGTTCTGCATGTTGCGCGCGCCGATCTGGACGATGTCGGCCACCTCGAGCACATGGTCCAGGCCGTCGGCGTCCATCGCTTCGGTCACGATGAGGAGCCCGGTCTCTTCCCGGGCCTTCGCCAGCAGCCGCAGGCCCGCGCGTCCCATTCCCTGAAAGGAGTAGGGGGAGCTGCGCGGCTTGAAGGCTCCCGCGCGAAGCACGGTCGCCCCGGCTTCGCGGACGGCCTGGGCGGCGTCGAGGATCTGGCGCTCGCTCTCCACGGAGCAGGGGCCCGCCATTACCACGACGTCATCGCCGCCGATGCTCAGCCCACCCGGCAGACGCACCACGGTGGGCTCGGCCTTCCATTCGCGCGAGACCTGTTTGTACGGCTTGGTGACGTGGAGGATCTCCTGGACGCCCGGCAACGCGGCGAGCCGTGAGCCGTCCACCCGCCCGTCGTTGCCGACCAGCCCGACCGTCGTGCGTTGCCGCCCCGGCATCGGGCGCGCCTGGTAGCCCATCTCCTCGATGGCGGCAACCACCCTCTCGACATCCTCCTGGGGCGCTCCGTGGCGCATGACGACGAGCATATCGACGATTCTCCGGGGGTGTACTCTCGGTCAACCTGCTGGCAAGCTCCGGGCCACGTGGCCGTCGCTACGCATGCTCCCGCTCGCCGAGCTTCACTCCCACGATCGTGGACACTCCGGGCTCCTGCATGGTGACACCGTAGACCGCATCGGCAGCCTGCATGGTCCTCGGATTGTGAGTAATGACCAGGAATTGGGTGCCGCTCTTGAACTCGTCGAGCAGCCGGGTGAATCGGCCCACGTTGGCGTCGTCGAGCGGAGCGTCCACCTCGTCCATGAGACAGAAGGGGCTCGGCTTGGTGAGATAGATGCTGAACAGCAGCGAGACGGCGACGAGTGTGCGCTCCCCCGAGGAGAGCAGATGGATCCGCTGGGTGCGCTTGCCACGCGGCGCGGCATGAATGTCGATCTCGCTCTCGAGCGGGTCGTCGGGGTTGGCCAGCCGAAGCTCGCACTCTCCGCCACCGAACAGGGTCTGGAAGACGCGGAGGAAGTTGCCCTGGACCGCGGTGAAGGTCTCCAGAAACATGGTGCGGGCCGTGCCGTCGATCTCCCGGATGGCCTGGATGAGCGACTGGCGCGCGCCCACGAGGTCGTCACGCTGTGCGGTGAGGAACTGGAGCCGCTTCACTTCTTCGGCGTGTTCCTCGACGGCGAGTGCGTTCACCGGGCCGATCGACTCGAGGGCCTCGTTGATGCGGCCCGACTCCGCCTGCAGCGTCTCGACGTCGAGGTCCAGCAGCGGGGCGCCTTCCATTACCTGGTCGAAGGGGCGGTGCCACTCCGCCTCGACCCGCTCCACGATGCTCCGGCGGGTGCCGGCGGCCTCGGTAAGCCGAACCTGTAGCCCGTGGCTCTCCTCGTTGGCCGATTCCAGAGCCGCTCTCGACTCCATGACTTCCCGCTCCGCGTCCGCCAGCGCCGACTCGGCGTTCGCGAGCGCCTCCTCCGCATCGGCGCTGGCGCTCTCGAGCCGACGGAGCGCCACCTCGTGCTCGACCCGTGCCTCGCGCCACTCCCCCTGCTGCCGCACGAGATTCGCCTCGTCGGCGTCGAGCTGCGCCAGCTCGCTCGCCAGGGCCTCGCCCGCCGACTCTGCCTCGGACCGCATCGCGGCGGCGCGCGCGAGCCGCTCCTCCGCCGAGCGAAGCCCACCGGCGACGTGCGCCTCCTGAACCTGCCAGTGCACCCGTTGCTCCCGTGCCGCCTCCTGCTCGCTCTCGAGCTCGGCCAGGCGTGCACGCGCGGTACCGAGCTCCTGGTCCAGCCGTCCGCGTGCCAGGTCTCCCTCGACCAGCGCCGTGCCGATCTCGGTCATGCGCTGCTCGGAACGGGACAGTCGCTCCGTGAGGCGGGCGAGCTGGGACTCCGAGTCCGCGGATTCACGGGTCAGGTGGCCGGCCAGACGCACCACGTCTTCGCGGACCGCGGCCGCCTGCCGCTCGGCCTCACGGGCCCGATCGACCGCGACCATCGCCTCCGCCAGCGCGCGCTCCCGCTCGGCGAGGCCCGCGACCGTCTCCTCGAGGGCGGCCGCCGCGGTGGAGACCGCCGCCCCGCCGTGTTCCACCTCCTGGACCAGTGATGCCAGCTCCGCGCGGCGGCGGAGAGGGCCCGACGGCGCTCCCGCGCCACTCAGGAAGATCGCGCCGCTCGCGCGGCGAAGGACGCGGCCCGTCGCGTCGAGCACCTCGGAGCCGGCGAGGGCGGCCCGAACCCATCCGGCGGCGGGGCCGTCGGCACGAAGGCGGTCGTCGGTCGGCAGCGCGTCACCGCCGACCTGGGGTCCCGGATCGAGCGGCAGCAACACGAGAGCCCCCGGCTGCTGCTCCGCGTGCCATTCCCGCACCGCGTGCACGGTCGCCGCGTCGCGCACCAGCACGGCGTGCATCCAGTCGCCGAGCAGCCGCTCGGCGAGCTCCGCGTCCTCCCGGCCGGTGCTCACGAAGTCGCTGAGCGGTCCCAGCACGCCGCCATCGAAGCGATCGCGCGCCGCAAGCAGCGCCGCGGCGCCGGGCGCCAGGCCGACCCGATCGCGCTCCAGTTCCTCGAGCGCGTGCCGCCGCGCGGTCATCTGCGCCAGCGCTTCCTCCGCCTGACGGCGGTCGGCGCGGTGCATCGCTTCGCGCTCCCGCGCCTCCGCCACCAGGTGGCGGGCGTGCTCGGCCTCGGCGGCGGCGCGCTTGGCCTCGTGACTCAGAAATCCCGCCTGCTCGATGGCGTGATCGCGGCGGCGCTCCGCGGTCGCGAGCTCGATCTGGAGCACGGCCCGCTGCGCGGCGGCCTGCGTGACCCGCTCGCGGAGCGAGACGAGCTCGCCTTCGAGCGCCGTTCGTTCGCCCTCCAGGGACCGGAGGGACTGGGCTTGCGTCTGCAGCTCCTGCTCCCGCTCGCGCACCTCGCCGCGCTGCTCGGCGAGCCTGCGGCGCACCTCCTCCTCGGCGCTCGCCCTTCCGGCCAGCTCGGCCCTGATGCGCTCGTGCTCGCCGCCCGCGGCGCCTCGGTCCGCGGTGGCCGCCTCCTGCTCCAGGAGAGCCTGCTGAGCGCGGAGCTGCGCCTGCGAGCGCTCCTCTTCGGCTCGAACCCGCCGCACATGCGCGTTGGCCAGCCGCTCGGCGGCCAGGGCCAGATCGCCGTCCACCCTGCCGAGCTCCACCCGAACGGACGCGAGGCGCCGCGCGATCTCGGTGCGCTGGCTCTCCGCGGCGGAGCGGGACCGGGAGACCTCCTCGCGCCGGTGCTCGGCCTCACCGACCCTGGTGCGCGCCGAAGGCAGGAAGTGGGTCAGCTCCGCGAAGCGTGCCTCCATTCCTCCCACGTCCTCGGTCAGCCGCTCGAGCAGCCGCCGGGCGAGGGTGGTCTGCACGGTGAAGCGCTCCTCCGTGAGCTTGGCGTGACGCTCGGCCTTTCCGCGCTGGCGGGCGAGGCTCCGAATCTGGGACTGGACCTCCGCGATCAGGTCTTCCACCCGCTGGAGGTCCACCGCCGTTTCCTCCAGCCGGCGCTCGGTGCTGTGCTTTCGGTCGCGGTAGAGCCCGATGCCGGCCGCCTCCTCGAACAGCGAGCGACGCTCGTCGGCCCGATCGGACAGGAGGAGATCGATCATCTTGGCTTCGATGACGACGCCGGCGTCGCTGCCGAGGCCGGTGCCGCGCAGCAGGTCCTGAATGTCGCGCAGGCGGACCGCCGACCCGTTCAGGAGATAGTCGCTCTGGCCCGACCGCGAGAGGCGGCGGGTGACGACCACCTCGCGGTACGCGATGGGGAGATCGCCTTCACTGTTGTCGAGGAAGAGCGAGACCTCGGTGACGTTCACCGGGCGCCGCCCAGCCGACCCCTGGAAGATCACGTCCTCCATCTTGCCCCCGCGCAGGAGCCGTGCGGACTGCTCGCCCAGCACCCAGCGCACCGCGTCGGACACGTTCGACTTTCCGCAGCCGTTGGGGCCGACGATCGCCGTGACGCCCTCCTCGAAGGTGAGCGCGACGTGGTCGGCGAAGGATTTGAAGCCGGACAGTTCGAGCTTGGTGAGCTTCATGAGCGGGTTCCTGTCGTGAACCGTGAACTCGAAGCCCGGGGGCCTCGGACCCTATTGGGATGGAGGATCCTGCGATGTGACCACGAACGAGGGCATGCCGATGCCACGCCCCGTCTCCTCGGCCTGCTCGCGAGTGGCGTAGGGACCGAGCACGACTCGGTACGCCTCGTCGCTACGGGCCGGCTTGAGGACGGCGGCCGGCAGGCCGGCGGCGCGCAGCTTCTGGGAGAGCTCCTGCGCCCAGGTCGGGTTCTGCGAGCTGCTCACCTGGAGGTAGACCGACGCGCCCTTGCCGGCGGAGTCGGCCGCCGCGGCGAGCGCCGCCGAGTCGGCGTTCACCGGCACGCCTTCCTCCTGCGGCGGATGCCACGTGAGCGGCAGCCAGGTGTCCTCCGCGCCCCCATCCACCTCGCCGCGCTCCGGGAAGCCCTTGGCGGCCAGATCTACCGCCACGACACGGGTGCCCCGCCGCGTCAGCAGCGTGTTGGGCGAAACCACGGCCGGAAGGTCGTCGTCCCATTCGACGTCTACGGTGCCGATGAAGCCGCCCCGTCCCACATCCACGACCCAGGCGGAGTCGCCCGAGGCGGGCCGGACCAGCACCCACTGGCCGAAGAGATCGCCACTGAGACCGATGGCCGGCCCGGGGAGGTCAATCTCGAGGAGCTTCTGGCCGCTCATGCGATCGATGACGAGCAGGCCCTCCGAGGCTCGCGCGACATAAATACGGTGGCCCGAGGGCGAGAACATCACCGCCTTGGCGCCGCCGGAGACGGGGATCGAAATACGGTCGCGGTCGCCGTCGCTGTCGCCCTCGGTCTCGTAGATCACGACCGCGCTATCGGCAGCGATGGCCACCAGATCGCCCCAGAGGCTCAGGGCCTGCCGCCCCGCGGGCACCGCGAAGGAGGCCGGCGGTCGGTCGGAGCCGAGAATCTCCATCTTGGGCTGGTCGCCCGCGAGCCGGGCGACGAGCGCTCCACCCATCGTGCCGTGCAGTTCGGTGGGCGAGCCCTGCAGCTTGGAGCGGAAGCGGACCGGGGTTCGCCGCACCAACCGGATGACGCTGCTCGCGGTGTCCACCGCGTACAGGGCGCCGTCCGGGCCGACCGTGGCGTGGCGCACCTGTTCCACCGACGGCCTCAGCCGACGCGTCTCCAGGTCGAGTGCGATCACGTTCCGCTTCTTGTCGAGCAGAAACACGAACCCCTGATCGGGGTCGGCGCCCACGGTGCGCTGCAGCGGAGGAAGCTTGTCGTCGAGCTTCCAGGCCGACGGCTCGAGGGTCGGGACGCGGTAAAGCCGGGCGGCCCCACCCTCGCGCGGAAGGCGCAGGACGGTCATGACCTCGGGGCCCCGGCCGACCGCCGGCAGGTTCCCCGCCGCCAGATCTGGCTCGCCCCCGCACGCGGCCAGCGGAACGGCGAGGCCGACCGCGACGATCGTGTGTCTCAGGTTCACGAGGGAAACATAGTTGGCAGGGCGGGACGGTGGAAAGCAGGCGGGACGGCGGAACGGCGGAATGCAGACGGAACTGCGGAAGGGTTCCGAGGTGCCCGGATCCGGCAGGACGGGAGAGCGGCGCTTCGAATTTGCCCGAAACGCCGCTCACTCTATCTCCGTTCCGCCATTCCACCGTCGCGCCGTTCCGCCGTCCCGCCTTAGAACGTCGGCCCCAGACTGAAGGTCCACAGCCCCTTGACCTGCCGGCGTTCCTGCGGAATCGAGTAGTCGAGCCGTGCCACGGCGAACCCGAACAGATTGGCGCGGACCGACACGCCGAGCGTGCGCAGCGGGGTGCGCACGCGGACCGCGTCGTCGCCCGGACTGCGCTGCCAGCGAATCGTGCTCAGATCGTCCCAGGCGAGCCCGATGTCGTAGAAGATCGCGCCCTCCAGCGGCGGGAACGCAGCCGGCACGCCGAACGACGGGTTCAGGATCGGGAATCGGAGCTCCGCCGAGGCGACGCCGATCTGGGTGCCGACCAGCCGGTCGAGCTCCGAGCATCCGGTCTCGGAGCCGGGGTCGTCGGCGTCGAGGCACTCGTTGCGCCGGTAGGAGCCCGAGGTGTTGCCCCGTATGAGGTCGGTGCTGCCGGCGTATATACGGAACTCGCGCGCATCGCGTCCGATCCGTCCGAAGTACAGGAGGCGGGTGGCGAACACGATGGGTCCGATGATCCGGTCGTAGCGACGGTAGTCGGCCGTGACCTGGGAGAAGCTCCAATCACCCACCGTCTGCGCCAGCTCGAACCGGTAGCGCTGCCCGTAGAAGGGGCCGACGTATCCGAAGAGCGAGTTGTCGAAGACCAGTGCGGTGGAGGGCTGCAGGTACGTCACACCGGGCAGGTTCTCGGTCTCCAGGAACGGATCGTCCGTCGCGAAGCCGGTTGCCGGATTGTACGGCTCGTTGATCCTCAGAATGGCGTCGTCCACGTTGGCGACGCGCATGCCGGCTTCGATACGCCGGAACCGGCTGAGCGGATAGTAGGCCGACCCGAACGCCGAGCGCACCACCAGTCGCCGGATGTTGGTGACGAAGATGTTCTCGGTCGGGCCGTTGCCGGGTAGGACCTGGCTCGGCTCCAGGAAGTAGTAGGGGTCCTGGGATACCCCGACCGCCCAGTTGATGCGGCGGCTGAGATTGGCGTACGCGGCGAGGATCTGGGCCTCGCTGATGCGCCCGTTCACGTACCCGGCGAATACCAGCTGCTGGTTGCCCAAGATGTCGCTCAACGAGATCGCCGAGCCGCCGAAGAAGCCGCGACCGAAGTTGTCCCGCGCGTAGCCGATGGACGGCCGGGCCACATAGTCGGGGGTGAACTTGGTCCGGTACTCCTTGAGGGTGAACTCGCTCGTGTCCGGCAGGCTGTAATTGGCCGAGTCCAGCAGCGCGACGATCGAGACCGGCTCCACCGGGCGGGTGGTGTCGCCCGATTGCACGACCTCGCTGGACGAGCGGAAGCCGGACGGCGTGCGGTAGATGGACCCGCCTTCGCCTACCTGCGGCCGCACTTCCTCCTTGACCTGGAGCGAGCGCGAGGTGTCGAGTGGCGGGGTCACCGCGCGGGCCAGGATGCCGACGCTGTCCTGAACCAGCTCGCGATACGGCCGGCGCTTCAGCGCCCGCGGATTGGTGATGCTGTAGACGTCGTACTGGCTGGCCTCGAAATAGACGAACGCGAGCCGGTCGGCGCCGCGCGCCCAGGAGAGCACCGGCGAGAGCGGGGTGATGCCCTGGGCTCCCGAATAGAACTCGGTGAGCTGATACACGGCGTTGTCGTCGAGGTCGTAGAGAAAGATGTTGCTCACCCCGTTCCGGTCCGACACGAAGGCCAGCGAGCGGCCGTCGGGGCTCCACTGGGGACTGACGTTTTTGCCGTTGTCCATCCGGTCGAGCACCCGGACCGCCCCGGTGGCGAGGTCGAAGAGCGCGATGCGCCAGTTGCCGAACGCCAGGGTGCGGAAGTCGGTGCCCGGCCCCCGATCGGTGGCGAACGCGATGGTTCCGCCATCCGGCGACCAGACCGGATGGAGGTCCGCGTACTTGTCGTCGGTGAGCTGGCGCAGCCCGCTGCCGTCGCGGTTCACGACGTAGAGGTCGCTGACGCCTCCCTCGTACCCGGTGAAGACGAGCTGCTTGCCGTCGGGGCTCCACGAGGGTGTGGTGACTCCGCTGAGCTCGAGCTCGATGCGCTGGACTTCCTTGTTCCGGTCCACCTCCACGATCAGGATGTCGTCCCGGGGGCCTCGCTTGGCGGCGAAGGCCAGGAATTTCCCGTCCGGAGACCAGTTCGCCTGCGAGTTGATGAACCGGTACGTCTCGTAGTTGCTGCTGATGCCGGACTTCAGGATGCGCCGCTTGACCTCGCCGGTGACGCCGTCGGCGAGGTACATGTCGACCGAGTAGAAGTCCTTCTCGCTGAAGTAGGCGACCTGCGACCCGTCGGGCGACAGGGCGGGCGCCAGATGGTAGATGCCGTCCGACCGCTCCTCGGTCAGCAGCTCGTCGGCGACGGCGCGGGCGCGGGCCCGGGCGCCGATCTCGGGGAGATACCGCTTCTGCACGGCGTCCCGCCACTGCTCGGACAGCTGATCGAGGGTGAGCCCGATGGTGCGCCGGAAGGCGGGCTCGATGCCGCCTGCCAGGGTCGCCTTGAGGATCGCGCCGACGGCTTCATCGCCCCAGCGCTCGGCCACGTAGGACCAGAGCGCGTGTCCGAAGCGGTAGGGGAAATACTCGTAGGGGTCCACCGTCATCTGGTCGATGGTGGGCAGCTTCCCCTCGAGAGACGCGTCCCGCAGCCACATCGCCGTCTCGGCATTGATCGGACCGATCGACAGGTACTCGGCCATGCCCTCCGCGAACCAGAGCGGCGGGGCGATGGCGACCAGCGTGGCGAACCCCGCGCCGGCCCGCCCCCGCGACCAGACGTCGTACTGGAACTGGTGCACCATCTCGTGCATCAGGACATGCTCGAAGTCCGAGTACGAGCCGGTGAACGGCATGACCGCCCGGTTCCGGGCGAAGTCGGTGACGCCGCCGGTGCCCTCACCACCCACCTGGGTCGCGTTGGTCTGCATGAAATCGGAATGCGACGCGTACAGGATGATCGGCTTCCGCTCCCGGAACTCGTGGTTGAGCACCTTGGACAGCCGGGCATACGAGCGCTCCGCCATGCGGGCGCCATCCATCGCGGCAGCCCGCGCGCGCTCGTAGAAATAGACGTCGAAATGCTCGGTCTGAATGACCTTGAAATCGAAGTTGGTGTACTGGACCTTGTTGCGGCCGAAGTACTGGGCGGAGAGCGCCCCAGGCAGGCCGAGCAGCAGGAGGAACAGCGCTGGAGCGGTGCGTCGAAGCATGGCGACCTCAGCTAGGTGGAGCTGATCAGCAGCTCCGGTGCGTCATCCCACAGACGCTCGAGCTGGTAGAAAGAGCGCGTCTCGGGGTGGAAGAGGTGGACCACGAAGTCCACGAAATCGAGGAGAACCCAGCGCCCGCCGTTGAGCCCCTCGACATGATGGGTCCGGTGGCCCCGCCGCCCGAGCTTCTCGATCACGGATTCCGCGATGCCGCGGACATGGGCATCGGACGTGCCGGACGCGATCACGAAGTAGTCGGTGGCATCCGTGAGCCCTCGCAAATCGAGTACCACGAGCTCGTTGGCCCTGAGATCCTGTATGGCGTCCAATGCGAGGCGCAGCGCCTCGGGTGTCGGTGTCATTCCTTGGTTCCTTCGTCCCGGCCGCCGGATGCTTCGGCCGGGCCGTCCTCGACCTGGTAGAAGATTGCCCAGGCCCCGGGCCCCACATGAGTGGCCAGCACGCCGGTGGCCAGCGTGACGAAGCAGTCCCGCGGCTCGTACGCCGACACGAGAGCGTTTCGGACCCGCTCGGCCATCTCCGGGGCCTCGGCGTGCGCCACACCGAATCGTACCACCCTGGGACGCGGTGTGAGGCGTTTTTCCAGTAACGCCAGCACCCTCGGCACCAGATTGTCCTTGCCCCTGACACGGTCCACTGGAATGACTCTCCCGGCGGCGTCCAGTGACAGAACCGGCTTCACGTCCAGCATGCCGGCGAGCCACGCCCTGCCTCGCGAGACCCTGCCGGAGCGCAGCAGGTTGTCGTAGCGGTCCACCGTGAGCAGCATGCCCGACCGCTCGCGCACCCGTTCGAGCTCCCGGGTGATGTCGGCGGCCCGCCACCCCGCTTCCGCGAGTTCGGCCCCTCGCAGCGCCAGCATGCCGAGCCCCAGGGAGGCGGAGCGGCTGTCGACCAGGTGGACACCGCTGATGCCGGCCGCCCGCACCGCCGCCTGGGCCGAGGCGAACGTGCCCGAGAGGGCGGCGGAGAGGAGCACGGCGACGACCTCGTCCGCCTCTGCGCGGGCGTCGCGCAGCACCCGGACGAAGTCCGCGGGTGTGGGCTGCGAGGTGGTCGGCAGCTCCCGCGCGCCGCGCAGCCGCCGGTAGAACTCTTCCGGCTTGAGCTCGACCCGATCGCGGAACGTCTCGTCGCCGAAGACGACCTGCAGCGGAACCAGGGCGATGTGATGCCGGTCGAGCACGACGTCCGCGAGGTCCGCCGAGGAGTCGGTCACGACGGCCACCGCCCGCCGCTCGGCGTGGGCGAGCCGGCGGTGCTGGGCGTGCATGTCGTCGGCCTTGGTGGTCTCGACCCGTCCCCAGCGCGCCGCATAGCTAAAGACGGCCCCGGGGCTGTCGGTGTGCACATGGATCTTGAGGATGTCACCAGCTGCGGCCACCACGATCGAGCCGCCGAAGGCGTGCATCGCCGCCCGGACCTCGTTGGCCGGCGGCAGCAGCTCGCCGCGCACCAGCACCTCGGTGCAGTACTGGAAGTCACGCTCGGCGGCGACCTCCACCCGCGCCGCGGGGACGTCGGCCGGCTGCACGTCGACCTCGGTGACCGCCAGAATCGGGTCACCCTCGATGTAGCGGACCACGCCCTCCAGCATTCGCACGAATCCCATGCCGCCCGCGTCCACCACGCCGGCCTCGCGCAGCACGGCCATGAGCTCGGGGGTCCGCGCGAGCGCCGCCTCGCCCTCTTCCAGCAGGCGATGCATGAACTCGGCGATGTCGGGCGAATCGGCCGCGGCGCGCTCCGCCGCCTGGACGGCCTCGCGCGCCACGGTGAGGATCGTGCCCTCCCGGGGGTCGTCCAGCGAGGCATAGAGCCGGTCGGAGCCGGCCCGTAGCGCGGAGGCGACCTCGGCGGCCGAGGCCGTCGTTCGTTCGCCGAGGGCCTCGCTGAAGCCGAGGAGGAAATGGGCCAGCATCATCCCGGAGTTGCCCCGGGCGCCAAGCACCGAGGCGCGGGCCATGGTCCGGGCCGTCTCCGGAAGCGGCACGTCACCGAGCGCCCTGAGGGCGTCGGCGACGGCGCGAAGCGTCAGGCTGAAGTTGGTGCCGGTATCCCCGTCGGGAACGGGAAAGACGTTGATCCGGTTGATCTCGTCGCGACTGGCGGCCACCCAGTCCGCGGCGGCGAAGATCGACCGCGCCAGCCGGGGACCGTCGACGTACGCGATCCCGACGCTCATGCGCGGCGGGTCACTCCGGCACGACCGAGACCCGCACCTCCGCGTGAACTTCGGGATGCAGCCGGACGCTTACGATGTGCTCGCCCAGCGACTTGATCGGATGGTCCAGCTCGATGCGCCGGCGGTCGATCGTGTGACCCTCACGGGCCAGCGCGTCCGCCACGTCCTGGGCCGTGACGGAGCCGAAGAGCTTGCCCTCCTCACCGGCCTTCCCGGCTATGGTGAGGCTCACGGCCGACAGCCTGGCCGCGGCCGTCTCCGCCTCGGTCTTCTCGGCGGCGTTCCGGACCCCTCTCGCCTTCGTCTCTGCTTCGATCCGCTTCTTGTTGCCCTCGGTCGCTTCGAAAGCCAATCCGTGGGGCAGCAGGTAATTGCGGGCGTATCCCGGCTTCACGCGGACCATCTCCCCCGCCTTGCCGAGGGTCTGGATGTCCTCACGCAGA
This sequence comes from Gemmatimonadales bacterium, assembly GCA_013820855.1. Classification (GTDB taxonomy): domain Bacteria; phylum Gemmatimonadota; class Gemmatimonadetes; order Gemmatimonadales; family GWC2-71-9; genus CAVVWJ01. The sequence goes on along the minus strand of JACDHV010000035.1, from coordinate 4,113 downwards.
ATCACTTCGATCATCGGTCGTACCCTCCGGTGGCCGGCGTCATGCGACGCCGGAAATCTAGCCAGGTATCGGCGAGGCCGACCATCGTCAGCCCGCTGATCACGAACGGCAGCAGCACCATGGTGACCAGCGCCAGGGCCGTCAGGACGGGCTTCGGGGTGCGCCTCGCTCCGGTCACGAACACCGCCAGGCCCCTGGTGGCGTAGAGCGCGCTCCAGATCAGCAGGAGGTTCGCGCCGACGACGCGGGCCCATGACGGCTCGGGCACGAGGGCCATGGCCAGGCCGATCACCCATCCCCACACGAGCTGGTCACTGAAGCTGAACGCGGAGAATGGGGCAGGGGGAGCACCGATCGGACGATCGGCGATTCTGTGGTACCACGCCCACGCCAGCCGAAGTCCCGCGATGGCGGCGAGGGCCAGCAGGCCGGGGTACAGCATCGACACCGTGTCCGCCATCGCGGACATCGGTGCCGACATTTCGGACGCACCCGCCACCCCGGTCAACCCGCCCCGCATTCCCCGTTGCAACGCCTCGAGCTCGACCTCGACGGCCGAGCGAAGCGAGCTCCACTGGAGCCCCAGCCCCACCATCCACACCGCGAGGCCGACGGCGGCGCCACCGGTCGCAGCCAGCGCCCGGGACACCCGGTTCGATGGGCGCCACAGCGTGAGGGCCAGAAAGCTCCCGGAGACCAGCACGGCCGCCGCCCGGGCGAACTGGGCCCCAAGCCCTCCGGCCTGCTGGAGCCAGAGGGCCGACCACGCCACTGCCGCGGCGAGCCACACCCATTCCCGGACGGTGGCCGGCCGCGACACGATCAGCAGGGCGGCCAGCGGGCCGAAGAGGAACATCGGGGGGGCGAGCAGGAGGAACCCGGCCAGGGCGAGGACCTGACCCCAGCGTCCGCCCGCCGGCTCCGCCTGCGGCGCGGACACGCTCAGCCCGTGAAGCCCTTGATGTACGGCAGCAGCGCGAGCTGCCGGGCGCGCTTGATCGCGGTGCTGAGCTGCCGCTGGTGGCGGGCGCAGGTGCCCGACAGCCGGCTGGGGAGAATCTTGCCGCGCTCGGTGAGAAACCGGGACAGGGTGCGCTCGTCCTTGTAGTCCACGACCCGCACGCCCGATTCGCAGATGGCGCAGGTCTTCTGGGGCCGCCTCATTCGTCGTCCTCCTCGTCGGTCTTGCCGGCGGTGACCGGCACCGGCTGGGCGCCCTCGTTCACCACCACCAGGAAGCGGAGCACGCCGTCGTCGAGCTTGATCGCACGCTCGAACTCCGGCAGGGCGGTGGCAGCCGCGTCGAACTTGGCGACGACGTAATAGCCGGTCTCGTGCTTCCTGATGGGATACGCGAGGGTACGCTTGCCCCAGTGACTGAGCTGGGGAGGCTCGACTTCCGGCTGCTGGATGAGTGCGTGGAAGCGAGCGAGGCGCTCGTTGATGGCCGTCTCTTCGAGGGCACTATCGAAGATATAGACGACCTCGTACTGACGGGTCATGACACCTTCCTTCGGTCTGAGTCGCCCCGGGCCTGGTGCGGGCGCCGGAGAGGATGGTTTGTGAGGGGGGTAGTATAGGCGGGGCGACCGCGAGGCGGTAGGTCCGTGTGTCGCGCCGATCACACCCCGGCGAGTTGCACGCGCCAGCCCCGGGACAGCGCTGAGCATTCGGCGAGCGCCCTAGCCTCCGCCGGATGCCGCCGCCGGGCCTGCATCACCCGCGCGGCGCGACGCACGGTCCATTCGGGGTTGGGGCGGTTCACGATCCGGATCGGCCCGCCGGCCTCGACCGCACCCGCGACCAGCACGCGCAGATACCAGCCGCTACGTCCGTTTCGGCGCACCATGGCGATCATGTCGCGCATCTGGTGCCGGCGGGCCAACGTCGCGCAGGGCTGACGCGGTTGGGACACCTCCAGGCTGACCGCCCCGACCTCGAGCACATCGCCGATGCAGACCGTGTCCTCGTCGAGCCCCTCCACGGTGAGATTCTCGCCGAAGGCGCCGGCATCCATGCGCCGGCCGAGCTCCGACTCCCAGAGCGGGTAGTGCGCGGCGGAGTACATGAGAAGCGCCTGGTCCACGCCGCCGTGCACCTTGGTGTTCGCCACGGCGTCACCGGCGAGGCCGAGCACACCGACATGAACCGGCCCGTACACGGGGGCTTTCCAGATTGCGCTGGTGAAGGCCCGCTCCATCGGATTTTCCGCGAGGGGAGTTCCGACGGTGCGGGGGGTGCCGACTTGCACCGACAGCAGCCGCATCGCGGAGCCTCTCCTCACTCAAGTGAAGCGAAAGAGCATCACGTCGCCGTCCTGCACGACGTACTCCTTGCCCTCGGCGCGCGACAGCCCCTGTTCGCGCGCGGGCTTCCATCCCCCCACCCTGACGAAGTCGTCGAAGGCTACCGTCTCGGCCCTGATGAAGCCCTTCTCGAAGTCGGAGTGAATCACGCCCGCGGCCGCCGGGGCCTTGTCGCCGCGGTGAATCGTCCAGGCCCGCACCTCCTTCTCACCCGCGGTGAAGTAGCTCTGCAGCCCCAGCAGGTGGTACGCGGCATGGGCGAGACGGTCGAGCCCGGACTCGCTCACGCCGAGTGACTCGAGAAAGTCCTTCCGGTCCTCCGGCGCCAGCTCGGCCAGCTCCGCTTCGACCTTCGCGGAAAAGATCACGACCTCGGCGCTCTGTCCGTCGCGGGCGATCGCCGCCGACAGAGCGTCCACGAAGCGGTTGCCCGACGCGATCTCGTTCTCGCCGACGTTGGCGGCGTACAGCACCGGCTTGGAGGTCAGGAGGTTGAAGGAGCGGTAGGAGGGCGCCTCTTCATCCGTGGGTGCGACCGACCGGGCGGGCAGCCCTGCCGCCAGCGCATCCCGCAGGGTCTCGAGCAGCCGCTGCTCCACCTTCGCCTGGGCATCGCCGGAGCGCGCGGCCCGCACCGTCTTGTCCAGCCGCTTCTCGACGCTCGCGAGGTCGGCGAGCCCCAGCTCGATGTCGATGATCTCACGGTCCCGCGCGGGATCGATGGCACCCACCACGTGCTGCACGTCGGGATCCTCGAAGCAGCGCACGACGTGCACGATCGCATCCACCTCGCGGATGTTCGCGAGGAACTGGTTTCCGAGCCCCTCCCCCTCGCTCGCACCCTTCACCAGGCCGGCGATATCCACGAATTCCACGACCGCGGGGACCGTCCGCTCGGGCGACACGATGCCCGCTAGCGCGTCGAGCCGCGGATCGGGCACCTGCACGACGCCGGTGTTGGGCTCGATGGTCGCGAAGGGGTAGTTCGCCACCAGGGCTCCGGCGGAGGTGAGGGCGTTGAAGAGGGTGCTCTTGCCGACGTTGGGAAGACCGACGATACCGAGGCGCAGCATGGCTACCGGTTGTGTTTGGTCATCGCCTGCTCGATCCCGGCCTCGAGCCAGGTCTCCACCGAGTCGGCCATGGGGTCGAGGAGCGCGTCCAGAGTCTCGCGGTCCTCTGCCGGAAAGGCGTCGAGCACGAAGTCGGAGAGCTCATCGAGTCCGGGAGGGACCGGACCCACGCCAATGCGGAGGCGGGCATAGTCCTGGCGCCGGAGCACGCCTTCGATGCTCTTGAGACCGTTGTGGCCCCCGGCGGAACCCGCGCCCCGGAGACGGAACCGGCCCATGGACAGGGCCACGTCGTCCACCAGGATCAGCAGGTCACGGGCGGGATCGAAGTCGGGAAGGGCCAGCAGCGGCGCCACCGCGGCACCGCTCCGGTTCATGTAGGTCTGCGGCTCCAGCACCCGAACGGCCTGCCCGCTCCACGTGCCTTCGGCCACCCTGGCGCGGTCGCCCCGGCGCAGCGGGCCCAGCCGCCAGCGCGCCACCAGGTGATCGGCAAGGCGAAACCCGGCGTTGTGCCGGGTGTCGACATACTCCGGGCCGGGGTTTCCCAGCCCCACGATGGCGCGCAGCGCTCAGGCTTTCGGCTTGGTCTCGCCCTCGTCCTCGCCCTCTTCGGGCTTCGGCTTCCGGATGAGCTCCGGCTCGGACGTGGCGGCCTCTTCGACCACGGCGGGGGCCTCCTCGGTCCTTGGCGCGACGACGGTACAGATGGGCGTGTCAGGGTCGTTGAGGAT